>CAYPJS010000156.1:0-28476 GCA_964411135.1 uncultured Anaerolinea sp.
ATTTTGTGCCTGTGGAGGGGGTTTATTCCGCAGGCAGACTCGATCTGGACAGCGAAGGTCTGCTATTGCTGACGGATGATGGGGATTTAATTCATCAATTGACCGCACCTGACCACAAAATCCCAAAAACCTACCTGGTACAGGTGGAGGGGATCGCAACTTCTGAAGTTTTGGCTCTTTTAGAACAAGGAGTCATGGTAAAGGGGCGCATGACCCGCCGCTGTCAGGCTATGGTGGTTCCGGAGCCGACCCTCCCAAATCGGGAAAAACCGGTCACCCCGCACGGACCCACTACTTGGCTTCGTATCGTATTGCGGGAGGGAAAGAAAAGGCAGATACGCCACATGACTGCATCCGTCGGGCTGCCAACTTTGCGCATTGTACGAATTGCGATCGGACACCTGAACCTGGAAGGGCTTAACCCTGGTGAATGGCGAGAATTGGAACCTCGAGAGGTTGCCCGGTTACAGGAATCTATATCCAATGCAAACAGGACACATCGAAGACCAGATTAGTTCGCCTGGATAATCCCATCAGAAGCTGAATGAAAACACAAATTTTTCGCCTGGAAGCATACGATGACGTGAATTCCATTCGCGATAAGTTATCCTGGGCCAAAGCAACCCGGATCCTTTTAGCATTTCCAAGACACCGCCCCCCAAAATTTTCCCGTCTGGACCTCGTTCTAATCCAAAGAGCCGCGGATCACACAGGCGGACAGTTAGGACTGGTAACCCGTGACCCTGCTACCAAACAATTGGCTTCAGAGCTTGCAATCCCAGTTTTCCCATCGATCCTGGCAGCAGAACGGCTTACATGGCGGACCAAATCTCGCCAGCGGCTGCAGATTTTCCGTCAACGGCAGTCCCAACCCTCGATAAGGGTTTTACAGAAACATATCCAGCAGCCAAAAGGGAACCTGCCGACCTGGGCACGGATCATCCTCTTCACCATTGGGATGGCCGGTTTCCTGGCTCTGGTCTTTTTATTTGTCCCTTCAGCCAGGGTTGAGATAAAATTGCCCCGGGAAACTCAGTCGATTGATTTGATCCTGTATCCAGAGGTCGGAGATGATTTGGTTTTACCCTCCGGTAGGATCCCGGCAACGATATTGACGACGACCGTTGAGGGGCAAATGGAGGCTGCCGCAACTGGATTAGCCACCATTCCGGTAGGCTCCGCTTCAACCGTGTTATCCATCACGAACCTTACCGATCAGCCAATAACGATCCCGGCAGGAACGGTTTTTTCAGTCCCTGGAGACCCACCCATACGATTCGAATCCCGAATCCCAGTCACGATTGACGGTGGTTTTGAAGAAAACGGTCAAGTAACTATCCATGCCATTCAACCTGGCTCTGGCGGGAATACGGCAGCGAATTCGATCTCGGTTGTGGATGGAGACCTTGGGTATTTTGTAAAGGTGACCAATCTGCAGGACGCTTCCGGCGGGAGGGACCGGCAGGGGCTGATGGCCAGCGAGAGCGACTACACAAAATTATTCGATGCGCTGGTGACGTCTCTTTTGGAGGATGCAGGGCGTGATTTCCTAGCTCAATACGGCAATGATCTGATTCTGTTTTCTGAAACCCTTAGAGTTGACAAGGTTGAATCGGAAATTCGTCAGCCAGAAACCAACAGCCCGGCTGACCGAGTTAAGCTTTCTCTGAAGATTGTGGTTAGCAGCCTGGCCGTCAGCCGGGCCGACCTCATATCCATGGCTGCTCCTGCAATGGACGCTGCCCAAACGGGTGATAAAACAGTCCTACCAGGAAGTTATGCTTTTTCAAGCCCGACCAGGCTTAACACCACCGAAGGCAATCGTGAGCGCTGGAGCATCCAGGTTTCGCGGTCCATGGTTCAAACCGTGTCGCTTGGAGAATTATTAACTTCCATGCAAGGGAAACCTGTTCAGAGCGTAAGGAAGGTTGTTCAGGCTAACCTGAACCTTTCCCAACCGCCCGAAATCGAAGTATCACCGGCATGGTGGCCCCGTCTGCCTTCTATCCCGTTTCGAATTGAGGTGGCTTTCCATTGAAGAATCCAACCGGACGCATTCTGGCAGTCGACCCTGGTGAAAAAAATATTGGACTGGCTCTCAGCGATCCTTCCGGAATGCTTGCCAGTCCACTGACGGTATTAAAGCATGTCGTCAGGGTGGTTGATGCTGCCCAGATTGCCCAAACCGCCCTCGATCACGGGGCGGTGAGAATAATTATTGGATATCCTCTCGATTCGGAGGGACTACCCGGCCCAGCCGCTCGAAAAGCGGAAAGGCTGGCAGATGCCGTGCGACTGCAAACAGAATTGCCGGTAGAATTATGGGATGAAAGTGGAAGTACGCAGATGGCTAAAATGGCTCGGACCGCCGCAGGTGTTTCCCGCCGAAAACGTGCCGGCCATCTGGATGAGGTTGCAGCCGCAGTAATCTTGCAGTCGTATCTGGATGCACACAACCCAAACCTCGATTTTCCCCCGACCATTCCTGAGGAAACGTAAATGGCTGAACCCAAGCGCCGCACTTTCCCAATCTCCTGCGTGTTATTGCTCATCCTTGCCTGTATTGTGGCTGGCGGCATATATTATGTGGGATCGTCGATTCCCAGCCTTGCAGAAGAAACCTTCGGACCAGCATCTGCAAACCTTGGATTCTTCCAGCGAATCCAGTACTCGGCCCAGCTGCTGTTGAACCGCAAGTCAATTTTGACCCCTGCAAATTCGAGCGGTGTGAACCTGCCGTTTACCGTCGAAGTGGGTGAGTCAGTCAATTCGGTTGGGCTTCGATTGGAGCAGGCTTCACTCATACAGAACGCAGAAGCATTCCGACTATACCTGATTTATTCCGGCCTTGATACCAATCTGCAGGCAGGGAATTATGAGATCAGTCCTGCCTGGAATACCATTGAAATTGCTCAAAAGCTGCAGGATGCAACGCCGGCTGAAATTACATTTGTAATTCTGCCCGGCTGGCGGGCGGAAGAGGTTGCTGCGTCACTCCCGACTTCAGGATTGACGATTACTCCAGCCGAATTTCTAAGTGCGGTTGAGAACCCAAAACCTGAGTGGTTGACTGAACTTGGGATCAGCACTGGCACGCTAGAGGGCTATATGTTTCCTGGCGAATATCGCATCCCGCGTGAAACGGGATTGGATGGGTTGATCGACCTGTTTATTTCTGCATTCAATTCCAACATAAGCAATGAACTTCGCATGGGATTTGCTAACCGCAGCCTGGATCTGCAGCAGGCCGTTATCCTGGCCTCTATTGTACAGCGAGAGGCGATGGTAGAAAGTGAAGGACCAATGATCGCCTCGGTATTTCACAACCGGTTGGCGATAGGCATGAGTCTGGATTCTGACCCCACAGTTCAGTATGCAGTGGGATACAACGATTCGCAGGGCACCTGGTGGACCAATCCTCTCTCTTTTGCCGATTTGGAAACGGTGTCAGCTTACAATACCTACAAGAATTTTGGCCTGCCACCGGGTGCGATTTGTAACCCTGGATTGCCGGCACTGCAGTCGGTTGCCTTTCCGGCAGAGTCTCCCTATTATTATTTTCGGGCAAGCTGTGACGGCTCAGGTCTGCATAACTTTGCTGAAACTTTCGAAGAACACCTGGGTAATAGTTGTCAGTAATCAAAAACAAATCCACCAATTTTGGAGCATATGATGGACGGAATCCTGGGTATTGATATTGGCGGCAGCGGCATTAAAGGCGCTCTGGTTGATGTTACAAATGGAGAGCTGGTAACAGAGCGGAAACGTATCCCAACGCCCGAAGGCGCGAGACCTGGGGATGTTGCAGAAACAGTAAGAACGCTGGTTCAGGAGTTTGGCTATCAGGGTACAGCGGGGTGCGGCTTCCCTGCAGTGGTTCTACACGGCGTTGTAAAGACTGCAGCCAATATTGATAAAAGTTGGATCGGGGTCAACGTCAATACGCTGTTGAAGGACGCGTGCGGCATTCCAATTTTAACGGGGAACGATGCAGATGTAGCTGGATTGGCAGAAATGACCTTCGGAGCCGGACGCGAGTCGAAGGGGGTTGTGCTAGTGTTGACCCTTGGCACCGGAATCGGCAGCGCTATATTTGTGGATGGAGTCCTGGTCCCAAATACTGAACTGGGCCATATTAAGATCCGCGGTAAGGATGCCGAAACGCGTGCGTCGGATGCTGCCCGCCAAAATAAAAACATGACCTGGGAAAAGTATGCCAAACGATTTCAAGAATACCTGTCCGAGATCGAAGCGCTCATCTGGCCGGATCTGATTATCGTCGGTGGTGGCATTAGCAAACAGGCCTATTATTTTCTGCCCCTGGTGGAAACCAAAGCCAAAATAATACCGGCCCAGTTCTTAAACCAGGCCGGTATTGTAGGCGCTGCACTTTTCGCCAGCACAAAATAAATTATCCACCGCCTCCGCCGCCGCCGACCAGGCCGCCTTCAGTAAATTTTCGCATATCGCTGAAAATGGCTTGAATTTCTTCTACCCGCAACGGTAAATGGGTTTCTTTATGCAGCAGGATGCCCTGTTCGGCTTTCTCCAGGGCTACCTCCTGTACTGTAAGGTCGCGGCTGAGTGCTTCCTTCACCAGCGCTGCGCCTACCGAGTACCCAATAATTGGATTTAGCGCGGTCACGACGATCGTGTTGCGTGCCAGCCAACCCTCAGCTTTTGGGCGGTTAACTTTAATCCCCACCACGCAGCGCGTTGTAAACGCTTTTACTGCGCCAATTATGACGTGCATCATTTCGAAGAGATCGTGCGCGATGATGGGCATCATCACATTCAATTCCAGTTGACCAGCCTGAGATGCCAGGCTGACGGCGGTATCCAACCCGATTACATGGAACATAGCCATGTCCAGCATTTCTGCTAAAACAGGGTTTACCTTACCGGGCATGATAGATGATCCAGGCTGAACAGCAGGCAGACGGATCTCATCGAAACCGGTGGATGGACCCGAGGAAAGCAGGCGCAGGTCATTGGCGATGCGTATCAGCGTGATAGCCAGCGTTCGCATCGAGGCCGAAAAATCTGCCATATCCGCCATCGACTGCATGCTTTCAAATAAATTGTCGGATTCATACAGGGTCAACCCGGACACCCGTGAAAGTACATTAATCATGCGCGCATGGTATTCGGGGTGGGCATTTAAGCCTGTGCCGGTCGCTGTTCCACCAATTCCCAACCGCCGCAACCCTTCCGCAGCGCGGATGATGCGCTCCGCATCCCTTTCAACCGCCCGCGCATAACCCCCGAACTCCTGGCCTAACCGAACAGGTACTGCGTCCTGTAAATGCGTACGTCCGGATTTGACCACATCATCGAATTCAACGGCTTTGTCCTTAAGTGCCTCGACTAGATTGTCAACTGTGGTTACAAGCTCATCCAAACGCCACAGGCAGCCCAGGCGGATGGCGGTTGGAATCGTATCATTTGTTGATTGTGACATATTGACATGGTCGTTGGGATTCACGGCATACTCGCCCAATTTTCCTCCCAGCAGCAGGGTTGCGCGGTTTGCCATCACTTCATTAACATTCATGTTGTGGCTGGTGCCGGCTCCTGCCTGGAATGGATCTACGACAAAGTGTTCGTCCCATTGACCGGCTAATAACTCTTCTCCTGCCTGGATGATGACCCCGGCAATTTTTTGGTCCAACAGACCAACATCCCGATTCACCTCGGCAGCCGCCCGCTTGATCAACACCATCGACCAGATGAACGCCTGGTAAGGGTGTAGCCCCGATATTGGAAAATTTTCCACAGCGCGCTGAGTCTGAGGACCATACAAAGCATCCGCAGGCACTTTTATTTCGCCAAGAGAATCACGTTCGATACGGAAACTGTTTTCGCTCATTGACCAACCCTATCTTTATAGTCAAATTTGGATGTAAAAAATGAGGAAGTCAAAAAGACTTCCTCAAGTTGCGTTATTAACCTGCAGCGCTGTAGCCAGGACCCTCGGAGTAGAAACTGTAATTCTCTTTGATATCTGGAGTAAGATCCAAGACCTCACCGGAAGTAAGGGTGCGAGTGCCTTCCAGGTGAACTGCTTCACCATCATGGTTGGTCCCGTCATAAACTTCTGCGTGACCGGGTGTCCCAACAGGCCACGAAACCCTTTCACCGCCTTTAGCAGTAAAGGCAGAAGGGACCTCATCTTCAGGGAAGATGGCTGCGAATGGGCATTCTGGAATGCAAGCACCGCAATCGATACAGGTGTCTGGATCGATATAGTACCAGGGATACTTGTCCTCCGGCTTACCGGGAACAATGCACTCAACCGGGCAGACCGTGGCACAACCGCCATCACGCAGACAAAGACTGGTAATAATGTGGGTCATATTTTCCTCCAGATATGGTTAGTGGACGAGAGACAGATGTGTAATCCGATTATACCCTTACCGTGAAAAGGATCGGGCTTTGTCCATTATGGATGGGAATGCAATAAGGAAGGAGCGGGAATAACCTCAACCAGACTTTCGGATTTTAAGGAAAACGGCTGTATAATCCTCGCATCCAAAGCCCCAGAACCGTTCAACATAATCAGGTGGCAGGTCAAACTGGTTAGCAGGGTTTTATACCCATTTCGATCCATTTTGTACACCTGATTGACAAAATTGTATTCAGCCTGGCACCCTTTGTCAAGCAATCCGCCTTATAGACTTCTCTGGAATATGACATCCAAGCAATCCTCGACTTTACCGCCTTTCGCTATCCTGGCTTTGGGCATCCTGGCAGTCTCGACTGCCTCGATATTCATCCGGTATGCACAGGACGATGCTTCATCCATTGTCGTATCTGCCTACCGGATGGGTCTTGCGAGTGTCATCCTTGCGCCATTTGCCTTGCCAGGCGCTCTTAAATCCCTGAAAATTCTCACGATAAGACAGCGCTGGCTGGTTGGCTTTTCAGGAATTTTCCTGGCGCTGCATTTCGCTACCTGGATAACTTCCCTTGAATATACCAGTGTTGCGAGTTCCGTCGTCCTGGTGACAACCACTCCCTTATGGGTCGCTATTCTTTCACCGTTGGTTTTGAGGGAAAGGATGCGTCGGGAAATATGGATCGGTTTATTCCTGGCAATGGCAGGCGGGGCTGTAGTTGGTTTCCAGGAAGCCTGCACGATGCTGGGTGGACAGTTGACCTGTCTGCCGCTGCGCGAATTCTTAGGCGGACGAGCCCTGATCGGGAATGCACTGGCTTTATTTGGTGCTTTCATGGCATCCGGTTATATGCTTGTCGGCAGGCAAGTCCGGCCCGCCATGCCGCTTCTATCCTATACTTTTAGTGTTTATAGCATTTCGGCCATAATATTAATCATCTTGGTTATTGTGTCAGGCCAGCCGGCAGGCAATTTTCCGGCTGTCACATACCTGTGGTTTTTGCTGCTCGCCTTTTTCCCCCAGATAATCGGGCATTCTGCCTTTAATTGGGCATTAAAATATTTGCCAGCGGCATTTGTGTCACTGGCATTGTTAGGTGAACCGGTTGGAACAACAATCCTGGCAGTGATTTTCCTTAACGAGGTGCCGGGACCGGCAGAAATTTTCGGTGGCCTGATGATTCTGACCGGGATATTTTTAGCATCCCGAGCCGGATTACGGACTGAAGTTCAGGATTGATACTCCAATTTAATTTCTGGCTTCGGCAGATCAAGATCGACACGCCCATACAAATAATTCATTTCGTATAGCCGTTTTGATATCGACTCATTTAATCGATTTGGATTTAACCGCCAACCCCAATTCCCGTAAGGTCTGCCGGGAAGGTTCATCCGCGCCTCGGGTCCTAAACTTAGGACATCCTGGAGTGGTGCAAGTGCGAAAACCGCGACCGAAGACCATACTGCCCGAATCATGTCCCAGGAAATATCGGTCCCGGAGCGGCCGACGTAGCGCCGAATAAAATCACGTTCTGTTTCGGGTGCTGTCTGATACCAGCCGATGGCTGTGTCATTATCATGGGTGCCGGTAAATGCCACACATTGCTGCGGGTAGTTGTGGGGTAAGAAAGGGTCGGTTGGGTCGCTGCTGAAAGCAAATTGAAAGACCTTCATGCCTGGCAGGTTGAACCGTTCCCGCAATGCGACTACATCCGGGGTGATAACGCCGAGATCTTCGGCAATAATTGGCAGGTCACCCAGGCCATTTCGCACCACCTCAAAGAAATCCACACCTGGTCCGCGAACCCAGCGACCTATTTCAGCCGTAGGCAGCCCGTAAGGGACTTCCCAATATCCGGCAAAACCCCGGAAATGATCCAGGCGGGCAAAATCCACAAACGTCAAGGTGGAGCGTAGTCTTTCGATCCACCAGCTGTACTCCTGCTGCTGATGAACATCCCAGCGGTAAAGCGGATTTCCCCAGAGTTGACCGGTTGGGGAGAAATAATCAGGGGGTACACCAGCAACGACGCTCGGCTTGCCATCATCGTCCAGGTAAAATAGTTCGGGGTGTGACCATGCGTCCGCACTGTCATAGGCGACAAAAATTGGAATATCTCCAATTATTTTTATTTCGCGAGAGTTGGCATAGCGTTTTAATTCATTCCATTGCTGGAAGAAAAGAAATTGGCGGAAGGCATGGCTTTCAATTTTTTGATTATTGCCTGAAATAAAATTTTCTAGCGCGCGTTTATCGCGCTTGCGCAATGGGATTGGCCAGTTTTCCCAGGAAACACCGCCATTCGATTCCTTGATAGCCATAAAAAGCGCAAAATCACGCAGCCAATAATTCTGTTGTTGTTTAAATTTTTCGTATTCCACCCATATTTGCGGGTCGCGATTTTGTGTAAAATGCAAAAAAGCCCGATCCAATATTTTGAGCTTCCACTGGATGGCAGGCCCGTAGTCAACAGTATCGATCGGGAAAGTTGGGCGGTCTGCAAGATCGCCGCGGGTAATTAAGCCCTGTTCAAGCAGGAGTGCCGGGCTGATGAGGTAAGGATTCCCGGCAAACGCGGAAAAACATTGGTATGGCGAGTCGCCATACCCGGTTGGCCCAAGCGGCAGGACTTCCCATAATCGGCAGCCAGAATCGACCAGGAAATTTACCCAACGATATGCTTCTGGTCCAAGGTCGCCAATGCCATCCGGGCCCGGAAGGCTGGTGGGGTGCAGAATCAGTCCGGAAGCGCGTTCAAATTTCAAAGGGTAACCTCCTGGGTTGGACGAATTCGCCTTCTTTTATTTCGAGGCTCTGGTAATCGGATGATATCACATCCCATCCGACCGTTCCACCCGGGTGAATGACTGCCCCAGCCGGGACCACGGCTTTGCGTCCTACCATGGCAATTTTTATTTCATCCGGGCTGATGCCGCCGATTTTTACACCTTCGCCAATGTGGATACGTTTATCCAAAACCGACCGAATGATGCTGCAATCATTGGAAATCGTGGTGTGGGTAAGGACGATTGATTCTTCGATGACTGACCCTGATCGAACCGTTACGCCAGGCGACAAAACAGATCTAACCACCCGGGCACCTGGCTCGATCGTACAACCGTCGCAAATGAGGCTGTCCTCCACCACAGCGCCCTTGTGGATGCGGGCAGGCGGGCGTTCCTCGGTGCGGGTATGGATAACCCAGGTGGGATTGTACAGATTGAATGCCGGTGGTGTGCATAACAGATCCATATGCGCCTGCCAGTACGATTGGGAAGTCCCGACATCCATCCAGTAACCATCATAAGGGTACGCAACGATCTTCTTACCGCTGGCAATCATCGTGGGCAGAATGTTCTTTCCAAAATCATGCGCGGATTCTTGATTTAAGTGATCCTCCCACAGCGCAAGGTTGAGGGCGTCCATATTGAAGATATAGATCCCCATGTTGGCCAGGTTCGACGGCGGATTAGCTGGTTTCTCCACAAAGGAAGTGACATTGTTGTGTTCGTCCACGCCGACAATACCAAAGCGAGACGCTTCAGTAAGCGGTACGTTGATGACTGCCACGGTAACATCCGCCTTGCGTTCCTCATGATAGCGGATTAACGGTTCGTAATTCATAGAGTAAATATGGTCGCCAGAAAGCATTAACACAGCCTGGGGGTTGTCATGTTTAATAAAAGTGAAATTCTGCTGAACGGCGTCAGCGGTTCCAACGAACCAGGACGAACCGCGTGCACGATAAGGGGTAAGAATACGCACCCCGCCCGTGAAATCCCGGTTTAAATCCCATGGACCGCCTGCGCCAATATGTTCGATTAAGGAGTGCGGACGATACTGTGCCACGATCATTACATCGAAAATACGAGAGTTGACACAATTCGAGAGGGGAAAATCAATGATGCGGTATTTCCCGGCAAATGGCACGGCAGGTTTTGTCCGTTTGGCAGTTAATACCCCCAATCTGGTGCCTTCTCCTCCAGCTAAAATCACTGCTCGGATGTTCATAATGGTTCTCCCTGATTATGCTAAGTAAAGGCTGGCGTATTTCAAAGCAGAATTTTTCCAGGAAAAATCCTGGCTCATCCCCCGCACTTGTATCTTTTTCCATTCGTTACGGTCGTCGTAAGAATATAGGGCGCGGCGAAGTCCTTCGGAGAACTCTTCTGGTTGAGCGTCCTTGAATAAGAACCCTGTACTGGTTGCCATGGTTGGGTCATCATGAATCGTATCGCGTAATCCACCGGTTGCCCTGGCATAGGGGACAGTGCCGTACCGCATGGAAATCATCTGGCTCAAGCCGCATGGTTCATAACGGGATGGCATTAACAGGATGTCACCGGCCGCATACAGACGGTGCGAAAGAGCGTTGTCGAATTTTATTAATGCACGAACGCGATCAGGAAATTCAGCCTCAAGGCTGCGGCAGCCCGTCTCGAGGACCGAGTCCCCGGTGCCCAGGATTACAGCCTGCCAGGGGTGATCGGCAGTTAACCGAAGGCCCTGTATGGCAATATCCACACCTTTCTGCTGGTCCATGCGAGAAACCATGACCAACAGCGGAATTTCAGGTTTAACCTCCAGATTCAACTCAACCTGCATGGCTGCTTTATTCAATCCTTTTTGTTCGAGGGTTTGAGCAGTATAGGGAAATTGAAGCAATCCATCACAGGAAGGATCCCATGTTTCCTGGTCAAGCCCATTTAATATGCCGTCGATGTGCTCTGTTCGGGTCAAAAGAAAATCCTGGAGACCGCAGCCGAACTCAGGTGTGAGGATCTCATCTGCGTAACCCGGAGAAACCGCGACGATATGGTCAGCTGAGAGCATCCCCAGGGGCAAAGGGAATAATTCTGCCCACTCAGGCAGAGGCGGCTGCGTAAAAGGAGGAATTTTATAATCACGCATCGCCTGAACGGCATCTTTACCCATAAAGGGCAGGTTATGCACACTGATGATTTTTCGAATGGAGGAGAATTCCGGTACTTCGTTGGATCGCAGTGCCAGCGAATATAAGGCTGCACCGGTGTGCCAATCATTGGCGTGAAGGACATCCGGTTTCCAATCCAGATGTTCAATCATCTTGACGGCAGCCAGAGAGAAGAAAACATATTTCCTGCCATCCAGGTCGGGGTCGCGGCTGTAAACCAGATTATCCGGAGTAATTGGCGCACCGTTGATCAAGTAAACTGACAGGCCATTTATACTGGTCAGGTAAACCTGAGCCTGATCTCTGCCTGATTGCCTGTCTACGTCAAATGTCGCGATGAGCTGCGGGTCTTTGATTTGTTTATGAATGACCGTGTGATATGGAAGAACCAGTCTAACATCTAGCCGGGGACCCAGCCAATCGGGTGGAGCTAATGACTGAAGTGCCACCGGAAGTGAACCTGCAACATCTCCCAGTCCGCCGACCTTTATCAGTGGGGCGGCTTCAGAAGCTAGAAATAAGACCCGCAGCGCATCAGGCTGTGAATTCATAATTGAGCTGCCCCGCGGTCATCATTTGTTTTGTCCTTCCGCCATCTCAATATAATCCTGCGAAATGGTATTCTCAGGAGCTTCTCCCAGGAAACGGATTAAATCTACCACCAGCCGTGATTTCTTGTCTGCATCATTACGGGACCACGTCCGGCTTTTTATCTCCAGGAAAGAACCCAGCTTTGGATGCCTGGTTTCATCCAGGTTGATAAAGAACTCGGTATCCTTAAACTTGACCAGGAATCGCAGACGGTCTTTTTCAACCTCATATTCATGTGCGGGTTTGAAATATTCCCGGTAGAAGCGTGGAGACTGGGTGGCAGCGGCCAAAAAACGGCTGCGGGAGAGCAGGACTTTTTGCGGGAACAGATGCTCGCGTGAAGGACCTATCAGGGTTAATCGCGACCGGACTTGTAAGATGCGTCCTGTGTCATCCAGGAAGTGGTCCTCGCGGTAACGCAGGCGGCCCTCCTCAGGCGTATCAAATGAGAAGTATGTGTCGAATTGTTGATAATGACGATTGCGGATAACTTCGATCTCAGGTTTTTCAAGCGCTTTCAGTACCATCTCCCGGCTGGTGATCGGCACTTTGGCTTGCACCTCGAAGCTCTCTTCTTCCTCGGTTTGTTCACCCAATGCCAGAAGCTTTGATAATAACGACTTTTCGCGCTGTATCAGGAAAACATCAATTTTTCGCGCGTACTCATCGGCTTGTTTCAATAGTTCTGTCTCGTTTATCGTGGTTAATTGGTGGTCGCGCATCAGCCAGACCCCATTGACCATTACATCGGTTACATCCACAGCTTTGGCAGCATAAACCACCTGAGCATAGGCTCCCAGCGAATCGCGCCGGAAGCGCGGTGAATTGTGCAGAACTGAAATATCCACCAGGATAAGATCGGCGCGTTTTCCAACCTCAAGCGACCCGGTCAAGTTGCCGATGTGCATAGCGGCAGCCCCGAACCGTGTAGCCATTGCCAGAGTCTGGCGGGCGGGTAGGGCTGTCGGGTCACCGCTGGAACCTTTTGCTAAAAAGGATGCAAGCCGAATTTCCTCAAACATATCGAGATCGTTGTTTGAGGCAGGGCCATCAGTCCCAATACCGACGTTTAAGCCCAGGTCGAGCATGCGTTTGATGGGCGCAATTCCGGAAGCAAGTTTCATATTCGATGAGGGGTTGTGAGCGACCCCTGTATTGTAATGCTCGAAGGTGCGCATCTCGCCATCATCAAGGTGAACGCAATGGGCTGCCAGAACTTTTGCATCCAGTAAGTTCAATTTCTTGATATATGGCACAATCGGCATGCCCTGCTCACGGCGGAAGTTTTCCACCTCAAAGCTGGTTTCGGCAATATGGATATGCAGGGGAACGTCATACTCCATTGCGATTTCTGCACATGTGCGCAGGATTTCCTCAGTGGTGGTGTAGACCGCATGCGGCGCAATGGAAGGCGTGATCAGCGGATGGTCCTTCCAGCGTTGGATGTAATCCCGTGCGTACGCCAGTGATTCTTCATAGGAATGTGCATCGGGCGTGGGAAATTTTAAAACACTTTGCGAACAGACCGCGCGCATCCCACTGGCAGCTGTAGCCCTGGCGACATCTTCTTCAAAATAGTACATATCTGCAAAGCTGGTGATGCCGCTTCGGATCATTTCTGCGCAGGCGATTTTGGTGCCAAGTTGAACAAAATCGGGTGATACAAACTCTCTTTCGACCGGCATCATGTAACCCAGCAGCCAAACATCCAGGCGCAAGTCATCTGCTAATCCCCTGAGTAAGGTCATTGGAACATGGGTATGAGCATTTACCAGCCCCGGCATAAGGACTTTACCGCCGCAGTCGAATTGCTCAGCATCCGGGTAGTCCTGCAATACTTTTCGTTCCGAACCTACTGCAATAATATTATCTCCACGGACCACAACCGCACCCGGGTCAAAGATCTGGTAATCTCCATCCATGGTTAGAACGATGGCATTTTTAAGAATAAGTGTGACGTCGGTCATGGGGCGTTTCTCTCCATACAGTGGGTTAACGTTATCTCAGAGTAGCTTTCTGCGGATAAAATCTAATGCGGTCTGAACACCCCAGGCAGGTCCAGCCAATGGAGGACCTCCATAGGAGCGGTCAGCGGTATACATGCCGTTGGGTGTGGACAGGACCAAATGGATATCTTGCTGTTCATTGCCCGGGTAATACGCTGCACCCAGAATGACATCTGCTGTCTTCTGGTTGTGACTCTCTTCTACCATTCTGCGCAGATCCTCAGGGTTACAGCCGTATTGGAGTGACACCCACTGAGAAACAGAAACCCCTGCGGAATCCAACGGTTGGACAATTGCCTGACCAAAGCCAGTTTCAAACACTGCCAGCGACCAATCCCGCGCCTTAAGTCCATTGGTAACCACTTGAACAAGGGTTTCGTGATTGCTGCCGAAAATGGCACTTCCGACCCGTTCGCTGATTTTTGCAACCATTTCAGATATCAATGCATCCGCTTCATTTTCCGATGCCGCCTTCGCTGTCACGCGGATATCAACCTGGCCTGGATGCGCTAATAAACCGACAGTCGGGTTAGCCTGAGTTTCAAGGTCACCAATCCACTCATCCACCTGGGATTCACCTACGCCAGCTGTATGGATTACGTAGGCCTTGATAATTCCCTTTAAGTTATAAATTGTGGAGAGGAGCGGCATTACACTCTTTTTCAGGAGGTGTTCCATCTCGCGCGGAACGCCTGGCAGGCAGACCAGGATCCCTTTACCGTCCTGCATGTAGAATGCAGGAGCAGTACCGACCTGATTCTCGATTGCGATAGCTCCGTTGGGTATGTATGCTTGCCGCTGGTTGTTATTGGTTGCCTGGCGGTGAAACCGTTGGAAGCGGACCTGTATTTGATCCCATAATTCAGGGTGATATACCAGGTCAGTCGAAAAAGCTTTTGCAGCAGCCAATCTGGTCGGATCATCGACAGTCGGACCCAGCCCTCCAGTGGTAATCACAATATCTGCCCTGTCAAGCGCTTCGTTGATGGCCCGGGCAATGCGGTCAGAATTATCGCCCACAAGCATGGCTCGGTAGAGGTCTATACCGGCATCGCGCAAGGTCCTGGCAATGAATGCAGTATTTGTGTCCTGGATTTCACCCAGGAGTAGTTCAGTGCCGATAGCGATTATTTCGCCGACGGGCATTCCAACTCCTTATAATGTTTCAATAATTGATGAGTCAGTTGGTGATTTCTGCATTTTATATTAAAAGTCCTTCCTGTTTAGGAAAATCGCCGGCTGCTTTGAACCGGCAATTTATGACAGGGCACCATCTGAATAATCAAAGTTTAGCATAAATACACTGGTTCACAAAACTTTTATAACTGAGGAAATTATTTCCGGGTAGAATAAACCTGACAATGATTAAATCATCGAAAACTGGGAATAATTACAAACAGGTGTTAGGCTCTTGGGGAGAGCGTCAGGCTGAAGCGTTTTTAATGGAACGCGGCCTGGTCCTTGTAACGCGGAATTATCGGACGCCTTACGGCGAGATCGATCTGGTGATGCAAAGCGGGGATCAACTTGTTTTCATCGAAGTTAAGACGCGTTCCAGCATTAATTCCAACCCACCGGAGGAGGCTGTGACCGCGCGCAAGCAGGAGCACATGCTGCTTTCAGCGCAGCAATACCTCGAGGATCACCCGGACGCTAATCCAGATTGGCGTATCGATGTAATTTCAATTCGCGGGCGGCGTGCAAACCGCCCGGTAGAAATTATGTGGTTTGAAGATGCTCTGGCGTGATCTACCTCTGCCGGTAGTGGCGGTAGTCGGACCGACTGCGGTTGGAAAGACCGTTCTCGCCATTGAGTTGGCTGAAGTGTATGAAGGTGAAATTGTCTCTGCGGATTCTCGTCAGTTTTACCGCGGCATGGATATCGGGACCGCCAAGCCAACGCCCGAGGAATTAGCGCGCGTGCCGCACCATTTGATTGACGTAGCAGAACCCGGGGAATCCTGGAGTCTGGCGGCCTTTAAACGCGAGGCACAGGAAGTTCTGGCAGGTATTCATGCACGGGGAAAATTACCATTCCTGGTTGGCGGCACCGGTCAATACGTGTACGGATTGCTGGAAGATTGGCAAATCCCTACCCAGGAACCGGACCACCGACTCAGGCCGGTATTGGAAGCCTGGGGGAGGGCACTTGGCCCTTTCGAGTTCCACCGTAAGCTTGCCCTTCTGGATCCGGCAGCGGCAAATGTTATTCAACCTGAAAATATGCGTCGGACAGTGCGTGCTTTGGAAGTTATTTTCCTGAGTGGGAAGAAATTTTCTGAACAGCGGCGGGTAGGGCAATCCCAATATTCTATCTTGAAACTGGGTCTTAACCGTCCCCGCCCAGAATTATATAAACGCGTAGATGACCGAATTCTGGCAATGCTCGACCAGGGATTTATCGAAGAAGTGCGTGCTCTCAGGGATTCGGGGTTGTCAGCGGATCTTCCAACCCTATCAGCGATCGGTTACCGTGAAATTTGCGCCTATTTAGATGGTCAAATGTCCTTGGAGGAAGCGGTTACCCGTATGAAACGCCTGACACGCGATTATATCCGGCGTCAGGCTAACTGGTTTAAATCAGACGATCCCAATATTCACTGGATACAGGCAGGGCCGGAAGCATTGCCGCAGGCAATTTCGGTGCTCGAAAAGTCGGATTGCTGGACCGTGCCTGGCGCCCAGGTCCAATAAATATTCCTTACCGGTTGGAGGTTTGAGGTATGCAGAAACCATGGTTGACTCGATATGACCCGGGAGTCCCGGCCGAGATTGAAATTAAGCCGGATACTGCCTTCGACGCTTTGGACCGGGCTGCAGAAAATTATCCATCAAAACCCTGCACGATATTTCGCGGGCAGGCGATTGCATTTCATGAGATGAAACTTTTAACCGATAGCCTGGCAGCCAGCCTGGTCGCAATTGGGGTAAAGCCTGGTGACAGAGTCGGATTGGTTCTTCCCAACATCCCACAGTTTATTCTGGCGTTTTATGCAGTATTGAAAGCCGGCGGAGTGGTTGCTGCCATGAACCCCCAGTATAAAAAAGGTGACATGGGGTTCCAACTAGACGATTCAGGCGCGAAGGTCGTCATCGCATTAGACACCCAGCGTGAACTGCTGGAAGAAATCCGAAAAACCACGCCCATCCAAACGATCATTTATTCGCGCATCGAGGAAGCATCAATACTGGTGGATATCCTGGTGAAAGGTGCATCGCAATCAAAGATATTCAGTCAGACAAGCAAGGATTATCTATTGACCGAGCTGTTGTTTACGTCTGAATCTTTGGGGGGAATACTACCGAAGGTATACCCAGATAACGTGGCAATTTTTCAATACAGCGGTGGTACAACCGGGGTACCAAAAGCGGCAGTGGGGTTGCATCGGAACCTGGTTGCAAATACTGCGCAGTTTCGCTCCTGGCTGGTTGGTTTACAGGACGGGCAGGAAACTGTTCTGGCAGCCATCCCATTGTTCCACGTTTACGGTATGGTGATTGCCATGAGCGTTGGGATGGGCCTTGGCGCCAGCATGGTACTGGTCATGAATCCGCGCAGCATCGAGGACATCCTGACTGCAATAAACGAATACCATCCGACGCTTTTTCCAGGCGTGCCGAATATGTATGCCGCCATAAATCAATTCGTCGAATCCCAACCCGGAAAATTCGACCTATCATCAATTAAAGCCTGTATATCGGGATCAGCGCCCTTACCGCCGGAGGTAAAAGCCCGGTTTGAAGTATTGACCGGCGGAAAATTGATGGAAGGTTACGGTTTATCCGAAACCCCGACTGCCACGCATTGCAATCCAATGTTTGGCGTGAACAAGTCTGGTTCGATTGGGCTGCCGCTGCCCGGCATGGACTGCCGTATAGTGGATGTTGTCACGGGTGAGACCGTTCCCACCGGCTCAAGCGGTGAACTGCTGCTGCGCGGACCGCAAGTCATGCGCGGCTATCACAATCGGCCGGACGAAGACAAAATCACGCTTGTAGACGGATGGCTGCATACAGGCGATATTGCCAGAATGGACGATGACGGCTATTTTTACCTGGTTGACAGGCTGAAGGAATTGATCAAGATCGGCGGGTTCCAGGTCTGGCCGCGAGAAGTGGAAGAGGTCATCGGGATGCACCCTAAAGTCAAAGAGTGTGGGGTTTCGGGCGTTCCCCACCCTCAAAAAGTGGAAATCGTCAAAGCATGGGTGGTATTAAAATCCGGTGAGCAAATGGAACCTGCTGAGGTACGCAGCTGGTGTCAGGAGCGCCTGGTTTGGTATAAGGTGCCATCGGTGGTGGCTTTCATTCAGGAATTGCCACGTTCGACCGTCGGCAAGGTACTGAGGCGGGAACTGAAACGCATGCATATCGAAGGGTTAGCTTAAGAGATAAAAGACCGTGCGGTTTGACTGCACGGTCTTTTTTGTCGTTAGTTGTTTGCCATTAGTGCTGGTACGCCGTTGGCCTTTGTGACTGGCGGGGGAAAGATTTGTTCAAATTCTTCCTTTGTGAGGGTTTCGACCTCAAGAAGCTTGCCAGCCACCGCATCGAGTTTATCGCGGTATTCCATCAGAATCGCACGGGCACGTTCGTGGGCTTCGCTTACCAGTTTACGGACCTCACGGTCGATTTGTTCTGCAACTGCCTCCGAGTAATCCCGCTGTTCAGAAATTTCACGACCCAGGAAAATCAATTCTTCTTTCTGACCGTACACCATCGGGCCCATTTCGGAGCTCATTCCCAGGCGGGTGACCATCTGGCGCGCAATCTGGGTCACACGTTCGATATCGTTGCCAGCTCCGGAGGTAATATCGTCAAAGACAATTTCTTCGGCAGCACGACCGCCCAGTAAGCCAACCATATCAGCTAACAGTTTCTTGCGCGGCATCATGGTACGGTCTTCGGAGGGCAGGGCGATGGTATAACCACCAGCCATGCCGCGGGCGATAATGGTGATTTTTTGCACCGGATCATGCTCGGGCAGCGCATTCATCACTACCGCATGGCCAGCCTCATGATATGCGATAATCTTTTTCTCATCCGGATTGATCAGGCGGCTTTTGCGCTCGGGTCCGGCGATCACGCGCTCAATGGCTTCTTCGAATTCGGGCTGCGAAATGCTTTTTCGGTTGCGCCGGGCAGCCAGAATCGCCGCCTCATTAACCAGATTCTCTAAATCCGCGCCGACAAACCCGGGAGTAGCCCGAGCCAATGTATTCAAATTAATGTCTGGTTCAAGGGGTTTTCCCTTGACATGTACGTTGAGAATAGCCTCGCGTCCACGGACATCCGGGCGGTCGAGCACAACCCGCCGGTCGAACCGTCCAGGGCGAAGTAAGGCCGGGTCGAGAATATCAGGCCGGTTTGTAGCTGCCATAATGATGATATTCGTGTCGGTATCGAAGCCGTCCATCTCAACCAGCATCTGGTTCAGGGTCTGCTCGCGTTCATCATGGCTGCCGCCCAAACCAGCGCCGCGCTGCCGACCAACGGCGTCAATTTCATCCACAAACACAATGCATGGAGAGTGGCGCTTGGCCTGGTCGAACAGGTCACGGACTCGGCTTGCGCCTACGCCGACGAACATTTCCACAAATTCCGATCCGGAAATCGAGAAGAAGGGCACCCCAGCTTCTCCGGATACTGCTTTCGCCATCAAAGTCTTACCGGTGCCGGGAGGGCCAACCAACAGGACGCCCTTTGGAATACGGGCTCCAAGTTGAATGAATTTTTGGGGTTCCCGCAGGAACTCAACCACTTCTTTGAGTTCTTCCTTGGCTTCTTCCACACCAGCCACATCAGCAAAGGTCACAGTAGGATGGTCGCCTGTAAACATGCGGGCGCGGGATTTACCGAATGACATGGCAGCATTGTTGCTGCCCTGTGCTTGCCGGAAGATAAAGAAGAACGCCCCAATCAACAGCAAGAATGGGAGGATATAGCCTAAAGCCGTAAAGACGCCCAGCCACGCACTTGGTGGTTGAATGAGGATCTTGAGCTTGGAAGGATCCAACTGGTCCTGAGTGACTCCAAGGGAGAGAAGTTGTTCCACCAGTGTGGCATCGGCTTCCTTGGTAGCAACGGATTCAGTTAAATCTTTATAGGTGATGGAGAGCCTGTCCTCGTCGCCTTCGATTTTTGTTACTTTTCCGCTTTTAATATCTGCTGCCAACTGGTTAATGGACACTTCGGAGGTATTTCCGCGCTGCCCAAAGCTATAAACCACCATTGAAATTATGGCGATGAATAACAGCAGATAAATGATATAGGATTGGTTGCGTGAACTCACTCATACCTCCTGAGATGTTCATCCATTAAATGATTTTCGTAAATTTTATCTAGGAAATTATACCAATCTATGCTGGGGCTTGCCAGTCTGGCAATCCTTTGCGGGGCGATTATATAAAACTCTTATAAAGTCTTAAGATAGCCAAACCGGTCGACAGATACTCAATTTTTGCCCGCTGGAAGTTTCCCGCGATGCAGATTTCCATTTTCCAGCGCCGTGCCTGTTTGAGAACGTGAGCTTATCAACCGGGGTGAACCGTGTTGTATGCCTGGCGAATATGGGTCCGGTCGTGGGTGGCAATGAAACCCAGCAATTCTCGTAAAGTGGTAGGGCCGAAAATAGCGTGACGGGCTGGCTGAGAAAGATCCTCGTCTGTTGCTCCGTCAAGCAGTTCGAGCAGGTGAGTACGGCTTTGGATAAACCCATTGAGTGCGGCAGTGCCTTCCTCACTAGCATACCCCCGTTCTTGTACCCAAATGTCTGTATTGGCTCCAGGCAGGAAGGGGTTCTCGCCACGGATTGTTGATTGAATCCGCCCCAGGTTAACTTCCCTATCCACATCCCGAAGGTGTGCCAGGATTTCCACCAGATTCCATTCAGATTTCCCTGTTCGGAAAGACCAGTTTTCTGGGGGCAGCTGGCGAGACATTTGCTCCAGTACTGCCGGCGTTGATTGTAGGGTTGCCATGGTCGCTTCATGACACTGCAGATCAATTTTTGGCTGCTCAACCTCAATTGTTTCAAGCCAGGGCAAGACCCCATCCAGCGCTCCGGACGTGCTTAAAGAACCCCGCCTGTCGCCCTTACCATCGTCATTAAGCCAGTAAGTGGGCAATCCAATCTTATCCGCAGGCAAGATGTCGTCTTCTAGGCTGTTTCCCACCATAACTACCGGATGCGCAGGCCAGGTAAGTTTACCCAGGATCTCAGCATAATACGCTGTGTGAGGTTTACAGAAATGCGAGGTTTCATAGCTGGTGATATGGCCGAAACTGGTGTGCGTTGGGGCTAGTCCCGCCCAATCTAACCGCTGTTCAATCGCGGTTAGCGGAAACAGTGGGTTGGTCGCTACCACAATATTCCAGCCGCGTTGTAAACCTTCCTTGATCAATTGAATAGCTTCAGACCGCGGTGAGGTCAACCCCCTAAGTTCAGGGAATTTTTCGGCGTAAAACCGATCAATCACGGCCTTAAGCGTCTTTTTTTCTAATCCCAGCATCGGATAGAAAACACGATCGAATTGTTCTTCCATCGTCAAAGCAGGCGCTTTTTTCTTGAGCATGCCTTTTGTGGCAGTCATCATTGCCTCCATCATTTTTGATGGAGGGACCCAGGGCTGAAGCGCATCTCCCAGGCTGGTAAAGTACGCCTTTAAAAATACATCTACGTCATTAGAGATTAGGGTATCGTCCAGGTCAATAAGGAGCGTCAGAGTCATTTTGAGTTATCGGTAAATTCTGCGGGAATGGAATGGCACAAACCGCATCCAATATGCGGCTCTGGCACGTTTTGTTGGGATTTGGTGCAATAAGCGGTTATGACAACCCGTTTTCTAAAAACCCCCAGAGTTCGTTTTACTTCAGCGCGGAGCTTTAAAAATGTGCACGCATTGGCGCGCAGAATGCCTGGGACAGGGCACGAAGCGCAAAGTTTCGGGTTCCAATCTTTGGGAGGGGGCTGGTTCCCGATTAATCGGCACTCTTCGCGGTTCTTTCCACGGTAGTAATCACCATAGAAGTATGGGCAATCAATGCCTGCCGGTGTGCGCATAAATGGAACCTTTCTGGTTACACCGAAACGCAGTCCCAGACCCCGGGCTGCGTTTAGGGAGTTTATTTTTCCAGTTGCGAGAAATTACTGAACGCGTGTAACGTAAGTCCCGGTGCGGGTATCAACGCGAATGATATCACCTTCGTTGACGAATTGGGGCACCTGCACCTGCATACCGGTTTCAACCGTAACATTTTTTGTAACGCCGGTTGCCGTGTCGCCGCGAACAGCGATTTCAGCCTGTACGATTTTTAAATCAACAGTCGTTGGCAGTTCGATATCAAGAGCTTCGGTGCCGTAGAATGTCAATTTAACTGGCATTTCCTCTTTGAGATATCCTGTGTACTCACCCAGGGCGTCTGAACCCAAAGGATATTGTTCAAAGGTTTCCTGATCCATGAAATAATAGGTTTCACCATCAGAATAAAGATACTGAGCCATATGGTATTCCAGGCGCGCATCCGGTACGCGGTCGCCAGATTGGAAGGTCTTTTCAATCGTGCCGCCGCTGCGAAGATTTCGGGCTTTAATCCGAATGGTCGCATTGCCGCGGCCAGGCTTATGATGGCTGTACTCCAGAACCTTGAAAAGATTGCCGTCGTACTCAAAAGTTACGCCTTTGCGTAAATCATTTACATCAATCATTTACATCCAGCCTTCAAAGTTTAATGGGTTAAAAACGTTCCGATTATAGTACAGGCAAGCGGTCTCGACAAGACGTCACAAATAACAAGCCAGGCGGTTTTCCGCCTGGCTTGTGGTAATCAATAATTGATTATGGTTATACTCGCCAAAAGGGCGCTGCCGGTTACCCTAATTTGGGCTCGATCAACCCGAAGGTACCATCGCGGCGGGTGTACAGCACATTAATTGCGTTGGTAGTAGCATTATAAAAAACAAAAAACTCTTCATGCCCAAGGAGCTTCATCTGCTCAATGGCTTCGAGTTCATCCATCGGAGTCAGGGTAAAAGTTTTGCGGCGCACAATTGTTTCGGCTTCTTCACCCGCTTCGACTTCCACGGGTTCGGCTACCATCTCTGACACGGGAACCCCCTCTGTACGTCCGCGCTGCCGCTTGCCTTTGAACCGCTCGATTTGACGCTGCATCTTGTCGACGGCTGCGTCGATAGCAGCGAACATGTCATCGGCGCGCTCCTCGACGCGAAGGATAAATCCCTTCCCGCGAATGGTAATTTGCGCCACCTGACGGTCCGTGGCACTGCGAGCAGATTTTACGTAGGACAGATCAACCCTGGTGTCATCCACACTCCCGATGAGACGCCCTAACTTGCCCACCTTCTTATCGACATATTCGATGATGCGGTCAGTCAGTACCATGTTGCGGGCGAACGTATCAATTTTCAGGTCCATCGTATCCTCCAGTAGAAAATAATGATCTGCAGCTTACGCAGGGACTGCCATTTGTTTTCTATCTTTTTATAAGTATATCTCAACTCAAGTGGATGTGGCCTGCCCGTGCGAGGGTCAATCCGTAGACACGAGCTGCGCCGGCTCCAATTAAGGCAATAGCACAAGCCTGCATGGTCGCCCCCGTGGTGGCAACGTCATCAATCACAAGGATAGATTTCCCGTCTACCACCCTGGGTTCAGCTTTAAAAGCACCAGAGACGTTTCGACGTCTTTCAGGCCCTGTTAACCCCACCTGCGAGGTTGTGTCCTTAACTCTAATCAAGGCATTCGTTTCGCACCGAATTTTCTTGGCCAAACTGACCCAGCGCGCCAATAAGGATGCCTGGTTGTAGCCGCGCTGCCGCTGCCGTTCAGCACTCAGCGGAACGGGGGTCACGAGGTCGATTGACCAGGACATTTGAGACAATAACCGGGATAGTTGCCCCGCTAAATCCTGACTCACACCCAAATCGCTGTGATATTTCAACCGGTGAATCGTACTCCTCAACGGGTCTTCATAAACGCCCCAGGATCGTACGGCTGTAAAAGCTGGTGGAGCGCCTTCACATTCGTCACACACCCGAAATTCGGTCTGCGGAATACCGCAAACTGGACATACTTTTTGCTGATTAATAATTTTTACTTTTTTCAGGCAGTCATTACACAATCTGTAACCGGGCGTGGAGCAGGCAGCACAAACAGGCGGGTACAACCAATCGAGAGCATGCCAGAGCCACCGATTGAGTGTGTACTCCCGTGCGAAATTGGGGCTGTGCGTCAATTAACCTCCTGAAGGCTCAGGCGGTAAGGGTGCTGTAAAGAACGTTCAGATTTATCGCTTTACTGCCCGAAGCCGAACATACCGCCCAGAGCTGACCGCATCATATTCAAGGCAGCAGGTGCCATCAGAACGATGACGATAGAGGGGAAGATCAACAGTGTCATTGGGATGAGCATTTTTAACGGGGCTTTGTGCGCTTCTTCCTCAGCACGCTGGCGGCGCTTCACGCGCATTTGATCGGATTGAATCCTGAGTACTTTTGCAAGACTTACACCCAATGATTCGCTTTGAATTACAGCAGCAACAAAGCTGGTCATTTCTGCCAGGCCGATTCGGTCTGCCATGTCACGCAGAGCTTCCCGGCGCACTTTACCGAGCTGAATTTCCTGGATTGCACGGGCGAAAGCCAGAGAAAGTTCAGATACCCATTTCTGACTTACTTTTGCCATTGCGGCTTCAAAACCTAAGCCTGCCTCGACACAAATGGTCAGAAGATCAAGCGCATCTGGCATGGCTTTCCGAATTTCTTTTTGCCGCCGGGTAATTTTGCTGGTGAGAAGCATCTGTGGGAAATAGAAGCCCAGAACGGTGAAAAGGATGGTGAGGATCAAGACACGTGACGGAGGCCAATTCGCAGAACCGAGGCTGGTGAATAGCAGAATCATCCCACCAAAAAGCACACCAAGCACAAGTTGACCCACGAAAACCATGGATGGATCGATACGCGAGGTGGTCCCTGCCAACTCCAGTTTCCTCTCAATGGAGTTCATGGCATTCTGCGGCGTAAACTTGGTCGCAATCTCGCCCAGTTTACGCGCTACCGGGTAGATTACACGGTCTGTGAATGGCTGTGAAAGTTCCAGCTCACGCAGGTTCGGTAGTTCACCCGTTTGACTGAACTCCTCGAGACGGGCCTGGAGAGCCCGGTCGTTATCCGATTCCGGTCTTCGCAAACCGATCACGGTTAGCACCACCGCGCCAACGAGTACGAGAATAATCAGGATAAGAAGAATTTCCATTTAATTCTCCTGGGCTCGCTATACTTCGATATCACCGAGCTTCTTCATGGAGAAGTAGCCGGCAACGATAAGGACTGCTGAAACGCCAAGAGCTACATAACCGCAAATCCCGTTTTCGGGGTTGGTATATTGCATAATGTAGCTAGGGCTGAGGGCATACAGGGCAAGGATAACCAGGATCGGCATGATGGAAAGGAAGCGGCCTGAATACATCACTTGCGTGGTTAGAACACGGATCTCACCTTTAATTCTGACACGCTCCCGGATGGTGAATGAAATTGTGTCCAGGATTTCAGCCAGGTTACCACCAACCTCACGCTGCACGTTAATCGCGGTAATTACCAGATCAAGGTCATCTGACGGGATGCGTTCCAATAGATTGTCTAATGCTCTTTCCATGGTTACGCCGAGTTGCATTTCCTGCACCACCCGGCGGAACTCGTCATTGATGGGGGATGGAAGTTCCTTACTGACCGCTTCCATCGCCTGCATGGTCGAGTAACCGGCACGTAAACCGTTTACCATCAGGTTGAGCATATCTGCCAGCTGGTCATTAAACTTTCTCAATCTTTTTTGGGTCTGGCTGTTCAGGTACATGTTTGGCAGGAACCCGCCAACAACCCCGCCAATGGCCATGAAAATGATTGATTGACGTCCAATTACGTAACCAATCAAGGCGGCAATCGCAATCGCGAGAATGATCGCGAAAATATATTCGCCTGGTTTCAGCTTTAGATCTGCGCGTGCAAGTTTTCTGGAAATCCTGTCAGCGTATGAAGATTTCTCGACACGCTTGTTTAACCAATTCGTGAAAGGGTTCTCAAGACCGCCTTTCTTAATCTCAAGCGCGGAGGCTTCACGCTGGTCCTCGACATACTTTCCCAGACGCTCTTCCACCATGCTGCGCTCGCTGGTCAAGGACACGGCAATGCCAATGATCAACAGCAGCAAGGCGATCCCGCCGCCCAGTATTAAGATAATGGCCGGGCTAATATCCATAATCTCACCTGCTTCCAGAAAAACGGATGGTTCGGAAAGTTCCGCTCATTATCGTCTTCGTTCACCCATGCCCCAAAGGGATGGCGGCAAATGAATACCGGCAGCCTCGATTTTTTCATAGAATCGTGGCCGCAACCCGGTAGGTCGCAGTTTCCCGACGATCTTCCCGTTTTCAATACCTGTCTGTTCAAACACATAAATATCCGTCATGGTCACCACATCGCCTTCCATTCCGGCAATTTCGGTAATGTTGACGACTTTCCGGGTGCCATCTCGCATACGCTCTTGGTGAATGATGACATCAATTGCAGAGGCGATTTGCTCGCGGATGGCGCGTACAGGCAGATCCATGCCAGCCATCATGATCATCGTCTCCAAACGGGCCAGCGTATCGCGAGGTGAATTCGAGTGCAAGGTGGTCATTGACCCATCATGACCGGTGTTCATGGCCTGAAGCATGTCCAGGGCCGCATCATCGCGGACCTCACCAACGATAATTCGGTCGGGGCGCATACGTAAGGTGTTGATCACAAGCTGCCGGATGGTGATTTCGCCGCGGCCTTCGATGTTAGCCGGGCGCGACTCAAGGGTTACCACATGTTCCTGGCGGAGTTGGAGCTCTGCTGCATTTTCCACTGTGATGATCCGCTCATCGCCAGGGATAAAACCAGAAAGCACGTTGAGCAAAGTTGTCTTTCCGGAACCGGTACCACCCGAGATAATGACATTTAAGCGGGCTTTGACACAGGCATCCAAAAATTGGATTGATTCCGGGGTCAAGGTACCAAACTGGATCAATTGATCAACAGTAATTGGCGTGCGGGCAAATTTCCGAATTGTAATTACCGGGCCAACCAGACTGAGGGGTGGAATGATGGCGTTGACACGGGAGCCATCCGACAGACGAGCGTCCACGAAAGGCGAGGATTCATCCACACGCCGTCCTAACGGTGCAACAATTCTTTCGATGATCCTCATCACATGGTCATTATTCTCGAAACTTAGCGGGGCTCGAGATATTTTCCCGCGGCGCTCGATATAGATATTCTTTGCACCATTCACCATGACTTCCGTCACAGTTTCATCTTCAAGGAGCGACTGAATCGGACCTAAGCCAAGGATTTCAGCCGCGATTTGTTCAAACAGCCTTGCACGCTCGGGCCGCGACAACACAATGTTTTCTTCGCTAAGAATTTGCTCGAAGAGTTCTTGAATTGTACGTCGGACTTCCGCGATTTTGGTTACGTCCATGCTGGTATCGATGGTCGATATCAGCTTATTTTGCACTCGGGTCTTTAAATCCTGGTAAGTATCATTCGTAGTGCGGTCTGGGGTCGTGATCCGTCTTTGAGGGACGATCGGTGTTTGACGTGGCGTTCCCCCATTTTGGTCTTTACCTTGATTGTTGGGATCCTGAGGATTTTGGTCTTTCCCGATCCTGCTTAGAATAGACATGTTTTATCCTTTATGGTTACCCTTATTTTTTCAGGAACGACAATCGCTCAGCTGACGCTTCATGTACCGCCTCTTTGTCAACGAAGCTTTCTGCCAGTGCTAAAATCGTCTTGCTGATTGGATATGTCTCGTTTTCTTCCACAAATGGAAGACCGCGGTTAATGGAGTTTGTGACAATCTTTTCATCAAATGGGATGATGTGGGTAATTGGAATGCGTAAACTTTCCCCCACCTTATCCGGGGTAATTGTAATGCGTTTATCATACCGGTTCATAATGAAAGTGATCCGGTCACGCAGCCCGCTGTCATTTGCCAGCGTGATGAAGAGGTTACAGCTTTTAATGCAGGGGATCTCCTGAGTGGTGAGGAGAACGATGTGGTCTGAGTATTCTAAAGCAGCCTGGACCACATGGGTGAGATATGAAGCGGTATCGATAACGATATAAGAGAAAATTGAAGTCAGGTAGTCTAACAGTTTCGCAAATTGATCCCCACTGACCTCGTCCGCAAATTCCACCCGGGGTGGACAGGCCAAAAAACTCAATCCACTGGGGGAGTGCACCATTGCGACTTCACGAACGATATCGGGATCGAGTTCATCTGCGCGGGACGTGAGATCAATAATGCTGTTCTTAACCTGCTCATTGAGCATCACAGCTACATCGCCAAATTGCAGACTGGCATCAATCAGGATGGTCGAACCCTTTTTTTGAAGGGCAAGCGCCAGATTGGCAGCGATCATCGAGCAGCCGGTACCCCCCTTGGGGCTGTAAACGGTGATGATTTTTCCGCGTTTACCGGAATAAGAACCATTATTGCCC
>CAYPJS010000157.1:0-3854 GCA_964411135.1 uncultured Anaerolinea sp.
TCAAGCTGTTTACGCATAACATCCACGTGCAACAAAGTCACCATACCGTTCAAGCCTCTGGCAGACAGCTCCGTCACGGCAAAACCATGCTCACGCAGCATCTCGGCAATCGCCACACCGCGCATCGGGCTGACGATCGAAATATGGATGTGACCAATCGCCAAGCGCTCTTCAATCAACATCCCGACCACGTTTCCCGTAGCAAAGCCAGCGGCATAGCCGATGATTGTCAGTGCATTTTGTTGGTTTGTGAGCACACTGCTGATGGCAACAATGAATACCGCAGACTGGAAGAAACCCAAAATCCATGCCAACAGCTTGCGGCCGCGTACTACAAACAGCACCCGGATGGTGTCGAGCGCCATATCGATGACGCGTAGGAAGAAAATGCTCAACGCGATTAGGAGCGTCGAGACCGAAAATAAATTCTCCATAATCCCTCCTACCGTGTTTTCTCTTTGGGCAGCATGCAGGGAATGTACATTTCCTGCAGGTATTCTCTGACCATGCGGCGCGTGCTGAACTGGGGTGTCAATGTCCGCAGTGATTCCTTGACCCGGGCAAGCCAGGCAGTCGGAATATCGTCCGGTGTGCGGTTGGTATAGTACAGTGGAATGATCTCATTCTCGAGGTGATCGTACAGGTCGTGCGAGTCAGTCTCATCCTGCTGGTTGGGGTCTACAGCATCCGCATCTTCACCGATCGCCCAGCCGTTTTCCCCGTTATAGCCTTCACGCCACCAACCATCCATAACCGACAGGTTGAGCACGCCATTCATGGCTGCCTTCATGCCTGAGGTTCCGGAGGCCTCGTTTGGACGGCGCGGATTGTTCATCCACACATCCACACCCTGCACCAGGTAGCGGGCCATGTTCATATCATAGTCTTCCAGAAAAACCAGGCGCCCGCCAGAACGAGAATCTTTGACTGCCCGGTACACCTGCTGGATCAGCAGTTTCCCTGGCTCGTCCGCCGGGTGCGCTTTCCCGGCAAAAATGATCTGGACAGGCATATCCGGGTTGGTTACCAGGCGGATCAGCCGTTCATAGTCGCGCAAAATCAGGTTGGCACGCTTATAGGTGGCAAAGCGGCGTGCAAAGCCGATGGTCAGCGAGTACGGCTCAAGGAAAACGCCGTCCGCCAATGCCTGTGCCGGGTGCATTCGTCCGCTTTGCCAGGAAGCTCGGGCACGGCTTCCAGTATAAAGGACAAGTTTTCGCTTAAGGTGGCGCCGAACCGCCCATAACTCGGTGTTCGGGATATCCGCTACCTTTTCCCACATGGAGAGGTCATCCAGATGCTCCATCCAATCATCGCCCAGATAGGTCTCGAACAACAGGCGCATTCGCCGTGCCATCCAGGTGCCTGCATGAACCCCATTGGTGATGTGGCTAATCGGAACATCCTCGGGGCGGCGGTTAGGCCACAGGAAATTCCACATCCGTCGCGAGACCTGCCCATGCAGTTCGGATACTGCGTTAGCATGCTCAGAAAGATGCAGGGCCAGCACCGGCATGCAGAAGCTCTCACCCCAGGGTGTAGCCTGGCGTCCCAGGTCGACGAATTGATCGCGGTTCATGCCCAATTCTGCCCATACGCCAGGGAAGTATTTATCGATCAACCAGAGCGGGAATTGGTCATTGCCAGCCGGGACGGGGGTATGGGTGGTGAAGACGTTGCTTCGGCGTACTTCGGCAGCGGCATCCTCAAAGGATTTCTCCTCGCGGACCATTTCGAGGGTGCGTTCCAGCGCAAGGAAGGCTGAATGTCCTTCATTCATATGCCAGACGCTGGGATTGATGCCAAGTGCTCGCAGTGCGCGGACACCGCCCATGCCCAGCATAATTTCTTGCGAGATGCGCACTTCAAGGTCGTTGCTGTACAGCCGGGCGGTCAACTGACGATCCTGATCTGAATTGGCAGGCAGGTTGGTATCCAACAGAAACAGGGAAACCCGGCCCACCTGGACTAACCAGACCCGCGCAAAAACGCTGCGTCCGGGAAGATCAATTGAAATGGTCACAGGCTGGTCATTCTCGTTATATAGCGGGATGATCGGGGAATCCTCAAATGATAAATAGTGCGTGTCGGTTTCCTGCCAGCCGTCTTCCGTGATGCGCTGGGTAAAATATCCCTGGTTGTAGATAAAACCCACTCCAGAAAGGGGCAGACCAAGGTCGCTGGCTTCTTTTAAATGATCTCCCGCCAGGACTCCCAGACCGCCGGCATAAACTGGCAGCGATTCGTGCAGGCCAAACTCGAAAGAAAAATAAGCTATCGTACTGCCGTTAATTTTTTGGTATTCGCGATTGAACCAGGTCGACTGATCATTCATGTAGGCGTCAAATTTCTTGATCACCTGGTCGTACATTTCGAGATACAGGCTGTTGTTGGCAACGGCATTGAGCTGGCTGCGCTCGACTTTCCGCAAAAATGCCACTGGATTATGCCCGACCTCATCCCAGACGCGTTTGTTGATCGACCGGAACAGGTTCAGACCTTCCGGATTCCAGACCCACCACAGGTTATAAGCCAGTGACGCCAGGCGGTTGATCCGGCGCGGCAGGCTGAAATTGTTGGGAATATCACGTTTGATATTTGGGTTCATCTATTATCCTGGTCGAGCTAGAGATCATACCTGGTGAAATGTATGGCTGAAATTTCCCCTTCCAACCACCAACAGGTCTATACAAAGGCGCAAAATTATAACACACCGGGAATTATATCCACCTTTCCATCCTTAAGGGGGACCATCAATCTGTGAGTTAATATTTTTCTCCTCCAGGGTGCCAGCAGCCTGAAAACCCTGCGATCCTTGAATGTTATAATTTACCCATGAGAAAATTCCTGTTCATTCTGCTGGGACTCTTTGCTGCAGCTATGCTGGGCATAGCGATCATTTTTGCAGTCCCATCGCTGCGTGAAATGGCCGTTTTTGAAATCGATAAATTACGCACCCAGGTGAAATATGCCCTGGCTCCCCCACAGGAAGCGGTGTTTGTGCCTGAAACCGACCTGGCGACCATCGTCCAGGCAACCATGTTAGCGCTCAACCCGACCAGCACTCCCACACCTGCGCCCACCGCGATACCCACCCCCGGACCAACTCAAACACCGACTGCTACCCCCACAGCTCTGCCGGCTGCTGTGAATTTGACCGGGATGCGTTATATCGACCAACATGGATTATGGAATTATTGCGCGCCGTCCACTCTGGCGATGGCCCTTACGTATTGGGGTTGGGAGGGTGACCGCACCGATGTTGGAAAAGTGGTCAAACCTTTCGACAAAGACAAGAACGTGATGCCGTACGAGCTTGCTGATTATGTAACCACAAACACCCAATACAAAGCATTGGTACGCGCTGGCGGCGATCTGAATACCCTCAAACGGTTGGTCGCCGAGGAGTTCATCGTTTTGATCGAAAAGGGAATCATCCTCAAGGATTACAACGGTAAAGAAGGCTGGCTGGGACATTATGCAATCATCAGCGGATTTGATGATGCCAAACAGGAATTCATGACCCAGGATGCTTATTTCAGCGAAAACTATATCGTCACGTACGCAGACCTGATGACGCAGTGGCGCGGCTTCAACTACATCTATCTGGTCATTTACCCGGCAGATATGGAAGGAAAGGTATTCCAGACACTTGGAGAATCTGCCGATGAAGCGGCCAGCTACCGGATCGCATCACAAACCGCCTCAAATGAGATCATGGCACTGGACGGCGTGCAGCAGTTCTTTGCCTATTTCAACCGAGGGACCAGTCTGGTCAACCTGCAGGATTATGCCGGGGCCGCAGCAGCCTACGACCAGGCTTTCCTCCTGATGGCAGCACTGCCTGAAGATCA
>CAYPJS010000158.1:0-47337 GCA_964411135.1 uncultured Anaerolinea sp.
GGAATATCCTGGTAGAGGGAAGGGTGTCGGGAAATCCCCAATCGCATTGGTCGGAAAAGCGATTACGTTTGATACGGGTGGCTACTCGCTTAAGGACACCACGAATATCCAAAAAATGAAATACGATAAAAGCGGCGGAATCGATGTCCTGGCGATAATCAAAGCCGCGGTGGAATTGGAGCTCGAAACCCCGCTAGTTGCTGTGGTATGCGCTGCGGAAAACATGATTTCCGGTCACGCATACCGCCCGGATGATATTCTTACAAGCCTGTCCGGAAAAACGATCGAAATTATATCGACGGATGCCGAAGGACGCCTTGTACTGGCAGATGGTCTAACTTACGTCCAGCGAACCTTCAAACCTGGCGCCGTAATTGACATGGCAACCCTGACTGGCGGTGTGGTCACTGCGCTGGGCCGGGTTCGAGCCGGGATATTCTCGAACAATGACAGCCTGGCTCAACAGTTGTTCGAAGCTGGCGAGCGGACGCATGAACGTCTATGGCGCTTGCCGCTGGATGACGATTATTTCACCAATATCAAAGGCGATGATGCCGACATTAAGAATTCAGGTGGAAAAGAAGGTCACCCGATCAACGGGGGAATTTTCCTGAAACAGTTTATCGAGAATGAGACGCCCTGGGCTCACCTTGATATTGCGGGAGTCGCAGATACCCCAAAGGACCTCCCCTACTCACGCAAGGGCGCAACCGGGTTTGGTATCCGGTTAATCGTGAATTATCTTAAATCGCTCGAATCATAACCACACAATTAATCGCTGGTTGATTTAAGAATATAAAGATTTCAGAAGAATGGGAGGTGCGATTTATCCTGATTAAGGACCGCACCTCCCATTTTTTTATTGTGGCTGCCCAACGAAATCTGGGTATTTTCCGCCGGGTTATTTATCCAAGCTTGGCTTTTACCCAGGGCAGTACTTTATCCATAGCCTCTGACAATTTGGAAGGATCCTTACCCCCGGCCTGGGCCAGGTTGGGACGCCCCCCGCCGGAGCCGCCAACAACCGCGGCGACAACCTTGACCAACTCTCCCGCATTCCAGCCCTGCTTGACCAAATTATCTGTAATCGCAGCGATGATCACGGGGCGGTCATCCACCGTGCTGCCCAAAACAACCACGCCTGTGGTGAACCTGGAGCGGAAACGGTCCGTCATCTGACGCATGGTATCCGCATCAGCACCATTCAAAACCACTGCCAGCGCGCGCACACCGCCAATTTCTTGAGCTGAAATCATGGTAGGCTCAAATTCAGCTGAAACTAAAGCTTGCCGCAGACGTGTGATCTCACGATGTCCGTCAGATAGCTCACCCACCAGGGATTCAGCTCTGGTTTTAACTTCCTCGAGGTTTGTCTCAAGGATACCGGCTGTCTGTTTCAATGCCCTGAAGCGGCGTTGAATCAACTTGTAGGCCTCGCGGCCGGTGAGCGCTTCGATGCGCCTGACCCCCGCAGCAGCACTGCTCTCGCTGGTAATCAAAAATATGCCGATATCGCCTGTCGAATCGACATGGGTGCCGCCGCATAATTCGTAAGAGAACGGTTCTTCGCCGCCAATCGTAATCGTGCGAACAGTTTCTCCGTATTTCTCGCCGAATAATGCCATCGCACCTTCATCGATTGCCTTTGCAAGTGGTTTTTGCGCGATAGCCAGATGGTAGTTGCCCAAAATATCCCGGTTGACACCCGCCTCGATCTGTTCCAGCTCCTCAGGTGTTAGCGCCTGGGGGTGCGTAAAATCGAAACGCAAACGGTCTGGAGCCACCAGCGAACCAGCCTGGCGTGCATGTTTTCCAAGCACCTGATGCAGCTCAGCATGCAGTAAATGTGTAGCCGTGTGGTTGCGCATAATATCACGCCGCCGTTGAGCATCCACCGAGGCTATGGCGAGATCGCCGACCGCAGGTTTTCCGCGAACCACTTCACCGATATGGGTCACCATGCCAGCGGCGGGTTTCCGTGTGTCGTCAATACGGATCTCCCAACGCGGCTCCTGTACCGAGACAATCGTGCCTGTATCAGAAACCTGGCCGCCCGATTCAATATAAAAGCAAGTTGCAGGCAAAACTACCTCAACCTGGTCGCCAGTAATGGCTTCCTTGACCGGTTCTCCATTACTCAGGATTGCCAGTACTTCGCCTTCGACTTCCAAGGACGAATATGGATCATACGCCACACCGCCCGGCCCGAGCTTGCCGCGCAGCTGCAGGTCTTGTGAGATTGCCCGATATGTAGCCACAATATCACCGCCCATGACGCCTAACGCCTTTCCACCGCCCGATGCGAGCCGGTGATCCTCCATGGCGCGTTTGAATCCTTCCTGATCCACATCCAGGAATTGTTCGCGAGCGATATCGCGGGTCAGTTCGAGCGGAAGGCCGTGTGTGGCGTAAAGATCAAATGCCTTTTCGCCGTCCAGAACAACCTTACCAGATTTTTTCATTTCCAAAAGGAGGTCTTCCAGATGCTCCATTCCCTGTTCAATCGTTTTTTGAAACCGGACCTCTTCACGGGTTAAAGAATCCAGGATAGCTCCCCGATTACGCTCCAGCTCTGGGTACGCCACACCATAGTTGTCGATGACCACTTCGGCGACCCGGGACAGGAAAGGCTCGTGTAAGCCAATTTTTGTGCCAAACCGCGCAGCGCGTCGAATAATCATCCGCACAATATAGTTGCGCCCAGTGTTTCCCGGCACAACGCCGTCAGCGATCAAAAAAGAGGCCGCCCGCGCATGGTCGGCAATTACTCTGTAAGGCGTGAAGTTTTCTTCCATCTGTTCATGGGTATGCCCTGTCAAAGTGCGTGTGCGTTCGAGCAGCGGCCAGAACAGGTCAGTTCGATAATTCGAGGGAACATGCTGCAGCACAGAAACAATGCGTTCTAATCCCATGCCGGTATCGACATGCCGGGCAGGCAGCGGAACCAGTTCGGTCGGAGAAAGCCGATTGTACTGAATAAAAACCAGGTTCCATACCTCGGTAAAGCGCTTACAATCGCCGTTGACCTGACAGACATGACCGGGGATGTTCTGCTTATCGCAGAACTGAGGACCCATGTCGATATTAATCTCACTGCACGGGCCGCACGGTCCAGTTTCAGCCATTTCCCAGAAGTTATCCTTGCGCCCGGAATACACCACGTGGTCGGGGTTCATACCAGGTTGAATACGCCAATTTTCAGCAGCCTCTTCGTCGGTCGGGATTTCTCCCTTCTCATCCTTGAAACAGGTCGCCCACAGCAAGCTCCTGTCAATCCCCCACACTTCGGTCAAAAGCTGCCATGCCCACTCTATGGCTTCCTTTTTGTAATAGTCGCCAAAGGACCAGTTGCCAAGCATTTCGAAAAATGTATGGTGGGTATCATCGCGCCCAACCTCGTCCAGGTCGTTGTGTTTACCGGCTACACGCAAACATTTTTGGGAATTCACCGCCCTGGTATAAGGCCTCACATCGGTTCCGAGAAAAACATCCTTAAACTGGACCATACCCGCGTTGGTAAATAAGAGCGTGGCATCACCGCCCGGCACCAGCGAAGAGGAAGGTACAAAGGAATGCCCGCGTTCCATAAAAAAATCATTAAATGTCTGACGGATAACCGCACCGGTGAATTTTTCGTCCATACTGACTCCTGGTCCCACAGAAAGTAAACACCAATTATACGCGACGCAGGGCTTTCAATCAATAAAACCTTACCGTATCCAGCCGCCTTAATTAATCCACCCCATATTAAGCAGTAGAGCCGCCTTCCGGCGGCTCTCTGCACACACAGAGACAGGAGGTGATGAATTCAGATTTAGCGGGAAAAGACCATTTTCATCATTTTGCCGTCGTTATTCATGGTGACGCGGGCATAATGCGTATGCTCATGCTCGCCCATTTTCACCTGGCGGCGGAAAATGACCACCGTGCGGTCAGCCATGCGTTTTTGGGCAGTCTTGCGTCCCAGAAAAGCCACGCCGCCGCGGTGGATTTTGCCTTCAACCTCGAATTGCTGCTGGTTGACAGAGATATCTGCGCGGTCTAACCCGGGCAGGTAAGGTGCCACAGCCTGTTTGGCAGATTTTAGCCAATCCTGGTTAATGGCTTTGGTTTCATCCTCGATACTGACATTATCCGAGACGGTTTTTACGATCGGATGCACGTTATAGCGGACAGCGCGCTTGGAGGCTGTTTGCCTGGTGTCAAAGTACAGGAGCGGGTCACCGTAAAGGACAAATGAAATGAGAGTTTTCTGGTCTTCCCCGTCCAGGTAGCCCTGCCGGTTATTCATCTCACGCACCATCGAGACTTTTGCCTGCAACAGTGCATCTCCAACGGAATAACCATCCTTCAAAGCCGACCAGAAGTAAAACCCGAGCAAGTCTGCGCCAACGAGGGGAGTTGTAACCGAACCGTAGGAAATGCAGGTCGAGCCCACCACCGCCGATGAGCCAATCGAGAGGAACCGCATGGCAAGCGAGGTTTCTTCCGTTTTCTTTTCAATATAACCACCATAGCAGGCTTCCGAGAAAACCACTTTAGGCGCGTGACCGTTTTTCGGCAGATCTACCAGGCTGAGCGCCACTGGATATTCCGGACCATCGCCGCGATCTACGCTATCGGCTTGACCGTACCATTCGGCCGTTTCAGCCAGGCCGTGCAGGTTGTAATAATTCAAGGGTGAATTGGTAATTCGGGTCTGCGCAAAACCCCCGCTATCGACCGGAGGGGATATCTGTAATGCTTTACCATCGCCAATGGGGCGGAAGGCTGCCACGGAAGACCTTTGCCAGACAGAAGCCGAGTATCCAAACGAGGCTTTCGAATTATTGGAGCGGCGGCTTGGCAGCAGCCAACGCAGTACATTGATCCATTGCCCAATTCGACCAATGTTCTTAGCGCCCTTGGAGTTACCTCCGTGATATTTGATCGCCTGACGCAGCTGCTGCAGCAGGAGCCCGGTGTCTGCGCCGGTTTCCCCGAGGATTCGGCCAACGGGCCATTCAGGCACAAAGTAATTCGAGTCCACTGTTGCGTAAGGATTATCCGACTGAACATCCTCGTCCATGTCATCGGTGGGGTTTGGCAGGTTGTGGAAGGGTACCACTTCAGGTCCGCCGACAATTAGCAGAGCTCCAATGCGGCCGCCTTTTTTGGCAAGCGCATTATCCAGGTCAGTAATTGCCAGCTTTAACTTCCACGGATCAATCTGTCCTGTTGTTTTGATGCCCAGTTTTCCAGTGGTTTCAATGTCATCCGGGAAAAATACCATTGATCCCCACCCCGGGCGTTTCTTAATGGCATCTGCCAGACGAACCATCTCTTTTTCGATGGTTGCCATAGACTGGTCACCGTACTGATTTCGCAAACCGCTGCGGGAGGAGAAAACCACATAAATCGGATATCTTCCGTCTGCCTTGGCAGTTTCCGGGGATTTCATACGTTTGGCCATACGCTCGAATTCTTTTTCCGCGTCGATCAGCCAATCCGCCTTCTCTGGATGGGCTTTTTCAGCCGATGCTTTTGCACGTGCAGCAAGCCTGGCATCCTCAGCCGCTTTCTGCTTTTGATAGGCTTTTTCAGCCGTATCCAGGAAAGCCTCGCCTTCGGGCTCCAGCGGAGGAACACTGGCCTGCGGGGTTGCAGGCAGACGGTTCCAACCTAATGCAGCCGCAACTGAGGCTGGAATGGCGATGTCCAGAACAATTTCGAGTCGTTCTGGCCATAGCGGCTTATAGGGATGGCTTTCACCCCACCAGCGCCAGGTCACCTGTCCGGCTGCATCCGACGCAAGCGCTTGATGCAGTAAGGACACCGCCGCCGATTCATCACCGGTTTCCATTTTGGCCTCAGCCAGCGCCAGTTTAAATGCGACCGTATCCGGCCACTGGTTGTTATACATCTGGGCAAATTTGAGCAGGTTGGCCTGATCATGGTTTGCACGCATGACTTCCAGGTGGGTAACAGCTGCCAGGACCTGATCCTGAGTCAATGCCAGAACCTGATAAGTCATGGTTTCAGCACTGTCTAAATTGCCTTCCACCAGCGCACGTCGTGCATTCCGTAAAATCGTGCTCCAGCCTGGCATTGCAATCGAGGAATCAACCCGCTGCCCCAGCACAAAAACATCTACCAGAACCCGCTCGTACTCAGTTCGGTTGGCATGCCCGTAGGCCTGTGCCAGCATTTTTTGTGAAAGGATATCCTCTGGATCCATGCGGCAGATTTTTTCCAGAATCTGCACAGCCTGTCCAGATTTCCCTTCGGCAAGGAAAACCCTGGCAAGGACACGATTTACTTCCAGGTCTCCGGGGTAATTCGAAAGCCAGGTCAGGCTCATCTGTCGTGCAAAACGGAGTTCATTCAGCTCAACGGATGAATTCAATACACTTAGCAAGGTGGAGCGTGAGAGCGAACGCGTGATCTGGGGATTGCTGAGTTGCATGGGGTTCTTTACAGGCATGAGTTAGCCTCCTGACAGTTGTGTACCAGATTCAATGCAACTATCGCGCCAAGCTGCCGGCGTATATTGACATCTTGAGGAGCAAGAGCAGCGGCGCGCCTCAGCATATTTTCAGCACCCTGGTAATCCTTCCCATCCCGCAGGATCAAACCAGCCTGATAATATGGTCTGAAGTCGTCGGGGACAGCTTCCATTGCCTGCTTATAGGCATCCAGTGCCTGGGCGTAATCACGTCGATTGATATACACTTCGCCCAATTCAAGGAAGGCTTCCGACTGGGTAGGATCGATGCGGGCGGATTCACTTAGGTGATGTACTGCTTTGTCCAATTGGCCAGATTTGGTGAACAACCGCCCAAGCAGAATATGAGTATCCGATTTGTTCGGGTTGATACGCAGCGCCTGCAGGGCTGTCCGTTCGGCCTCGATCGGACGATTCGCATCCGCAAGGGCCTTTGCATACATCCCCACAACCACATCATTTTCCGTGTGAGATTCTGCCATTGGCTGTAATACCTGAATAGCAGCATTTGCGCCGTGCAGCTTATTTACCAATCTGGCCCGTTCGATTTCAAGGTCAAGGACACCCGGTAAATCATCGCAAGCCCGATTCAATTCTGCCAAAGCATCCTTTTCACGACCGCGAGCAGCCAGGATTTTACAGGAAAGCAAGCGTGTTTCAGGCTGCATCGGAGCCAGCTTTTCAGCCTGGCGTGCGTAATCCATGGCTTTTTTATCATCTCCCATTCCCAGAAGAATTTCTCCGGTCATGACCAGGCCTTTATAGTTCTCATCACCGCCGAGTTGAGCAGCCTGTGACGCAGCTTTCAGGGCATCTGCCGGCTGCTGGTTCAAATTCAAAGCCTTTGCAAACGCCAGCCAGACTGTCGGATTGTTGGGTGCAATTTGAACTGCTTTTTGTAAAACCGCGACTGCCTTTGAAAATTCCCGCAGCGTCTGGTAGATATTACCAAGTTCGAGGGACACATCCAGGTTGGCTGGCATGAGCGCATGCGTTTTCTCAAGATGCAGCCGGGCTGCGTCCATTTCATTTGCACTAAGTGCCAATTTCGCAGCCAGGTACTGCCAGCCTGATTCATTCGGCCAAAAGACCAGTGCAGTCTCGATCGCCTCAAGCGCACGCCCAAGGTCGCCATTTTTATCAGCCGAAACAGCCAGAGCCGCATGGCAAACTGGATTGTTCGGCATCAGGGATACTGCCCTGGCGCCTGCTTTCTGATTATTCTCCGAAGGTTCCAACCCCTCGACCAAAGAAAGTTGGATATTCACAAGGGGATGGGCGTTGTATTGCTCGCCGACCTGCTGAGCGCCTTCGGGGTTACCTATCCGGTTAAGAACCATCACCAAAGCTGCCGAATCCTCAGCAGCCAGGGCACGCGAGGTAAAATCACGCACAGCGCCTAGGGTCGGATGGAAAACAGCATTCCCACGGATTTTCCACCGCTCAATTTCACTGGACTGACTCAACTTCTTCAGTTCCTCAAGCGCTTGCTCAAAGCGCAGGGCTGCATCTTCGCTGACTACCGTTTCGTCCGGGAGGTGCGTGATCGCCCCGATTTTCGAACCCGTGAAGTACCACTCAGCAGCCCGAACCATAGTCGCTAGCTGCCGTAATAGCGCCAGCGGCTGGGCCGGATGGCTGCGAACTACGTAATCTATCAAACGATTAGCATCGTCCCAGCGATAAAGTTCAACCGCAGCTTCTGCAGCCGCCAGCAGCGTCCCGTCCGGTATGGAGATCCGGCGGTTATCACTGAGGGAACGAATAGCCTTGACCGTCAACACCGGGCTGATTTCTCCCCATAATGCGGAGAAAGCCTCTTCTGCTTTTGTCCAATCCCCTGTACGAACCGCAAGAAAAATTTCAGCCGCTGAAAGCCGCAATGAATCGGGATCGTACACCAAACCCTGTGAAATCAGTTTGCTGGCTGCCTGGTTATCGTTACACTCCAGAGCGTGCTCCGCCTGCATGCAGTACAACCCTGCTAACCATGGGTCCTTGATTGCCGATTCGCCAGTGCTTTCCTGAACGTCGCCGGAACCCTCAACTGTCATAAGTTTTAGCGCTTGCTCGTTAAGAAGCAGTTTTGAGGCTGTCTCTGCCCCGATAAAACGGATTTCATTACTTTCCGGGCACAGTTTGATGGCGTTTTCTGCGTGGTTGAGTGCCTCGTTGAGGTTGCCCAGTTTTTGGTGCACCTGTGTAAGCAAAATATGGATATCGGCAGGCGTGGTCTTGATCGCAAATAGCGGGGACGAGCTTTGCTCAGGTCGAGGACTGTTTTCAGGCTGCGCCCGACTGATTTTCAACGCTGCCTCCAGTGATTCCAGAGCAGCCTGCGACCGGTTTGTTTTTTCTTGAATGTCGGCTTCGACGATTCGGGAAGCGACATCTTCGGGTCTTAGTTGGATTGCCTTCTCGATTGTTTCTAACGCCTGGTTATGATTTCCCGCATTTTTGTAGAGGACTGCCAATTCGAATAAGGTGCGGAAATCAGGGTTATCTATGGCTTTAACCGATTTCTCAAGTACAGACAGAGCTTTGAGCTCCTCGCCGATACTCAGATAGAGGTGGGCTGTTCTCCGCAGCTCAGCGGATGATGCTGACGGATTGGCAGCTGCAACCGCCAGTTCATGGCGAGCCGCGTCCTGGTCACTGCTCATCAGCAAAATTTCCGCCTGCTTTAGCCGGATATCGATTGATTCCGGGTTTAGATCCAGAGCTGTTCGCAGAGCCGAGATAGCAGCTTCGGTGTGCCCGATCTGGGCCATCAATCCAGCATACCAGGTCAGAATTTCGACATCCTCAGGAGCGAGTGCCAAAACTTGTTCGGCGGTTTGAGCAGCCGAGTCCTTCAGGTCTGCTTTAGTAAATGCTTCTGCAAGATAGCGTTGAAGTCCTACTGCATTCGGGTTGGCGGTGACGGCGTTTTGCAGCGATGCCAGGGCCGTTTCGACCTGACCGATATTCATTGCAGCATGACCAAAACCTGCCTGGACCCGCCAGTACCATTCATCCTGAACCGCCTCAGGCAGGTCAATCAAGGTACGGTAAGCCTCAAATGCCTGGTCATTATCGCCGCGAAGAAGGAGTGCCTCGGCCAGTAATACTCTCGACTCGAAGAATTGCGGCGCAAGAACAAGGGCTTTTTGTAAAGATTTAAGCGCGCGGTTCAACCTGGCCGGATCAGCGACATAGGGACCGCCAGTGAAGAAAGCGGTGCTGTCTCCGATGAGTGTCCTGGCGGAAAGCAAATACCATTCAATGGCAGGTGATTCGGACTGAAGAGCAACCTCAAGCACCTCGAGACCTTCAATTTCGTTGCCTTCTTTTAACAGCATTTTTGCGTGCAGATAGGCAAGCCCCGGGTGAATGCGCCAGCGGGCGCGAGCCTTCTCGACGACTACCAGAGCTTCCTGGCGGTACCCAAGCGTGATTAAAGCCTCTGCAAGGGAAAGTGCAACTTCAACCGATTCAGGTGCCAGGCGGGCAGACTGCCGAAGGAAAGGCAGTGCATCCGACATCTGATCACTGTCGAGGTAGGCTTTTCCAAGAGCATAATGGAGCTCGGATGAGTCAGGGGCAGTCAGTACGGCTTCCCGAAGTGTCTGGATTACTTTAGAAATGTCACCATTCCGGCGGTAAGCCTCGGCAAGCTCAAACCACGGCGAGGCTGCCTCTGGAATTAGCACCACTGCACGTTCAAGGTGTGTAATGGCAGTATCAATATCGGCCTTTGCCATGCAGACTTTTCCGAGAAGCGTGTAAGCCATGCCGTGCTCAGGATTTTGGCCCAGGATTGCATTACAGGTTTCAAAGGCTTCGTCGAAGCTATTCGCTTTTATTGCACAGGCAGCCAGTGCCAACAAATCATTGATGTCTGGCATCTGTTCGGACTGGATAATTAAACGCCGTTCCTGGATCGCAGCATTCCATTCCTGCCGGTCTTCGTGGAGATCGGCCAGTTTCCGAATGTGTGCAAGCTCATCCGGCTGCAGCAACACCAGCCGCAGACGGTATTCCAAAGCCTTTTCATCCTGCCCCAGTCGATGACTGGCATCCGCCAGCCAGGACAACAAGGCAGCATCCTCGCTGCGAACTTCTAGAATTTTTTCAGCCAGCAATATGGCTTCAGATTCCATGTCTTGTTTGGCCAGGTTGTCCAGAATTGGCATGGGATTTAAGTCAAAAACAAATTGACCTTTTAATTCTTCCGGATGATTGGTAATCTCACTGACCCAATCCTGAACGATCCGCTTCGTGTTCTCGACATTTTCCGGGCTGAGCTTCGTCTGTGGTTTGAGGATTTGAGAAATGAGCGACTGTTTGCCATGTGATCCAGCCAGGATTTGAGTTCCGGTGGATGAATTGCCCTCGACGAATAGAGCCTCATTTTTCAATCCGTCAGAAATCGGAAAGCGGGTCAAGAAATCTGAACAGTCCTGAGTCACGCCATCATTCGGAAGCTGATTGCGTTCCAACATATTTACCATTTGCATGCTCGAGCCGGTGAGCCAATGCTTCAGGATTCCACGTGTACGATCAAGGTAAGCGCCTGCTTTGAGCGGCCGGCCTGATATTTGATAGAGAGTCGCAGCCAGCTGGTAATCGAGCACTTTACGGGAAGTAGTCACCCATTCAGCGTGATTCGGGTTGAAGTCTTCATCCAGGATTGTCAAAAAGTCGCGATTTGAAGTCAGCAACTGATCTGCAATCCCCGCTGCCAGGGCATAACGGCCTTTACCTGTCAGGTAACGCAGCCACTCGACCTGATAGTCAACCACTAACTGCCCCATCAAGTCCTGGAATAATTTCCCCTGTGATTCAGAATCGATCGGGTCTGTGAGGATTATGTGAGAGATCCATTCAATTGATGGATGCATCGAATCTTGAGGAAGTAAGGATTCAAGAAAATCCCACTTATCCGGGATAATTCCATACAGGCAGGCTAATGGAGTTTGCCAGATTTTGATTAACTCAGTTGGACTTTTGACTGCCCCGGTTGTCAGCTCGCTCAGAAGCCCGCGCCAAGATTTGGTTTTTCGGCGGCGTTCACGCAGTGCAAGTGCCAATAGACCAGCCTGAGCAAGGGTTGCAGGTGGCTGGCTGGTTCGCAGCGTTGTTTCCAACAACTCAAGTGCCTGTTTTCGCAAATTTGCTTCAATCGCAGGAATATGCTCGGCAGTGAGGTCAGAAAAATTTACCTGGTTGGCAAAGGACCGCAGCGAAAGATTTGCAGGGCTCCAGAAGGCTGAAGCTGTTCTTTCGTCTGAGGGCAGACTTTCAAGAAATTCAGGCTGATGCAAAGCATTCCAGACCAGAGGGTCCTCAGCCAGGGCAGTCAACACAAACGGGGCGTCTGTTGCTGCCAGTATTCGCCTTAAATCAACCAAAATCTGTGCAGGTTGCATTTTTGCTCCTGTTCTTAACGGGTCAGTTGGTCGCATGATCCAGATTTACTGGATTTGCAAAGCCAATCCATAGGCGGCTGCAATCATAATTAAGCCGACCAGGATGAAAAATACACCGACCCCGGCAGCGGTTTTCACCAGACCATTGAGTGAGTCCATCAACGATGAAGCGTTACCAACCAGACCAGCCACCTCTTCGGCAATGCCTTTTTTGGCCAATTGTGCAGTTTGCCGGGCGATTTGTTTTACCTCGCCGCCTAAAACGCGTGTAACCAGGATGATTACCCCGACGATGATCAACAACACGCCAATGACCAACGCACTGGCTGCCATGATGAGGAAAAACTCTTGTTTCGTAAGGTTTAAAAACATCATTCCCATCCTCCTATTCTCTGTCAGATGGGAATGATGCAAGGTTTATGCCAGGTCAACCTGGCGGTTTATTTTTGGTTGGCAATTTCTGCCGGGAGATCAGGCAGGTCAATCGTTTTTCCGTCGCTGAATAAAATGGCGTGTTCAATGGCATGGCTCAGTTCGCGAATATTGCCCGGCCAATCATATTTTTTGAGCGATTCCATGGCACGCGGGGTAATATCCTCAACATTGTGACCCATTTTGCTGTTGCGGGATCGGACAAAAAAGCCCACCAACTCAGGAATATCTTCTTTATGGTCGCGGAGAGCCGGCATGTGCAAATCGATGACCTTCAGGCGGTAATACAGATCCTGTCTGAACTCATCCGCCTTGATAAGTTCCTTTAAATTCCGGTTACTGGCTGCAATAAGCTGCACATCTACTTTGATCAAATTGGTTCCACCGACTCGGCGGAAAGCGTTTTCTTCGATTACGCGCAGCAATTTAGCCTGTATATCCAATGGCATGGAAGATATTTCATCCAGGAAAAGGATACCGCCATCCGCCACTTCCATTAAACCGGGTTTGCGCTTGTCTGCGGAGGTAAAAGCCCCCGCTTCATATCCGAATAATTCGGATTCGAGAATGGTGCTTTGAATGGCTGCACAGTTAATGGCGATGTAAGGTTTATTCATTCTAGGACCAATAGAATGGATATATTGAGCCAGAATGTCTTTTCCAACCCCCGTCTCGCCCGTTATTAATACCGATACCTGCGCCTGAGCAGCTTTTTTGGCAACCTCGAGGGTATTCAGAACTGTCGGATTTGTGCCCTTAACGAAATTAAGATTGCTTTTCTGGGACTCCCGAAAATGTGCCAGCTCGCGGCGCATACGAACGCCTTCGACGGCTCTCTGGATGGAAGATTCTAACTGGGTCAGAAGAATTGGTTTCGTCAGAAAGTCGTGGGCGCCGTTTTTCATGGCATCCACAGCCATTTCGATGTCCCCATGTGCAGTGATGATGATGAAGGGCGGACGCATGGGCATATTGACCGTCTCATACAGCAGACTTGGTCCATACCCATCAGGAAGCGTGACATCTAATAAGACCACATCGCCATCCCCCCGGTTAAGAAAAGCGCGTGCTTCTGCCAGATTGCCGGCACCGATCACTTCGTAACCAAGGGGAGTTAAGAATTCGCCAATATTCTGCCGAGCGTTTTCCTCATCATCGACAATAAGTACTGTAATGGACATCAGGCCTCTTCCTCAATCGCTGGTAGAAATACAGTGAAAACAGTACCGCCGGGGAACGAATTAACCGAGATAACGCCGCGATGCGCCGTAATTATCCTCTTGGTAATTGCCAGACCCAGACCGGTTCCTGTGGATTTGGTGGTGACAAACGGCTCGAATATGCGACCCCGGATTTCGTCGGGAATTCCCGGGCCATTATCAGAGACAGCAACCTCCACCTGAAGGCGGTTAGCCGTATCGGAGGAGACTGTCACCACCACCGAGAGTATACCCCCATTCTGGCTCATCGCATCGGTTGCATTCGAAATTAAATTCGTGAAGACTTGCTCCAGGGCTCGCCAATCCCCAATTACCTTTGGCAGATCATCGGGAATTTGGTAATGTGCGGTGACATTTACCCGCGCCATTCGAGGACGCCAACGTTCAATGATCCGCCTCAGTAACCCACTCAGGTCCACAGGCTCCTGGAATGGCTCGTAGGGCTTAGCATAGCTCTTTAATGCTTCCATCTGGTGAGAGAGACGCTGACAATCGCTTTCCATCCGGCTGATTAGATCATAATTGGGATGTTCTGGGCCCAATCGCCTTGCCAGGATTTGGGCCCCAGTAGAAATACTATTGATCGGATTAAGCACTTCATGGGCGAAAACCCCCATGAACTCACCCAGGAGCGCGCGCTGCTCTAATTGACGCGTCTGGGTACGGATTTGCTCATGCTCGCTGATGTCCGTAAAGATCACCACAACGCCATTTTCCTGGTTCTCAACCTGGCAGGCAAGAACCCTCAAATCGGCAGGAAATGTCTGACCATCCCGGTGGTGCAGGGTAATACTCTCCAGGTTTGGGGTAGAAACCCCCTCAGCTGCACTCGCCAGAACGGCTGTCAACCGGTCTGGGCTGATCAGGATGTTTTCTGCCGGCTGACCGGCCACCTCATGGCTCGTGTAACCTAACATGAGCTCAGCCGCGGGATTGATGGCAGTAACCAATAAATTCTTATCAAGGACCAGGATGCCTTCCTGAATATACTCATACATTATTTCATGAGTAATAATTTTGCTCTCAAATTTTCGCTTCTCAAGGGTGATGTTTTCTTCTCGGATGGCATGCTCAAACGCCAGGCTGATAAATGCGCCCAGGAGTTCCATAATCCCCATTAACATTCGCGGCGGCTGTGCATCCACACCCCCAACAACCAGCAATCCATCGGCTGCTTGAGGATCTCCGAGGGGAACCGACGCAACGTAGGTCATCGTCCCGATTCTGCCAGATCTGTGGAGTTCGGTATTGACCCGCTTGCCAGGTGCCCAGATTGTGGGAGTTGAGAGGCGGATCAGGTCGGATGCGGGGATTTCCGCCGGGAATAATGCAATCCGTTCCTGAGTCTTTACTTTTCTTAATTCAGGAGTGTCACCGCGTGCGTGATAGATGCACACCAGATTTGTTTCAAACAATTCGCCCGGGATTTCGCTTATCCTGGTCAAAGTTTTATCAAGATCTCGAGCCCGGATCATTTCAGGCAGCGACTTGATGACATTCAAGATCATGTCCTGCCATTCAGGAGTTGACCGTTGATATTTCGACAAGGGCGTAATCTGCAGTACATGCCATTGCCCGATCGGCTCAACAAGGGTTGTGCGAGCTACGACCGGTAGAGTCGTCCTGTTTCGCATTTTGAGGAGCAATTGACTCTCCTCACCGGACGAGAAAATTGCCGGATCAACCAGTTCAAACAACTCTGTAAAAGGTGTACCCATAAGCTCCGCCAGCGAATAGGCGGTTAAAACCAGGAACGGACTGTTGGCATGGATAACCCTGCCGATTTTTATATCGACAATAATGGCAGCTCCGGGGAGCAGATCCAATAGCATTTGAGCCAGGTGCCCGGTGTCAATTTTTGGACTAGATTTTCCCCACAAGGCCTGGAATGGTGAAGGTATTTTTTCTTTCATGAGTTGGGTTAACTGGTCAGGGATACCCGGCGTAAGTGTGCCGGTAAGATACCTTCCATGGCCCTGTATTTAGCGACCGTGCGGCGAGCTACATCATAACCCTGCTTCGAAAGCATTTCCACCAATTGCGAGTCACTCAAAGGGTTTCGTTCTTCCTCGATTATCTCGCGCAAAGCAGTGCGCACATTAAGACTGCGGTCGAAAAACGATGCCAATGGAATTATGCGTCGATTGGGTAATTGTACTGTTTTATTTGAAACTGCGCGCGAAATTGTGCTCTCATGTACTTCAAGTTCGACCGAGAGCTGAGCCCGGGTCAAAGGTTTGATATACCGATCGCCGTGTAAGATGTATTCCCGCTGAAAAGTGACCACGCGGGTCATCAACCGCTGCATGGTGTGGTTGCGCTGCTGTAAACATTTTACGAACAATGCTGCGCGGTCGAGATCAGATTTCATCCCTTCGCGAGCTTCCTCACTCGCCTGCCGGGTAGCCTGCCGGAAAAGCTGGTTGATCCGCAGCGTACCGCGGATCGGCAGGATTATCTCTACCACCAGGGGATTCTCAGGAATTTCGTTTAGATGATTGATGATGATATCCGGGTAGTAATACGTATTTCCGGATTTGGCTGACGGTTCCCGCATGTCCCCCCAGTGAGCCCGCCCGGGAAATGGGTTCAAGTTTTCCGAAATAAATTTAACCGCATCCTGGACCTGAGCTGTAGTTGCTTTAAGAAGTTTGGCCAATTCTGGATACTGATGACGGCTCATCATATCCATGCCGTCGCGAACGATATGCTGCGCCAAAGTTGGAACTTGACCGCTTTCACTCAAGGCATCGATTTGGACTAAAAGTGCTTCCTGCGGATTGTAAGAGCCTACCCCTAATGGATCTGCATGTTGGATAATTTTTTGAACCTGCTCAACCTGCGAGGGCAGGACATGATAATATCGGGCTACCTCGATCAATTCGATGGTTAGAAAGCCGTCCTCATCGAGATGGGTCAACAGATAAGCGGCAATTTTGCGTTGTTCTGGGGTCAAATCCATAGCAATTTGACGCAGAACATACGTTGGCAGGTCCTCAACTGCAGGTGAAAGCGGTTCGTCTGGAATGTTTTCTGCGCTGCCCGTGCCCGATGGATAGAAATCCTCCCGCGGGGAAACAAAAACAACCGGCTCCTCTGCGTTCATTGAGACAGGATGGCTGCAGACCGGGCAGGCACCTGCCTGCGGCATTAACCGGTGACAGGTCGGGCAGCGCCGCTCCTCAACCAGCTCCAGCGCCGGATTGGCCAGCTCTTTTTGAATTTGTTCGTATAATTCGTCCACGGTCTGGTTCAGCAGAGTCATTGTCTGTGCCAGGTGAGCGGTCGTTACTGGTCTTAGATGCGGGTGCTGGAGTTGAAACATGGCTTTCCCTCGGGTCAAGCGTCAGTATACAGGATAGCGTCATTAGGTGCAAGGTTTGTGCCAGGTTAAAACCCGCTTCTTTGCTGGTAAAATTTTGGACAAGGACAATATGAAACGAAACATTTTATTACTGCTAACAATTTTCATCGTGGGGGTGGTGGTCGTTTTGGCTGTCAGCCTGAACCGAATTAATGGAATCGCCCAGGAACCAGAATCACTGGATTTCAATGGTGAACGAGCGCTGCAGGATGTTGCCAATCAACTCGCTTTTGGCCCACGTTTACCTGGCACTCCCGCCCATCAGGACACGATCGATTATTTCCTGACCGAATTGGAACTGGCAGGTTGGTCGGCAGAAATCCAGCATACGAACTGGGAAGGGCATGAAATAAAAAATGTCATCGCAAAACGCGGCAGCGGTCCCTGGATTATCCTGGGGGCGCATTTTGACACCAGAATGGCTGCCGATCACGATCCGATAGCAGAAAATGTCGCTCTCCCGGTTCCGGGAGCCAACGATGGCGCATCAGGCTGTGCAGTTCTGCTTGAACTTGCCCGCACCTTGCCGGAAGATTTAGACCAGGAAGTCTGGCTGGTATTTTTCGACGCCGAGGATCAAGGCAATATTCCAGGCTGGGATTGGATACTCGGCTCGCGAGCTATGGCAGCCAGCCTTCCAGGCGCACCAAACCGTCCTGAAGCCGTCGTAATTTTAGATATGATCGGTGATGCTGACCTGAACATCTATATGGAACGCAACTCAAATGAGGCGATTACTCGCGAGATTTGGTCTGTGGCAGCTGAATTGGGATATGCAAATCAATTCATCCCCCAGAACAAGTTCGCGATGCTCGATGATCATACGCCTTTCCTGGAACTTGGAATTCCTGCTGTCGATATAATCGATTTCGATTATGATTATTACCATACGACTCAAGATACGCTCGACAAGGTATCGGCAAAAAGCCTTGAGGCGGTCGGGCGAACAATGCAGAGGTGGATCATGGTCAGGCAGCACAACTCCAAATAAACTGACAGTCCTTACGAACTGAACAATCAGCTTGTTCGGTCACCTTAATTTTTGCTGCATATAGATCATGTCTGGTAAATAAATAATGGCTAAAAAAACAACAGAACCCACTGCTCCTCCACGTGAGCGTGCATTTTTGGTCGGAGTGGAACTGCGAAGCGAACCATCCTTGCTGCCGCTAGAAGATTCTCTTGCGGAACTTGCCCTGCTTGCGGATACCGCTGGACTGGAAATTGTTGGAGAAACCACTCAGAAACTCGACAAACCCAACCCGGAGACCTACATCGGTTCCGGCAAGGTTGAGGAAATCATAATGCTGGTCGAAGAAACCCTGGCTGACATGGTTATCTTCGATTCTGAGCTTTCACCCCGGCATCAGCGCGAATTGGAGGAAAAATTCGGGGAAAAAGTCCGAATAATTGATCGGACAGCCCTGATTCTCGATATTTTTGCCCAACACGCAGATACCCGCGAGGGAATCCTGCAGGTTGAGCTGGCATACTATGAATACCGGTTACCGCGCTTGACTCGTGCCTGGACCCACCTGGCGCGCCAGGCAGGCGGCGGCGGCGGACGTACTGGTTCGACCGGAGGAGTTGGCTTGCGCGGGCCGGGTGAAACCCAGCTGGAAGTTGACCGGCGTGAGATTCGGAAACGAATCTCCCATCTCAAAGCTGAACTTGAGAAAGTCCGAGCGCACCGGCACCGTTACCGCGAGCAGCGGCGCCGTTCGAATGTGCCGACGGTCGCACTTGTTGGCTACACGAATGCCGGGAAGTCCACCCTGCTCAACAAATTGGCCAGAGCAGACGTCTATGTTGCCAATCAGTTATTCGCCACCCTGGATCCAACCACCCGCCGCGTGGAACTGCCAGCGGGCCATACTGCCCTCTTCACAGATACGGTCGGTTTCATCCAGAAGCTGCCAACTCAGCTGGTGGCGGCTTTTCGAGCCACCCTTGAGGAAATCAATGAGGCTGATCTGCTTATCCATGTTCTGGATGTAACCCATCCAAATGCGCTTGAACAGTGGCAATCGGTGCAGGAGACGCTGCTGGACATCGGTTCTGAAGAAGTTCCGATGGTGACTGCCCTCAATAAAATTGATCTATTGAACGATCCAGTCTCAATCAGCCAGGCGCTCAGCAATAGAACCCCAACCATCCCAATTTCGGCTCTAACCGGTGACGGGACGGAAGATCTGCTGAGGATGATCGAAAGCCAATTGTTTGAGAATTACACTCCGGCAACCGTCCACATCCCCTACAAAGATGGGCAGTTTATTTCGCTGTTTCATGAACAGGGAAAAGTTGAAGAAACAAAGCCTGAATCTCAGTACATAACGATCAGCGGAATGCTGCCAACCCGGATTCTGTATGAATTCAGGCGCTTCTTTGAAAAACCTCAAGAACCAGCGGAAGATCAACCTGCCGAATGAAATCCCTGGATTAGTCCGACCATTGAACACGAAAACCCCCGAGGATTCGGGGGTTTTTCATGGCTTTTAGAAAAATCAACCGGTCAGGATTTCTTTTCTTCTTTGCCTTTTGCGATGATCTCGCGGCCCTGGTAGTAGCCACATTTTGGGCATACCGTATGCGAAAGCCGCATTTCACCGCACTGGCTGCATTGCACCAGATTGGTGGGGGTTAAGGTGTCGTGGGTGCGGCGGCGGTCGCGGCGGCCCTTTGAATGTTTCCGCTTTGGATGAGGAACCATATTTCTTACTCCTGTCACTTTCGCCAGTGGACTGGCATAATTTCATTCTTGAACAAAGCCGTCAAATTATACCGAGTGTCCCGCGTTTATGTCAAGCAATTGGGGATGTTCCGAGGCATGGACTTTGAGCGTACTTAATTCATTTTTAAGAACCCTAGTCCGAACCGGTCAATGAGAGTATAATCGCTTCGTTAAGCTGGCGGAAAGCCAGCAATTGTATGAAGCGGAGGCTTTGATTGCATGAATCGTCGTCTAGTTAATTTGATCCTAATCCTCCTTCTGCTCGCTCTCGCTGTTTGGGTAGACCTCCCCTCCAATCCTGGAATCAAAATCGGATCCTTCGAAAGAAGCCTGAAAACTGTGCTCGGCCTGGACCTCCAGGGCGGTATGGAAGTGATTCTAAGTGTTCCTGAAGGAATCGCGGTCACGCAACAGAACCTGCAGGATGCCGCTCAGATCCTTGAGAATCGCTCAAACGCTCTGGGTGTTGACGAAGTCGTTTACCAGACTGCTGGTGAACGGATTATTGTTGGTCAGTACCCCGGTGAATCCAATGCGGAAAATATTATCGCAAAAATTAAGGAAACCGGTCAGCTGGAATTTGCAGACTTCGGGGATGTCCGTATCCCGGAAGGCACCGTTGTGGAAACCGATTATGGCAAAACAACCACCACTCCGGAAACTGCCCCAACAACAGAAATCACACCGGATACACAGGCGACCCCTGGCGTTGAACCTACGACTACCCCTGAAGTCACTGAAACTGCCACGGTTTACCACACGGTTTTAACCGGGGCAAATCTCAAGTCAGTGGGTGTGGTGCGTGGGGAGTTAAACACATACTCCATCGCGATTGAGTTTGATGAAGAGGGTTCGGCTATTCTGAAGGAATGGACCACCAATAACCTTAATAAAATCCTGGGTATTGTCCTGGACAAGACAGTCATTTCTTCGCCTTCCGTTTCAAACGTCATTCCTGACGGACAGGCTGAAATTACCGGCTCTTTCGACAGCGAATCCTCCAATGCCCTGGCAGTGCAATTGCGTTACGGTTCACTGCCCATTCCGCTCGACATCGAACAGATCCGCGTAATTGGACCCACCCTGGGTTCTGACTCCCTGGATAAAAGCTTGATCGCCGGCTTGATCGGTTTTGCAATCGTGATGCTGTTCATGGCTATTTATTACCGTCTGCCTGGTGTCATTGCGGACCTTGCCATCATTTTCTACGCGGCGATTACTTTCGCAATTTTCAAAGCAGTCCCAATAACCCTGACCCTTCCCGGTATCGCCGGCTTCCTGCTCAGTACAGGCGCAGCGTTGGATGCAAATATCCTGATATTCGAGCGCCTTAAAGAGGAATTACGGAATGGACGCACCATGCGTCAGGCAATCGATTTAGCCTGGCGCCGAGCCTGGCCATCAATCCGTGACTCAAACATCGCTGCCCTGATTACCGCTGCCATTTTATTCTGGTTCGGTTCGACCTTCGGAGCCAGCTTTGTCAAGGGCTTTGCGGTTACCCTGGCGCTCGGTGTTGGCGTCAGCTTGTTCACCGCCTTTAATGTCACTCGCAACCTACTTGGCCTGGTGGTCGAAAAGATTTCCGATCCCGAAAAGCGCCCTGAGTTGTTCGGGTTATAAGGAGCGCAAAATGCTGAATATTCTTGGTAAACGTTACTACTACTTTCTCTTTTCGCTGCTCGTGATTATCCCGGGCTTGATTATCCTGGGGATTAATGGCCTGCCTCTGGCTATTGATTTCAAAGGCGGTTCGCTGCTGGAGCTTGAGTTTCCTTCAGCTCAACTACCCGAGACAGATATGGTTGTGAGTATCTACAACGAATTCGATTTCAAAGAAGTTCAGGTTCAGACCGCTGTCGGCCCTTCCGGGAATCGGGACATTCTGGTGATCCGTTCCCCCTTCATGGATGACGAGGTCAAAGGTCAGATCGTTGATCGAATCACAGCCGAAACTGGCGCAACTGATATCGCCGTGAGCCGTTTTGAAGCAGTTGGTCCGACCATTGCTCAGCAGGTTACCAACCGGGCAGCTCTGGCAGTTGCACTGGCAGCCCTGGCTGTGGTGATTTACATCACCTACGCTTTCCGCGGGATTCCACATGCCTTCCGCTATGGTGTGTGTGCCATTATTGCGATGCTCCACGACATCCTGATTGTGTTTAGTATCACCGCAATCGGTTCAGTTTTTTGGGGGTGGCAGATGGACTCGATGTTCCTGACCGCCCTGCTGACTGTAATCGGATTCTCGACCCAGGACAAAATCGTGGTTTTCGACCGCATCCGCGAGAATAGCTCCTTCCTGCGCAAAATTTCCTTCGAGAAGTTAGCCAATCACTCGATCGTTCAAACCCTGCAGCGATCAATCAATACGCAGCTAATGACCGTCGAGTTCATGCTGCTGTCATTGGCACTATTCGGCGGCGTCACACTGCGTGAGTTTGCTGTCATTCTGCTGGTTGGCCTGCTCTCTGGTACCTACTCCTCCATTTTCATAGCTGCCCCGCTGCTGGTTGTGTGGGAAAATCATGAATGGAAAAACTGGTTCCGTAAACAGGAAGCCAGAGCATAATTCTGACGAGATTTCCATCAACAGGGTCGCATGCGCGGCCCTGTTTTATTGTCCGCAAAATTCAGGATAATAATCACATCTCAGCGCAATAATTCCCTGTAAAATAAAAACGTGTTCCAATGGCTTTGATTTTTTCAGTCAGGTTTACATTCTCAACACAGATTGAAATTTAAAGAGGATACCTATGCGAAAAGAAGTGGTCCTGATTACCGGAGCAAACGGTGAAATTGGGCACGGTTTGATCAATTTCCTTGGCGAACAGGGAAAGTACGGAATTATTGCTTTAGATGTTACACCGCTGGATGATTCTTTAAAACCCTATGTTGAAAAGTTCATTCAGGGTGACATTTTGGATAACATGCTGCTTGGCCGATTGGTTGCAGAATATGAAATCCGTACTATCTATCATCTGGCGTCCATTCTATCCACCAAGGCTGAGTACAATCCTGAAACAGCGCACCGTGTAAATGTTGAGGGCACCCTGAATTTACTGCGTCTGGCAGTCGAGCAATCCCAATGGCAGGGACGCTCGGTGAAGTTTCTCTACCCGAGTTCGATAGCTGCATATGGGCTGCCGGACCTCGAAACCAAAACCTCCTCCGGTAAGATCAAAGAACACAACTGGCTCGAACCAATTACCATGTATGGCTGCAATAAACTATACTGCGAGCATTTGGGCCGCTACTATGCACGCCATTATCGACAGTTGGCTGCCGACAAGAGCTCAACCTCCGTCGATTTCCGCTGCATCCGCTTTCCGGGACTGATCAGCGCCATCACAGTGCCCACCGGCGGCACCAGCGACTACGGTCCAGAGATGCTGCACCATGCAGCTCAAGGCGTCCCGTACGACTGTTTCGTTCGACCCGATACCAGGCTGCCGTTCATGGTCATGCCGGACGCGATTAAATCTCTGTTGCACCTTGAGGAAGCTCCGCGAGAGAACTTGAAACATCTGGTTTATAACGTAACCAGCTTTAGCCCCACAGCCCTGGAATTCAACGATATCGTTCAGAAAGCATTCCCGGGCGCGAGGGTAGAATTTAAACCTCACGCAGCCCGTCAGGCAATCGTCGACTCCTGGCCGGCAGATGTGGATGATACAGCCGCGTGCGCCGACTGGGGCTGGAAGCCTGATTACGATCAGACCCGCGCCTTCCAGGAATATTTGTTGCCTGCCATTCGTCAGCGCTATTTGGTCAACGGTTAAATTTTGTAATTATCCAAAACGCCTGAACCGACTGGAAGCGTCATTCCGGTCGGTTTTTTGCGATGCAAATATATTTTATATATAAATGCGGTATTATCGGGAGTGGCAAAACCAAACACCAAGAGGGAAGAAATGGCTGACGAAAAAACCTCCAATCAATGGGAAAATGTTCCGTTCAAAGCAGAAACACGACAAATTTTGAATATCTTGATCCACTCGCTTTACTCGGAGCGCGAGGTCTTCCTGCGGGAATTGATCTCCAATGCCTCGGATGCACTGACCCGCATGCAGTTTGAGTTGCTCACCAACCGTGAAGTAGTTGACCCGCAAGCGGACCTTGGAATTTGGATCACAGCAGACCCGGAATCCAGAACCTTGACCGTCCGCGATACTGGCATTGGCATGAACGCCGAGGAAATGGCAGAAAACCTTGGCACAATCGCTCATTCAGGTGCCAGAGCATTTATCGAGGCTGCCCAACAAAAAACTGAATCGATGAGCGACATAATCGGTCAATTTGGAGTTGGGTTCTATTCTGCATTCATGGCCGCCGATTTAATCGAGGTAACTTCCCGCTCATACCGTTTATCAGATTCAGCCTCGAAATGGATCGCGAAAGGTGAAGATTCATTTTCCATCGAACCGGCAGACAAAGCAGAGCGTGGAACAACCATTGTCCTGCACCTGAAGGAGGATGCTGCGGAATTCGCATTGGTCGACAGGCTGCGCGAGATCATTCGCAAGCATAGCGATTTTATTCCCTACCCGGTTTTTCTGGGTGAGGGAACGGATCCGATTAATCAGCAAAGTGCGATCTGGCGTAAACAGCCATCTTCGCTTAAGGATGAGGATTACCTCAATTTTTATCAACAATTTACCCTTGACCACCATGAACCCTTGCTAAAACTACACCTTTCGGTGGATGCGCCGGTTCAGATGTATGCCCTGCTGTTTGTACCGGCTTCTGTAGAAAGGAGCATGTTCTCACCGCGCAAGGATGAGGGCTTGAAACTTTATGCCCGTAAGGTCCTGATCCAGGAATACTCCAAGGAGCTTCTGCCTCCTTATTTGCGCTTTGTCGACGGGGTAGTTGATAGCGAGGACTTGCCCTTGAATGTGGCTCGTGAAACAGTCCAGTCCAACCGCGTTCTCCAACAATTAAAACGGGTGATTACCAACAAATTGATCGATGCCCTGCGGAACCTGGGAAAGGAATATCCAGAAAAATATATTGATTTCTGGAAAGCATTCAGCAGATCCGTCAAGGAGGGGATTGCCACGGATCCTGAGGCTGTGTCATCGCTGACCCCCTTGCTGCGCTTTCCATCGTCAAAAAAACCTGAGGGTTGGATATCTCTGGAAGAATATTGTTCAGCCAGCCCTGCGTCGCAGGAAAAAATATATTACCTGCTCGGGGATGATGTACGCCTCCTGGCCGCCAGTCCTCACCTTGAAGCGTATAAAGCCAATGGGACAGAAGTATTGTTGATGGCAGATCCATTGGATTCTTTTGTGCTGCTCAAGCTAAATCAATTTGACGGAAAGGAACTGGTGAATATTACCCAGGTAGAAGCGCCAAAATTTGAATCAAAAACAGATGCAGGCCTAACCTCTCAAGAAGATCCCAATCCCGACCATGATATTCAGTTGATTGAGCGAATCAAATCAATATTGGGGGACAGGGTGGCAGACGTTCGTGCGTCAACCAGGCTGGTCGACTCGCCTGCAGTTCTTATTGATCCTCAAGGTGCACTGACACCCGAACTTCAGCGTGTATACCGCCTCTTGAATCAGGAGGTTGATGCACAAAAGAAGGTGCTCGAAATCAACCTTCATCATCCCCTTCTGCAGCAGCTTGCAAAAAGTGAACTTGAAGATCCGGTTTCTCAGTTGGTAATCGAACAGCTATACGAAAATGCCTTGCTGATGGAAGGCGAAATTTCCGATCCCGCAACAATGATCCATAGAATTCAATCCATTATGGCTGCTGCAATGAGGTCAAGTCATGACGAATAAACCCCGGGTATTTGTAACCCGTCAGATCGCTCCCGAAGCGGCAGCTCAATTGTCTCAGGTTTGCGATGTCGAGATCTGGCCGCACCCATTTCCTCCGGATAAACAAAAATTGCTCGATATGGCCTCAACAATACAGGGTTTGTTAACCATGCTTACCGACCCGATCGATGCCGAGGTTCTTGAGGCAGGAGGAGAAAATCTCAGAGTCATTGCGCAGCTGGCGGTTGGGTACGACAATATTGATGTTGCTGCAGCCACGGTCCGCGGAATTCCGGTTGGGCATACTCCCGGTGTGTTGACTGAAACCACGGCAGATTTCGCCTGGGCATTGATGATGGCTGCCGCTCGACGCGTGGCAGAGGCGGACAGCGAAGTCCGGGCAGGGTTATGGCAGCCCTGGGGACCTGATGTGTTGACCGGACTGGATGTTTACGGGAAAACCCTGGGAATCGTAGGACTAGGCCGGATCGGGAAAGCTATGGCTCGCCGAGCCAGAGGTTTTTCGATGAAGGTGCTTTACAACGATCCAAAACAGGATACGGAGACCGAAAAAGAACTGGGCGTTCAATTTGCCGGGTTGGAGGAAATCCTTTCAGAGTCGGACTTTATTTCCTTGCACCTGTACTACTCCCCTGAAGTTCATCACCTGATTAACCGAGCAAGTTTTGGGAAAATGAAGCCGACCGCAGTTCTGGTTAATACAGCCCGAGGAGCCATGGTGGACCCGGATGCGCTAACCTGGGCGCTAGAAACCAACCAGATCGCTGCTGCGGGCATCGATGTATTTGATCCCGAACCCATTCCGCAAAACCATCCAATTCTTAAGCTCAAAAACCTGGTAATCGCCCCGCATATTGCCTCAGCTGGAAAAGAAACCCGCAAGAAAATGGCGTTTATGGCAGTTGAAAATATCCTGGCGGGATTGAGCGGAGCGAAGATACCATACTGCGCCAACCCCCAGGTTTATGATCGCTAAAATGACCGTACCTCCCCTGCAACCTCAGAGCAATAGCCAGATCTTATAGAGCGAATAACCCTCCTGCAATCCAGAACAGCCTCAAAATAACGTTAAAAAGATGATGAAAATACTGTCAAATAGGTACTTTTGTTTACGCAAAATTGCGTAAAATAAAACTGTCAATATTTCCAAATGTCTGAGGAGTTGGTCATTTTCCTTTAACCCTGCCGCTAACCGATCATATATTTACCGGGTTAGCGGTATCTGTTTTATCTGGGAAAATTGGCATAAACAACAGATATTTTCGCCCTTTGAAATTCTATTTTGATCCTGATAGGAGAAATTATCGTGGAAAACGAAGCATTGAATAAGCTGCTCACCCCCAAGTCAGTTGCGGTCATCGGCGCATCCGCTACCCCAGGTAAGATCGGATATTCCGTCATGCGAAACCTCATCGATGGCGGGTATGCCGGCGCAATATACCCCATCAACCCCTCGTCCACTGAAATTCTTGGCATCCAAGCGTACGCCAGTGTCAAAGATGTACCCGGTACCATTGACTCTGCCATCATCACCGTGCCCTCAAAGCTTGTCAGCGCAGTTACCGATGAGCTGGGTGCCAAAGGCGTCAAAGGCATGATCGTGATTACCTCTGGATACTCCGAGGTTGGCAACCGTGACCTGGAAAAAGAACTGGTCACCAAAGCCAATGGCTATGGGATGCGCGTTCTCGGACCAAACATTGTGGGTGTCCTATCAAATGCTGACAAATTTAATGGTTCCTTCGCCCCATTCCTGCCTTTAGCGGGTAAAGCCTCTCTTGTGTCACAATCCGGCGCTTTGCTGATTGCTCTCGACGCCGCCACCTACATCCGCCGCGTTGGCTTTGACAAACTCATTTCCATCGGCAACATGTCTGACGTGGATTTCGCTGACATTGTCACCTGGCTGGACGAAGACCCGAACACATCCTGTATTACGCTGTACATTGAGGGCTTCAAGGACGGACGCGCTTTCATCGATGCGGCACAGAAGGCTAAAAAACCGATCATTGCGCTCAAAGCAGGCGTTTCTGCCCACGGCGCTGCGGCTGCCGCCTCCCATACCGGTTCATTAGCTGGAGCTGCCAAAGTTTATGGCGCAGCTTTCCAGCAGGCTGGTGTAATCCAGGCACGCGACCTGGATAACCTTTTCAACCGCACTCTGGCCCTTTCGCTTCAGCCCCCGATGAAGGGTGACAACCTCCTGATCATCACCAATGGCGGTGGTGTTGGCGTACTGGCGACAGATGCAGCGGAACACTACGGCGTTCCTCTGAAATTTGCCCCCGCAGACGTTCAAGCCGAGTTGAAGAAGCACATGCCCGAATTCGGATCCGCCAAGAACCCGGTCGACCTGACCGGGATGGCTGGAAACGATTGGTACGGAAATTCAGTGCGTTTCTCCTACGCTCACCCCTGGACCGAAGGTCTGGTCGTTCTTTACTGCGAAACCGCAATCACCGACCCGATGCAGATTGCCAAATCCATCAAACAGGCTGTGGTTGACTCAGGCGTTACCAATAAACCGATCACCGTTTCCTTCGTCGGCGGCGAGAAATCTGAAGCAGCGATGCGCTGGCTGGTCGAAAACGGCATCCCGGCGTACGGCGCCCCGGATGTTGCAGTGGATGCAATTGCTTCCCTGCGTGAGTTCGCCCGCATGAAGGCCCTCTCCAGCCAGGCGACCGAGCCCTGCCTGTCCTACGACTCGGAAATGGCACGTGAGGTTATCCGCAAAGCGCGCGCCAACGGCCGCGATGCCCTGACCGAGATTGAGGCTAAACAGGTCTTTGCGGCTTACGGCCTGCCCGTCACCAGCACCGAACTCGCCAAGAACGAAGACGAGGCGGTTGCGATGGCCCGTAAGATTGGCTTCCCGATTGTTATGAAAATCGTTTCTCCGGACATCCTGCACAAGTCAGATGCCGGTGGTGTCAAGGTCAACCTGAAGGATGAAGCAGCAATTCGCGATGCCTTCAAGACCATCATGAAGAATGCGAAAGAATATAAAGCTAACGCCGTAATCGATGGCATTGCCATCCAGGAGATGGCTCCCTGGGGTACAGAGGTCATCCTGGGTTCTGTCAACGATCCGACATTTGGCCCGACCATGATGTTCGGATTGGGCGGTATCTTTGTTGAGGTCCTCAAGGACGTCACCTTCCGCGTTGCACCGGTGGCAGACACGCAGGCGCTGCAGATGCTTGGGGAAATCCGCGGTGCACCCATCCTGGCTGGCGTTCGCGGCGAAGCTCCGCGTGACAAGCAGGCTCTGTCCGAGGTCATTTGTCAGTACTCGACCATGATTATCGACCTCAAGGATGAGATTGCGGAATCAGATGCCAACCCGGTCCTGGTTTACGAAAACGGTTCGGGTGTCAAAGTTGTGGATGCGCGCATCATCCTGAAGAAAAAGTAAGACCGAAGGTTAACCAAAAAGCCCTCTCAGTAGTAGTTGAGAGGGCTTTTTTATTTGTTTTGGCTATGATTTATTTGGCGAGGAATTCCTGGTAAGCCCCCACCCAGGGCGTACCGATACGGTTTCGCTCAGGGATCGTTATTTTATTTAATTTTTGAGCGATTTTAGCGGTACTCAGTGCGATTTGGCCCCAATCCTCAGATTGCAACGCATCCCGCAGGGTTTTTGCGACAATTCCCGTCCAGTCCCATTCCATCCGGAACCTGTCGGCTTTGACCCAGTAATCTCGTTTTTCCCAGGCCTGAACTGAAATGTCGATCGACTTTGAAATATCCTCCAGGGCAAGAACCATAAAAGCAGCCAGGTCGTGTGCCTGCGAATTAGGCTCAGGCTGTTTCATCAATTCACGCATTGCCAGCACTACCGCCCGGGTGAGATGATTACGCTGCTTGCCAGCGCTTTCAGGATTAATGACGCGGCTCAAATTCAAACCCTCCAACTCTTTTCGTCTTTAAAAACAGGGCGATTATACCCGATACAAACCCGATGGAAAAATTCTCGGGGAATGCAGTGTCAATGGTATAATGTACGCGCCTTCGGGGAAGTGCTGGAATTGGCAGACAGGCCAGACTTAGGATCTGGTGCCGCAAGGCGTAGGGGTTCAAGTCCCCTCTTCCCCACCTGGTTAGATCACATTTTTTCTCATTCCCTGACTATCGCTCGGGTCATGGGTTATTTTGAAATTGTCAGACAAAAATCTTAACCCGAAACTATTCCCTCCATTTGTCCTTGCAGACAAACCTGTGAGCAGCCGCCTACCCGGCTCTGATTCGATCTACTCCAATAAAGATTTATCTTCATTCTGATGCAATCTTTATAAATGACCTGTATAAAGAATTACAAAAAGCATGAATTCGCATTAATCGTGCGGTAGATGGTACAATTGGCACGCTTAAAATTTCCGGGAAGTTGATATGATCTTTCGATCACACGGATCAAATGCCAAAAAGCAAAGGGGTTCAAATCCCCTCTTTCCCGAACAAATGAAAAACTATTTAGAAGGAAGAATAAGTTGAAACTCGACATCCAACCCCTTGAAGACCATCAGGTAAAAGTGATTGCAGAATTAGAGCCGGCTGTTCTTGAGGACTTTATGCGCCGCGCTGCCAAAAAAATCTCGCGCGAAACCCGCATTGCCGGTTTCCGCCCGGGAAAAGCACCCTACGAAATGGTCAAACGCCATATCGGTGAAGAAGCGTTGCAGCAGCAGGCAGTTGAAGATTTAATCGATGAGTATTACCCGAAGATTTTGGACGAAGGGAATATTAAACCAGGTGCGACAGGTTCGCTGGATGAAGTTATCAGCGTCAATCCACCAAAATTCTCGTTCATTATTCCCCTCGAGCCTGAAGTTGACCTTGGTGCCTACAAAGACATTCGCCTTGATTACAAGGAAGAGACAGTTTCAGATGCTGAGGTGACCGATTTTATTAACCGCCTGCGCACCAATTACTCCACGGCCGAGCCGGTAGAACGCCCTGCAGAAGATGGTGATCTGGTGTATGTCAAATTCAGCGGAAAACTGGTCAAACCGGCTGAAGGAGAAGATCCGCTGCCATTCCCAGAACGGCCTGCACAGTTCATTATCGGCAGCGATGTCATCCAAAACCGCGACTGGCCCTACCCTGGTTTTAATGAGTCCCTGCTCGGTTTATCTGCCGGCGACGAAAAGGTAACCGTTCATAAATTTTCAAAAGATGAAACCGACGAAGCCCTCAAGGGCAAGAAAGTCGAGTTTACTGTAAATGTTCAGAGTATTAAAGCCCTGCATCTTCCCGAACTTGGAGATGAGTTTGCTCAGAGCGTTGGTCAATTTGAAACGATGGAAGATTTGACCAAGGCAGTTCGCGAGCAGCTTGAAGGGACCAAGAAGGCAGACGCCGATGACAAATATTACGCTGAACTGATTGATAAGGTTATCGAGGGTGCAACCATCAAGTATCCTCCTCAGATGCTCGAGCATGAGGTGGAGCACACGCTGGAACACGTCAAGGAAGATCTTGCACGGCAAGGCATGGAACTAGACGCCTATTTCAAGATGATTGGCATGGACCGCGAAAAGTATATCGAGGATGAAGTTCGTCCTGCAGCAAGAAAACGGATTGCGCGCGGCCTGGTGATTGATGAGTTGGCCAAAGCCGAGACTGTTAAACTGGAACAATCTGATTATCAAGAAGCAGTTTCAGCCACTGTGTCACAACTGCAATCCCAGCCAAAGCCCAAGAAAACCAAGGAACGCATCAGCTCTGACCTGGTCAACAACATGACCATGAACGAGCTCACACGCAAATTCAACAACAAGGTGCTGGAACGCATGAAGGCAATTGCCACCGGTCACGGTGAGGATGCTGCCGCTGTTGAGGTTGATGAGACCGCTGCCGACGCGAAACCTGCTAAGGCAAAGAAACCCCGCGCAAAAGCAAAACCCAAAGCCGAAAAAGTTGAAGAGGCTGAAGTACCCCAGGATTAAGGTTCCGAATTGACAGGGTAAAGGTGAGGAATAGAATGAGCATCCCGAATTTTCAAAACGTAATCCCCATGGTGATCGAATCGACTGGACGGGGCGAACGGGCCTATGATATCTATTCGCTGCTCCTCAAGGAACGAATCATCTTCGTTGGAACGCCAATCGATGACCAGATTGCGAATCTGATAGTGGCCCAATTGCTCTACCTGAGCAATGAGGATCCGGAGCGCGACATCCAGATGTATATCAATTCACCTGGTGGTGTGATTTACGCTGGATTGGCAATTTACGATACCATGAAAATGATCCCGAATAAGATCAGCACTTTTGCAGTTGGTGTCACAGCCTCCTTCGGAACTGTCCTTCTGGCTGCCGGCACAAAAGGACAGCGCTATGCCTTGCCGAATGCAACCATCCATATGCACCAGCCATTGGGTGGTGCGCAGGGTCAAGCCTCGGATATCGAAATTCAGGCTAAGGAAATCCTTCGCCTGCGCTCAAGCTTGAACCAGATCATGGCCAACTCCACTGGGAAACCCCTGGAAGTTATTGAGCATGATACCGAGCGAGATTTTTATCTGGATGCTGAAGCAGCGGTCGAATACGGCCTGGTAGACCAGGTGCTGCACCCCGCTGAGAAATAATGCAGCTTACCGGATAAAGCGGAACGAAATTAATCACGCCGGACGGCTGCTGCTGTCCGGCGCATTTTTTGAAAAGGGGACAGTCTGGCATGATCCAAAATTTTTCACCCCAAGTCAAGGCGTTAATTCTGGATATGGACGGGGTTCTGTGGCGAGGGAATCAACCAATTGGCGATTTAAAACAGGTTTTCGCCCGCATCCATGAGCTGGGTTTGAAGGTAATATGTGCAACAAATAATTCAACCAGTACCCCTGCTCAATTTGCGCAGAAATTGCTGGGGTACGGAGTCGACCTTTCCCCTGAATTTATATTAAATTCAGGTGTTGCCGCTGCAATTTATCTAAAACAACTGCATCCTGGTGGCGGTCCAGTATTCATCGTGGGTGAGAATGGCCTGCACCTGGCTCTTAAAGAAAAAGGTTTCTGGCACACTGACCAGGATCCAATTGCGGTCGTAGCCGGGATGGACCGTCAGGTTACCTACGAAAAAATCGCCGGGGCAACAAAATGGATTCGGCGCGGAGCGTCGTTTATTGGTACCAACCCCGATAAAACCTTTCCAACACCTGATGGCCTGACACCGGGATCAGGGTCCATACTGGCTGCCATTCAAGCTGCCAGCGGTGTGGACCCAACCATCATAGGCAAACCGGAAGCATTTTTATATCAAGTAGCAATGGGTATTACCGGTACGACTCCACAAGAGACTCTGGCCGTTGGCGATCGACTTGATACCGATATCCTTGGCGGACAACGCGCCGGAACTCGAACAGCTCTGGTCTTGTCCGGGGTCACGACCCCTGAGCAGGCGGAACAATGGTCCGATGCGCCTGATCTTATTGCCCAGGATCTGGGGGAAATTCTCGGGTAAGCAGATTCTGCTGCCACCTCTGGAACTTATCTAAATGGTAGAATAATGCATTACCCGAGCTGAAAACCACCCTCAAAACCTGTTCTGCGATAGAACTGCCGAAGGATTCAAAGGATAGAGGATGCCCTCCAATAACCCTCGATTGATATTTGATCTTGATCTGCCAGAAATCGAGCAGATTTTTAAGCTTTCAGGTCAACCGGCCTACAGAGCCAAACAGGTTTGGCAAGGCCTTTATCAGCAGTTTTGGAACAAGCCAGAGCAGTTTACCAACCTTCCCAAGGATCTGCGAATCTGGCTGGCAGATACTTTTATTTTTCAGAGTCTTAGCCCCTCGCAGGTGCTCCTCTCGACCGATGGGGAGACCCGCAAGACCCTTTTTAAATTGCAGGACGACCGCGCAATTGAAGCGGTATTAATGCACTACGATAAACGAAAAACGTTGTGCATCTCCACACAGGCAGGCTGCGCTATGGGCTGCGTTTTCTGTGCCACAGGCCAAATGGGTTTTAAGCGTCACCTGACCAGCGGTGAGATCGTCGAAGAAGTTCTTTACTATGCCCGCATGTTACGTGAAGAAGACGAACAGGTCACGAACATTGTTTTCATGGGCATGGGTGAACCTTTCCACAATTATGATGCGACCATGGCAGCTATCAGCCGGCTTAACCATTCGGATGGAATGAATCTGGGAGCCCGCCGCTTTACACTCTCAACCGTCGGGTTAGTCCCGGTTATCAAACGCTTTGCGGATGAAAAAAGCCAGGTAAACCTGGCTATTAGCCTGCACGCCGCTAATGATGCGCTGCGTTCGAGCATGCTGCCCATTAACCGGAAATACCCAATCGCAGACCTTTTGGCAGCCTGTCGTGAATACATCGAAAAGACCGGCCGGCGGTTAACTTTCGAGTGGGCACTCATCCAGGATGTAAATGATTCGGTCGAAACAGCCCGCGAGCTCGGGCATTTGTTGAAGGGCATGATTTGTCATGTCAATGTAATTCCGCTTAACCCCACCCATAAATATCCTGGTAAAGGAAGCACCCGCGAACGTGCTGCTGCCTTTAAAGCTGAGCTGGAAAAACTGGGCATCCCCTGTACCATCCGCATGCGCCGTGGAATTGACATTCAGGCCGGCTGCGGTCAGCTGGCCACACAGGCAGCCAACCAGGCAGAAGCACCTGTATGATATAATCCCTGCGCTATGGCTGAATTCTTCACCAAATGGAAACAGGCTTTAAACCGGACCAGTAAGGCCGCTTTCGGCCGCCTGGCTACTGTGTTTGGCGCCACTGAAATAGACGCATCTACCTGGGATGATCTTGAAGCCCTCATGATCCAGGCGGATATCGGAATTGACACCACACAGGAAATCATCCACAAGTTACAGAAGCAGGTGATGGATCAGGGAGTAACCAGCGGGCAGGAACTCAGCGGGCTGCTGCGCAGCGAATTATTAGGTCGCATAGATCCCCCGGTTCAACCGGATTTCACTGGCAAAAAACCAGCTGTAATCTTGATTGTGGGCGTGAATGGGTCCGGAAAAACTACGACCATCGCAAAATTAGGCAAACGGTTTAGCCAGCAAGGGCAGAAGGTAATTCTGGCTGCCGCTGATACTTTCAGGGCCGCAGCTGTTGATCAGCTGCAGGTTTGGGCGGATCGGTTGAACCTGCCGATTATTGCTGGTCAACCCAATGCCGATCCTGGTGCAGTTGCGTACGATGCAATCCAGGCTGGCCTGGCGCGTAAAGTGGACCTTGTCATGGTTGACACTGCCGGACGCCTGCATACCCGCACAAATTTGATGGAAGAACTGAAAAAGGTCCACCGAGTCACAGGGAAAGCGCTGGAAGGCGCCCCACACGCGGTATGGCTGGTTTTGGATGCTACCACGGGTCAGAATGCTCTACAGCAAGCCAGAGCGTTCAAGGAGGCTGTCAGGGTCACTGGCGTGATTTTAGCCAAGCTTGACTCATCCGCCCGCGGCGGGATGGCGTTCGCAATTCAAAAAGAGTTGGGGATCCCGATCCTGTATGCCGGATTGGGTGAAAAATCAGAAGATTTGGAACCATTCAACCGTGAATCATTCGTTGATGGCATCTTAGGCTCATAGTTCGTTAGCGTTGGAGGTACCATGCAAGCGATCGTTGAAAGACTGGCGGATGAAACTGCCAGGATCAAAGAATTAATGGTGCATCTTTGACTTTGATAAACTCAAAACTGAACTGAAAGATCTGCAAGCGAAGGCTGAGGAGTCGACCCTTTGGGACGACCCTACCCGCGCACAACAGGTCATGAAAAAACTGGCCGACCTGCGGACTGAGGTCGAGTCCTGGGAAAAACTGGAAAAAAGAATACTCGATCTATACGAACTGGCCCAACTCGAAGATGAAGGTATGGCAGCAGAAATCGAGCAAGAAGCAGCAGCCATCCAGGTTGAGTTGGATAAGCGGGAGCTGAGCACCCTGCTGGCAGGTAAATACGACCGGGGAAACGCCTTCTTAACCATCCACGCCGGAGCCGGCGGTACAGAATCGCAAGATTGGGCCTCCATGCTGCAGCGCTTATATCTGCGCTGGGCAGAACGCCGCGGATACACAACCGAGATTATCGACCTGACTGAAGGCGAAGAAGCCGGAATTAAGACAATCACGATTTCGGTCGATGGACCATATGCATACGGGTATCTGAGGGCTGAGAAAGGTGTACACCGTCTGGTGCGGCTTTCACCTTTCGATTCTGCCCACCGCCGCCATACATCCTTTGCTATGGTTGAAATATTGCCTGAAATCGAAGATGACAGCGAAATCGTAATCCCGCCCGATGATGTGCGGATTGATATCTTTAAATCCTCTGGCGCCGGCGGGCAAAATGTCCAAAAGAATGCCACAGCCATTCGATTGCTGCATATCCCGACTGGTATTATCGTTACCTGTCAAAATGAACGGTCGCAGATGCAGAACCGCGAGAATGCTTTCCGTGTCTTGCGCAGCCGTTTGGCTGCCATTCGGCAGGAAGAACAGGATAAAGAACTGGGCGAGCTGCGCGGCGAATATCAAAAAGCCGAATGGGGCTCTCAAATCCGTTCTTATGTCCTGCATCCATACCAGATGGTCAAGGATCACCGCACGGATTACGAAATGGGCAATACCCAGGCCGTCCTGGATGGCGAGATCGACGGGTTTATCGAAGCCTATTTACGCTGGCACAAATAGAACGGCTTAATCCAGCTTCCGGGCAAGATCGATCATTCCAGGATCGAGCTCTTTTTTATTTTTCACCACCACATCCAACGGCGTTGTGGTGACCTCATTCTTGATTAACCCGACCAGGACCCCGAATTCTCCCCGTGCCAGGGCATCTACCGCACCGGCACCAAGCCGGGATGCCAGGATTCGATCTTCTGCCTGGGGGGCACCGCCGCGCTGTACGTGCCCCAGGATGGTCACACGAAGCTCAAACCCCAGACGCTCTCTGTGCTGTTTGAAATATTCATCCAGTTTGGTCGCATTATAGGTTGCGCCTTCTGCGACAACGATGATGGCGTGCGCTTTACCGCGTTCGTATGCATCCGTCAGGGTGGCGGCCAATTTTTCCGGGTCAGTTTCGATTTCCGGCAATACCACTTCTTCTGCACCACCGGCAATGGCAGCCATTAAAGCCAGATAACCGCATTTTCGTCCCATCACTTCAATCAGAAAAGCACGCTGGTGTGAGGATGCAGTGATCTTGAGGCGGTCGATCGCCTCAAGGGCTATATTCAAGGCCGTATCCACTCCAATGGTGATATCAGATCCATACAGGTCATTATCAATCGTCGAAGCCACCCCTACAACCGGGAAATCCAGGGTGTGCAAAGCATGCGCACCAGTCTGGGAACCGTTCCCGCCGATGACCACCAGGGCCTCCACATCATTCTTGTTCAGATTGCGGATGGCTCTCAGCTGCCCGGCGCGGGTCTTGAACTCCTCAGATCGGGCACTCCCAAGAATAGTGCCGCCGCGTTGTAAAATACCGCCTACATCCCGCGGGCCAAGGTTAATGAATTTATCATCAATCAGACCTTCGTAACCGTTTCGGATCCCGCAAACCTCCCAGCCATTGGCAATACCTTTACGGACCACCGCCCGAATCGCAGCATTCATTCCGGGTGCATCGCCCCCGCTTGTCAGTACAGCAATTTTCTTCATATCCACTCCGAAAACGGAAAATTCGTCAAGTTGAAATGCATTGTAGCATGAATTCAACGCAGGTTTTCAGGCAGGGTTGCCCTCTTCTTCGGATGGCCCAACGTCTTTGAGCGGAGATTCGTGACACTGTGACCAAAAGGTACGGATTAATGACAGTATTCCTGGTCGAATGCAATTTGCTAGAATAATCACGCGAGGAATGTCGTGTTTTCTTGAATTTACGCTAAGCATTTCCTTGCCGCGACTATCGGCTGCGGAAACCATATCCTACCAGGGAAAATAAATGTCAGATTACCGTATCAGGCAACACCCTATTTTAAACATCCCTGAACGAAAATCAATCGAATTTTATTGGCAAGGAAAGAAGCTGGACGCCTTAGAAGGCGAAACAATTGCATCGGCTTTATTCGCGAATGGGGAGCGAGTTTTTGGACACCACCACAAAGATGGCTCTCCTCTTGGAATCTTCTGTGCAAACGGGCAGTGTTCGCAGTGTCTGGTACTGGCAGACGGCATACCGGTTAAGGCCTGTATGGAACTAGTTAAAGACGGACAAAATGTTGAATCTTCGAACGGGCTTCCCGACCTTCCAAAAGTAGATAAGCCAGTTCAGCTTAAAACCATTCAGCAACGCAGCGTGGATGTTTTGGTTATAGGCGGCGGACCCGCGGGGCTGTCGGCGGCAATTGAGCTGGGCAGACGCGGCGTCCAGGTATTACTTGTGGATGATAAGCACCGCCTGGGCGGAAAACTCGTCCTCCAAACCCACCGATTCTTCGGATCGACCAAGGCAGTTTACGCCGGTACGCGCGGAATCGATATCGCATCCCGGTTGGAAAAAGACCTTCGGGATCATTCAACCGTCGAAGTATGGTTGAATTCAACCGCCCTGGCTGTCTTTAGCGATAAAAAAGTAGGCATCCTCAAAGAGGGTCATGAATACACGATAATCGAAGCAAAGGTGTTGCTTGTAGCTTCCGGCGCACGTGAAAAGTTCCTGGCTTTCGCTGGTAATGCCCTACCAGGAGTTTATGGCGCTGGCGCGTTTCAAACTCTGGTCAACCGAGATCTGGTTCGCCCGGCTGAAAAGCTTTTTATCGTTGGCGGTGGAAATGTAGGGTTAATCGCCGGCTACCACGCCCTGCAGGCTGGGATTCAGGTGGTCGGGCTGGTTGAAGCGCTGCCAGAATGTGGCGGGTACAAGGTCCATAAAGACAAGCTGGCACGCATGGGGGTGCCGATTTATACCTCGCATACGATCCTGAGTGCCAATGGAGATGGAAAAGTCGAATCGGTAACCGTGGCTAAAGTGGATGAAAATTTCAAACCCATTCCTGGCACAGAAAAGTCCTTTGAATGCGATAGTGTTCTGATTGCTGTGGGGCTTGACCCGGTCAACGAGTTTTACTTGAAAGCCAAACAATATGGTCTGAATTGTTATGTCGGCGGGGATGCAGAGGAAATCGCAGAGGCGTCTGCCGCCATCTTCTCCGGCAAGATCCGCGGCATGGAAATTGCCAAGGCTCTGGGGGTAGAAACCGCTGAAATTCCAGTTGAATGGTACTGGACCAGCGAGATCCTCAAATCAAAACCAGGGGGAGTCTTTCACGAGGAGCTTCCAGAATTTGAGGAAGGGGTAGTCCCGGTCATCCACTGCACGCAGGAAATCCCTTGCGATCCGTGTACAGGTTTGTGTTCTCACGGTCTCATTTTTATCGATAAGAAGGATATCCGCAACGTCCCGACTTTCCTCGGCAACAGTTACTGCTGCGAGGTTTGTGAGCGCTGTGTCGCCGGCTGTCCAGGGCTTGCGATCACCCTGGTGAATTACCGCGAGAACCCTGATCTGCCGGTCGTGTCCATCCCCTACGAGTTCACGCGCCAGACCATCAAAGCTGAGGACAAGGTAACCGTGTTGGATACCGAGGGCAATGAATTGGGGCAGGTTGAGGTGCTCTCGGTGCATGCCATCGAAAACAATGACCGCACCCTGGTCGTCCAGGTAAACGCACCGGCAAGAATTGCCCAACGCATTGCTGGAATAAAAGTCCAGGATGAAAGCGCCGTGCAGCCTCTGGATCATTACATTGCCCACATCGAAGACGACACCATCGTTTGCCGCTGCGAACATGTGACTGCCGGAGAGATTCGGACTCTCATCCGTGCCGGGTACCGCGACATGAATGAGATAAAAACCGTCTCAAGGGCTGGCATGGGAGCCTGCGGGGGGAAAACGTGCGTAAACCTCATTTTGCGTCTATTCCGCGAGGAAGGTATCACCCGCGAGGAGATTACAGAATATTCAAAACGCCCAATTTTCATTGAGGTGCCGCTCGGTATCCTGGCTGGAGCCGATGGACAGAAGGACGGCAGCCATGACTAGTCAAAATCTCCCGCATTACGATGTAATTGTCATCGGTGCCGGCTCGATCGGTGCGCCTACCGCCTTTTTCCTGGCCCAGGCGGGCTATAAGGTGTTGGTACTGGACCAGGCACCCAGCGTGGGCCAGACTTCCAACAAACGCGCCATTGGCGGAATTCGTGCCACCCATTCCGACCCAGCCAAAATTCAACTGAGTTTACGCAGTATCGAGATTTTTTCCACCTGGAAAGAACGCTATGGCGACGATATTGAGTGGTCCGAAGGCGGATATGTCTTTGTCGCCCGAACTCCACGGGAAGAAAAAATACTCAAAGATCTATTGGTGATTCAAAAATCCTTCGGATTGAATATTGACTGGTATGACCGGCAGGTCCTTTTAGAAATGGTTCCGGATTTAAATCCAAATGAACTGACAGGCGGCACGTTCTCGCCTGAGGATGGGAATGCCTCTCCCCTGTTAGCGGTGCACGCTTTCTACACACACGCTATGGAATATGGAGCAGTTTTTAAATTCAATGAGCTGGTTCAAGAGATCCTGACGCAGAGCGGAAAGATTGCCGGTGTGCGCACGAATCACGGGGTTTATGGTGCAGATTTCGTGGTCAATGCAGCCGGTGCATGGGCAAGGGAGGTTGGCTTGCTGGCTGGCACGGACATCCCCGTGAAACCGGATTCACACGAAGCCGCCATTACAGAAGCAGTTGCCCCGTTCCTGAAACCCATGATCGTGGACATATCTCCCGGCCCCGGATCTACCAATTATTACTTTTATCAGCATCTAACCGGTCAGATCATTTTCTGCATAACCCCCTCACCAAACCAGTGGGGATTTGATACGGAAGAAACCAGCAGCTTCCTTCCCATGGTCGCCAAACGCATGGTCGATTTAATGCCGCGATTGAAAAATATCCGGGTGCGGCGTACGTGGCGCGGTTTATACCCCATGACACCCGACGGAGCACCAATCCTCGGGCATGCAAGGGAAGTATCTGGCTTAATCCATGCCGCTGGAATGTGCGGGCAGGGGTTTATGCTTGGTCCAGGTGTGGGAGAACTGGTGACACGCATGGTCTCAAACCAGCTTCTTGTGACAGATACCGAAATCCTGGAGATCCTGTCACCCTACCGCGAATTCGCCGGGCAAGAATTGCTGAAGTAAGCCGGGAATAGCTAATCCTAGTAGGGAATCCTTCCTTAAAACGCTTCATGGTACCGCCTGGAGCGGCAAAACGCGATTCCCAATTGTTGGTATAATACTGGGTCGCTGCGAGCAGTACTTTACTGTTAATCACCTCGCGGCTTAGGATAAACATGGGACTAATTAAAGGTTTGATTTTTGATTTCGACGGGTTAATACTCGATACCGAGGAACCCTCCTACAGTGCCTGGGCACAAATTTATTCCAACCATGGAGTCGATCTCGACATCCATTCCTGGGCAGGTTCGCTGGGATCATCGGAGGCTCGCTTTAACCCGGTTACTCACCTGGAAGGGCTGCTTAACCAAAAGGTCGATTCGGCAGCATTGAGGAATACGGCACAGATCGTGATGGATCGAGTTATCCTCGAACAACCTCCGCTTCCGGGAGTGGTAAGCACCATCCTATCTGCCCAACGCCTGGGGCTAAAATTGGCTGTTGCCTCCAGCTCTCCGCGTTCATGGGTTGCCGGTCACCTTAAGCGCCTTGACCTCTTTTCATTCTTTAATACGATTATTTGCATGGAGGATGTGCCCGAGGTTAAACCTGCACCGGACCTCTTCCTGGCAGCCCTCGCCGGCCTTGGGATCCAACCGCAAGAAGCGATTATCTTCGAAGATTCACCCAACGGTATCCAGGCTGGTAAACGCGCAGGCATCTTCAGCGTGGCAGTACCCAACGCCGTCAGCCGCCAATTGGATCTTTCGCTGGCAGACCTGATACTCGATCGGATGGATGCAATCCCCCTCGAACAACTGGCGGCAACAGCAGAGAATTATTTGGTAAAGATTGAGGTCTAACCCTGCTTGGAGTAGTTTGTAAAACTTGAAATCCAGCCTTATGCGGCCTTGTTTCTTGTAAAAAGGGCGATATACTTGTCCACAATCTGGAGGGATAGAGTTTCAGGCTATCGGTGCCATCAGGTGCTGTACCCTGGGATTAAAAATTGTTGAGGAAGAACTCAACAAAAGGTGTCGCTCGCAGGCATATCCATGGACTTTTTGGGGCAGGAAATAGCAAACGATGGAAATTGCTAATTTAATCGAAATGCTCCCCCAGAACTTCGGTGTGGTTGACCGTGAAATGGTCATGCGCGCGTATGCGTTTGCCGAGGAAGCCCATGCGGGGCAAAAAAGGGTTTCAGGAGAGCCATACGTCAGCCATTGTGTGGCTGTGGCTGGAATCCTGGCTGAAATGCAGGTAACCCCGACCATTATCATCGCGGCTCTGCTGCATGACACGGTCGAGGATACGACTACCAGCACAACCGATATCAGTAAAGCCTTCGGCGACGAGGTTGCCAAACTCGTTGATGGCGTCACAAAATTAACCAACTTGCCGCGTGTTAGTCGTGGAGACCAACATAATAACGGCGTTTCCTCGACGGCCGACGAGCCGCCGGATGAGCTGCCGCCCATGGCAGCCAGGATGAAACGGCGCGACCTTGCCAATGAAACCCTGCGCAAGGTTTTCCTTGCTATGGGAGATGATATCCGGGTGGTGCTCATCAAGCTGGCAGACCGTCTGCATAACATGCGTACGCTGGGATACATGCCCGAAGTCAAACGAAAGCGCATTGCCCAGGAAACGATGGATATCTTTGCACCGCTGGCAAACCGTTTGGGTATCTGGCAAATAAAATGGGAACTGGAAGATCTGGCTTTCCGCTACATTGACCCGGATAAGTATCGGGAAATCGCTGAGAACCTGGCTGAACGTCGTCAGGACCGCGAAACCATGATCAAGCGGATTATCGAACACCTGCAGGAAGTGCTGGCGCGTAACGGGATAAAGTCGGAATTATCCGGAAGACCAAAGCATATCTATTCGATTTATAAGAAAATGGCCGAAAAAGGAAAGCCGTTCGAAATGGTGCGCGACCTGCGGGCTGTGCGCTGTATCGTTCAGGATATTCCAGCCTGTTATGCAGCGCTGGGCGTGATTCACACCACATGGCGCCCAATCCCGCAGGAGTTTGACGATTACATCGCCGCCCCGAAGGACAACTTCTACCAATCGCTGCATACCGCCGTTATCTACGACGATGGCAAACCGCTTGAGGTCCAAATCCGAACAATCGAAATGCACCAAAACGCTGAATTCGGTATCGCGGCCCACTGGCGCTATAAAGAACGCGGTCACCGAGACGAATTATACGAACAGCGCATTAACTGGTTCCGGCGCATCATGGAATGGCGACAGGAAATCGAGGATGCTCAGGAATTCGTCGACTCAATGAAAAGCGACGTATTCCAGGACCGTGTTTATGTCTTCACCCCGCGCGGCGACATCATCGACATGCCGGCAGGTTCCACCCCGATTGACTTTGCCTACCATGTTCACACTGAAATCGGAAACCGCTGCCGCGGTGCCAAAGTGAACGGGAAACTGGTAACCCTGGATTATGAACTAAAGACTGGCGACCAGGTTGAAATCCTGGCTGCCAAGCAGGGAGGTCCATCGCGCGATTGGCTTAATCCATCGCTCGGATTAGTAAAGACTCAGCGCGCCCGGTCAAAAATCCGTGCCTGGTTTAAAAAACAAGACCGCGAACAAAACCTTGTCCAGGGTAAGGTCATGCTGGAAAAGGAAATGAAACGTCTGGGTATGACTGACTTTTCGGTGGATACCCTGGCGAAAATTTTCGATTTCAAGGCGGTCGATGAACTGTATGTTGCCATCGGCTGCGGTGACCTGGGGCTCGGGCGCATTGTTAACCGTTTGAGCGAGGCAAGTGCGCCAAAAGACCCTCAACCTTTTCCTCTTACGCCGCGTGAGGCTCGAAAAGGCGGCGATGGCGTTTCTGTATTGGGGCTGAAAGGGTTATTGACCACAATGGCACGCTGCTGCAACCCGGCTCCCGGCGATGAGATCGTTGGATATATCACCCGGGGACGCGGCGCAACCATTCACCGACAGGATTGCCCGAATATGCTGCGCATCAAAGACCGCGAGCGCATGATTAAAGTCACCTGGGGTGAACCTTATCAGGTGTATCCGGTTTCGATTGCAATCCGAGCCTATGACCGCCAGGGATTAATGAATGATATTTCGCTCATCATCGCAAATGAAAATGTCAACCTGGTGGATATCGAAATTAAGGTTACCCACAACCTCGCATCGATTATTATGGTCCTGGAAGTCAGCGACATCTCACAATTAAGCCGCGTCCTTAACCGCATTGAAAACCTACCCAATGTAATGGAAGCTCATCGCCAGAACCCCGGCTGAGGAAGAGTATGAACGATACGCCCTTACTGCCAGTGAACACCGCGCTAGAGAGAATCCTTTCAGCTTTTACCCCCGGGGATGTGGAGAGCGTTGAATTGCTACACGCAGTTGGCAGAGTGCTTGCCGAAGATATTGTTTCGACCATCGATCTTCCCCCTTTCGACAACTCCAGTATGGATGGCTTTGCAACCCATCCAGCAGACCGCCCTGTAACAGGTGACAGGCCCATCACACTCAAGGTGGTTGCGGATATTCCAGCCGGAAGTCAGCCAACGTTCACCCTGGAGCCAGGTCAGGCTGCCCGCATCATGACTGGCGCACCGCTGCCCGATGGGGCTGATTGCGTGGTTCCAGTTGAAGACACCAACTTCCCCTATCGGGAAACACGGGAGCGCCCGGATCACGTGGTGATTAAACAATTTCCACCCGCTGGAGGAAACATCCGACCTCGCGGGCAGGATGCTAAAGCCAAACAGCCGTTGATAAAGCCCGGGCGGGTTTTAAAGCCTGCCGACGCAGCTTTAGCAGCCTCAATGGGTTATGCCAGCCTGCGAGTGATGCGACAGCCAAGGGTAGCGATTCTCTCCACCGGTGATGAACTTGCGGCACCGGGGACAGTATTAGAACCCGGAAAAATCTACGAATCAAACGCAACCCTGATTGGCGGGTTGACGGCCAAAGCGGGCGGGTCTCCGATTATGTTGGGCATTGCCAAAGACGACCCCGGGATAATCCAGGCCAGGCTGGATGAAGCAGTCGCATCTGGGGTGGACCTGATATTAACCTCGGCTGGCGTTTCGGTTGGAGCCTTCGACTACGTGCGCGAAGTCATCGAGTCAAACGGTGAGTTGAATCTGTGGCGCGTCAATATGCGGCCCGGTAAACCCCTAATGTTTGGAAGCTATAAAGGCATACCGGTCATCGGACTGCCGGGAAATCCCGTTTCAGCTTTTACCGGCTTTATAATTTTTGTGGTGCCCGTTATCGAACGGTTGCTAAACCTGAAAAATCCCGTGCCCACCTATAAAAAAGCCATCCTCGAGCAGCCGATCCGCTCGGACGGAAGGGAAAGTTACTTCCGGGCAGTGATCACACAAGGGCAGCATCGGTTAACTGCCCGATTAAGTGCGCACCAGGGGTCCGCCAACCTTTTGTCGATCGTCAATGCAAATGCCTTGCTGATTGTACCCGCCGGGGTAAAATTTCTGCCTGAAGGCGCAGAGGTAGATGTATGGCCTTTTACCGATACCATTCTTGAGAGGTAGGAACTAATGTTATGTCAACCTTGAGGAAAATTGCAATTGCAGCTGCAGCACTTGGCATCATCGATTCGATCTACCTGTTCATTATCAAGGTCACCAATAATAAATCCCTGTGCATACAGGGGGTTGGTGACTGCTGGTCCGTCAACACGAGTATCTACTCAGAGGTTTTTGGCATCCCGGTTTCGATTCTCGGACTGGTCGCTTATGCCGTGATGATGTTTCTTTGGATCATGCTCCCCAAGAACCCGGTTTTTGCCAAATACGCACCCATTTTAAATTTCGGTCTGGGTTTAATTGGAGTAATTTATTCAGCATACTTGACGTACCTTGAAATTGCGGTTATAAAAGCGATTTGTCCGTTCTGCGTGATATCCGCAATCTTAATCCTTGTGTTATTCATTCTCTCGATAATCCAATTGTTGAAAACATCAGGGGAAGATTAATTATGTCCAGGAGGAGTTAATGCCAAAAATCCGATGCCATTATAACGATTGTGCTTTTCTTGACGACGGGTACTGCAGCGCTGCCCTTGTTGAAATCAACCCTGACAATGGCTGTATTACCTACAATCCAACCGCCGAAACCGAACACGAAGATGACTGGGAAGACACTGAAGTCGAAGAGTGGGAAGAGTTGGAAGAGGAATCTGACGAAGATGATGACGACTGGGGTGACGAGGACGAAGAAGAATTCTAAAGAGCACTCGTTTTTCCGGGTGCTGCGCAAGTCCAGTTGACCCGTGGGAGATTGAATGGTTATTGCCTCGGGATTCATACCCGAGGTTTTTTTTGAGATCGTGAAATGGCCGATAATCCAGAGCTGAATAAAAACCTCAAGCACAATTTCATCGTCAATCTTCTGGATGGCGGCTTTTTCGGATTCGGGATGGGTTTTGCATCCTTTGCGACAGTTCTGCCTTTATTCGTCTCGAATCTAACCGATTCAGCGATTTTGATTGGCTTGATTCCGGCCGTGCACAATGTCGGCTGGATGCTGCCGCAGCTGTTGACGGCCCGCTCGATTTCCAGAATGGAACAATTCAAACCAAATGTGCTGTTCTGGACCATTCAGGAACGGCTGCCTTTCCTTGGCCTGGCGTTGATCGCCCTGGCTATGGGCATTCTGGGGAAGCCTACCGCCTTAATCTTGACCTTTATTCTGCTGATCTGGCAGGGGCTTTCTGCAGGCATGACCGCGAATCCCTGGCAAAACATGATCGGAAAAATCATCCCATCCCATATCCGCGGCACTTTTTTTGGATCGCAATCAGCCGCCGCCAATCTGATGGGAGGGATTGGTGCTCTGGCAGCCGGTTACTTGATTGATTCGATGGGTTTTTCCCGTGGATTCATGTTTAGTTTTTTTGCCTCTATCGCGATGATGTCAATTTCCTTCGTCGGGCTGGCAAGCACCCGCGAACCCCTGCGAATCGTGGAACCCCTGCCAACTGAACAGGTGTCGTTCTGGGGGAATGTCAGTCAGATCCTGAAAAACGACCATGGGTTTCGCTGGTTCATCATCAGCCGCTTCCTGTTCCAATTTGGGACTATGGCTGCGGCTTTTTACACGGTCTATGCCGTGCAGGAACTGGGCATGACCAGCCTGGCAGCAGGCGCAATGACGAGCGTGCTCTTTATCGTCCAGGTGGGTTCGAACACGGTCTTTGGCTGGTTGGGCGACCGGATAGGGCACATGCATGTGCTCCGCATTGGCGCTGCCAGCGCGATCGCCGCTGCCGTATTAGCTTTTCTTGCCCCCAGCAGCGGGTGGTTCTTCGCAGTCATGGTGTTCGCCGGTGCAGCCAATTCGGTTTTCTGGACGATCGGAATAGTGGTAACTCTAGAGTTTGGCACCGAGCAGGAACGTCCAACGTATGTGGGGTTATCCAACACCTTGATCGCCCCGGCCGCGGTGTTGTCCCCCCTGCTGGGCGGCTGGATTGCCGACCTGCTCAACTATAAAAATACGTTCATGATTTCCGCCGGTTTTGCTGTTCTTACCCTGGTAGTGCTGTTATGGTTCATCAAGGTGCCGGCGAAGCATAAAAGCGTAATTTGACCAAAGTACCGCGCTTGATGCGAGATAGTCATACCCAGGCAAGGTATTCGAATATATACTAAACAGAAAATCCACGTTTAATAGAATTTTTTCCAGGCTGGGGGCAAA
>CAYPJS010000159.1:0-3056 GCA_964411135.1 uncultured Anaerolinea sp.
TCAAGATCTTCCACCATCCGGAAAATTTTCTCCTCATAGATGCCGTCCACCAGCACCAGCGCCGGCACGTTGACCGCATTGGACAGGGCCGCCACCACCTCCAGTGTGCGCCGCAGCGTCACCGGCTGCAGGCTGTTGGACGGGATGACCACCACCACCCGCTGCATGCTGTTGATCGGCGAGGATAGCTTGCCCACCAGCACCGGCCGAGAGGTACCCCAGATCACCTCATCCAGCACAGTACCCATCAGACTTTGCTGCAGGGTGGCCTTGCCGCGCCAACCCAACAGGATGATCGATGCATCATGCTCCACCGACGAGCGCAGGATGCCCTTGGCATACGACTGATCCACGCGCGGAATGAGCTGCAGGTCAATATCCGGGTCATTCAAGATGTCAGGCACCTTGCCAAGAATCTCTCGCTGATACTGCGCACTGACCGTATGACCGTTGCCTTCGCGCGCCACATGCACCACCATCAGCCTGCCCTTCTGCGCGGATGCCAGCAGGCCGCCCAACGTGACCAGATTCTCCTGCGTCTGCGGGTTAGCAATGGGCACCAGCACCCGGCTGAACAACGGAGACGGCTCTTCTTCAGGATGATGGTCCGCCAGGGCTGGTGCGAAACGCTGCACCACCAGCGGCGAGGTGATGGATGTGAACAGGATCATCAGAATGGCGGCGTTGAACAGTTCAGTCGAGAACAGACCAATATTCAGCCCGATGACCAGCGTGGGGATGGTGACCGCCGCCTGCGCGTGTGACAGGCCGAAAGCCGTCCAGAATTCAGCACGGGAATACTTGAAGATGCGCGCCGTAATCCAGGCCGCCACAAATTTCGAGACGTAGGCCACGACGGTCACGCCAATACCGATCAAGACCACGTTCCAGCCGTCCAGGAAGACCAGCGGATTCGTGAGCATGCCGCTGTAGAGCAGGAAGATGGGGATGAACAGCGACTCGCCCATGAACAGCACATGCCCGATAACCGGGCTGCGGTGCGGCAGCGTGGCGTTGATGGCCAACCCGGCCAGGAAAGCTCCGACCACCTCGTGCACGCCGATCTTCATGGCGATCAGCGCCGAAACGAAAAGGATCACCAGCACGAACTGGAATTCAACCGCCCGGCCGGTGAAACGTCTGAAAAAGAACTTACCCAGGCGCGGCAGCCCAAAAAGCAGCAGCACCGTGTACACTGCCAGCAGCCCGATCAACTGGATGAAAAAGCTGGCCTCCAGACTCTGTGAATTAACGCCCAGCACGACCGCCAGCACCAGAAAGGCGCTGATGTCTGTCAGCACTGTAGCGCCGGCTGTGACCGCCACCGCCTCGTTGCGTGCCACGCCCAGGCGCGTCACAATCGGGAAGGCGATCAGTGTATGCGAGGAAAACGCTGAACCCAGCAGCAGACTGCCCAGCCAGCTCAGCCCAAGCAGCCGCCCCAGCCCCATGCCCAGCAGCTGCGGGATCATATAGGTCAGGACACCAAAAATGAGCGCCCGAGTGCGCACCCGTTTGAACAGGTGGATATCCACCTCCAGACCAGCGCTGAACATCAGGTACACCAGTCCGGCAGTCGCCAGAAATTCGATTGGCCCGTCAATACGCAGCAGGTTAACTCCGTGCGGTCCGACCAGCATACCCCCTAAAATAATACCGACGATTCCCGGAAGGCGGATCCTCTCCGAAAGGATGGGGGTGATCAAGATCACCGCCATAATGGTCAGGAAGATGGCAACGGGCTCGTCGAGTGTCGGTATCAAGACAATCCCTGGGTTTCAAAATTCTATTCTGCTGTCGAGCACCATGAAACCCTAAGATGTATACCCATCATATCACAGTTGCCATTGGCAGCCGCAGCGCACAAGTGACAAAAATCCAGCCAATTTCTTACGGTCAATCCGGCAGCATCGTGTAGAATCGAATAGGAAAGCAATCGGCCGGATTTCTCGGTCTTATCATCTGGAGGCGTCAGTGAGCGATCACGCCTGGGTAAAAGGTTTCCCCGGTGCCGTAACGGTCTGCGACCGTGAAGGAATCATTCTGGACATGAACGATAAATCCGTCCAGACTTTCGCTGAAGATGGGGGCGAAAAACTTATCGGTACCAATTTGATGGAATGCCATCCGGAAGCGGCGCGCAAGAAGCTGCAGGAGTTGATGGCAGATGAACGCACTAACATTTACACCATCGAGAAAAACGGAATCAAAAAGCTGATCTATCAGACCCCGTGGTACCAGAACGGGGAGTTTGCAGGGTTCGTCGAATTGTCGCTGCCGATCCCTTTCGAGATGCCGCACTTCATACGCGGCACAAAAATTGAGCAGGTTGACGGCTAAAAGATTGACACCAACCACATCATGACGGATTCAATCGGTCAAAAAATTCTGGTCCTCATTCCGGCATATAACGAGGGCGAGCGTGTCGCGCCTGTGGTGCGGCAGGCATTGACCCTATTCCCGGTGCTGGTGGTGGACGACGGCTCGACCGACCGCACAGCAGCCTATGCTGAGGCAGCTGGAGCCGAGATTCTGGCGCAGCGGCCCAATCAGGGCAAAGGTGCAGCTCTGCTGGCTGGTTTTGCCGCTGCCCTCGAGCGCGGTTATGATGCCGTCATCACTCTGGACGCCGACGGGCAGCACGACCCGGCCGAGATCCCGGCCTTCACAGCCGCTTACCGCGAGCAGGGCGCCGACCTGGTCATCGGTCAGCGCGACTTCAGCCGCATGCCGCCGCTGCGCCGCCTGGGCAACAGCCTGGGCACGCTGCTTTTCTCGCGCGCGCTGGGCCTATCCGTGCCGGATAACCAGTCCGGTTACCGGCTGTTGAGCCGGCGTATGCTGCAGGCAGTAGCCGACAGCCCGCAGCGCGGCTTCGAGTTCGAGGTGGAGATGATCGTTACCTGCGTGCTCAGGGGGTATACCCTGGCCTGGGTGCCCATCCGCACCATCTACGGCGGCGAAAAAAGTCATATTCAGCCGCTGCGCCATCTGGCTAAATTCTTGCAAATCACCTATAAGACAGGTCAGGCGGTGCGCGCTGCGCGCGCGTCTCA
>CAYPJS010000160.1:0-24672 GCA_964411135.1 uncultured Anaerolinea sp.
CAGACAGCTGATGAAAACAGCCAATATCCAGGATGTAATTATAGTTGCCATTTGTTTTATTCCAGCGGGTAATATCTTTCACCCAGACCTGTGGGGGGAAACCAGCGGCGCGTAAGCGCATGCGTGCCCTGTGAACGGCCAACCGTGAGAAATCAATTCCATCAACCTGCCAGCCATGCTGGGCCAGATAGAGCATGTTAGTCCCCGTGCCGCAGCCAAGGTCTAACGCTCGCCCTGAAGGATTGTTTTCAACAAACTCCACCACCTCAGGCGGAACAATACCCGTGTCCCATCGCGGCTTACCGAACAGATAAAGCAAGTTAAATTGCAGACGTTTAATCAGAATAATTTTCCCCAAGCCAATCACGAATGCGCGATGTGGTCAAGCCACCCACTTCGCGCCAAAGTTCTTTACCAGTCTCATCAAAAAAGATAAAGGTGGGCGTGTACTGGAAATCCAACTTTTTAGCCATTTCTGCACCGGCTTCGGTGTGGATATCAACTCTGAGCACATTCATCCGCCCTGAAAATTCCTCCTCAACCGCGTTCACGACGGGTTTCATAGCGGTGCACCCCAGTCAATACGGCGAAAGGAACTCCAGGAGTACCGGCTGACCCGCTCCGATTTGTGCTCGGATTTGGTCTGCGGTTCTTTGGGAGGGAGCTGCAGGATGGAGCACCACCCACGCACCGACCAGGAGCAGGGTTAATACCAAGAAAACCAGGCCTTTTATCGGAGTAAAACCACGGCGCAACAGCAGCAGCGCTGCGGTGGCGAGAAGGATCAGTCCGCCCAGGATAAAGGAGAATTGGTTGAATATTCGATCCATTCCCTGTCCGCCACCTGTTATAATAGGGGATGTTTTGCCAACTCATTCATGCGAACTTTGACAAGAACCACAACCAGCCGTAGAAAATTATCTGCTGGCCAAATCATTTCCATAAAAGGGTTAGGTTAATGAAAGAGTATACCACTGAGTCCATCCGCAACATTGCACTGGTCTCACATAGCAGCGCGGGCAAAACCATGCTGGCTGAGGCCTTCCTACATGTGACAGGGGGAACTACCCGCCTGGGCCGAATCGAAGACGGCACAACCGTTTCCGATTATGATGAACAGGAGGTAAAAAGGGGGATATCGTTATACACCACTGTGGTTCCTGTGGAATATAACAATATAAAAATCAATATACTCGATACCCCGGGGTACACCGACTTCGTTGGTGAGGTTGTATCCGCTTTACGCGTGGCCGATGGCGCGGTCATCCTCATCGATTCGGTTGCAGGCGCAGAGGTTGGAACTGAAATTGCGCTCAATTATGTTAATCATTTCAACCTGCCGCGCTTCGTGGTCATCAACAAAATGGACCGCGAGAACGCCAATTTTGCCAAAGCCCTGGCGTCCATCAAAGATTATTCCGATATTCGCACAGTCGTAGTTCAGATACCCTGGGGTGAAAAAGCCGCCTTCCAGGGAGTGATCGATCTGTTGACCATGAAAGCGTATAAAGGGGACGGCAAGACTGTAGTCGACATCCCCGATGAATTCAAAAGTGCTGTCGAGGAAGCACGTTTCGCCCTGGTAGAGGCAGCTGCCGAAGGCGAGGACAGCCTGCTTGAGAAATACCTTGATTCTGGCGAACTTTCCAGCGAGGAAATCATCCGCGGGTTGAAAGCTGTCGTGCGAAACGGAAGCTATGCCCCGGTCTTTGTTGCCGCTGGCGCACACCAGATTGGCATAAACCCGCTCCTTGATTCAATCATCAGCTTATTCCCCTCCCCGGCTGAAATCGCACCGGTAAAAGCCGTGTCAAAAAATGGCGAAGAGGAAATCTCCGCCTCCGACTCAGGACCACTCGCGATGTATGTCTGGAAAACCACTGCCGATCCGTTCGTCGGAAAACAGACATTCTTCCGTGTTTATTCCGGCATGGTTACCTCTGACAGCCGTGTTTGGAACCAGAACCGCAGCGTCGAAGAACGTTTCGGTACAGTCAGCATACCTCGTGGAAAGGATACTTTCTCCGTCAAGGTCATCCACAGCGGCGACATCGGTGTTGTGCCGAAGTTAACTGAGACTGTTACTGGAAACACATTAGGTGACAAGGGACATCCGCTTACACTGCCCATTCCGCAGTATCCTAATGCCTTATACCGCGTCTCCATTCTTCCCAAGACCCAGGCTGACTCAACCAAAATCAGCCCGACTTTGACCCGTCTTTGCGAAGAGGATATGACCCTTTCATGGCACATGGAACCTGCCACCAATCAGACAATCCTGCAGGGAATGGGTGACCAGCATATCGACGTCGCCATCAAACGCGCCGAAACTAAATTCCAGGTCAATTTCATTGTTGGCGAGCCCAAGGTTCCCTATCAGGAAACCATCACCAAAAAAGCTTCAGCCATGTACCGCCACAAGAAGCAGACTGGCGGAGCGGGTCAATTTGGCGAAGTCCATTTACGTGTCGAGCCGCTGCCTGACAAAGAATTCGAGTTCACCTGGGAAGTTGTTGGCGGAGCTGTTTCACAGTCTTACTCCTCCTCGATCCAAAAAGGAATCCACAGCGTATTGAAGGAAGGCGTAATTGCCGGTTTCCCGGTACGTGGAGTTCTGGTTGCGATCACGGACGGCAAGGAACACCCCGTAGACTCAAAACCTATCGCCTTTGAAACCGCAGGACGTGAGGCTTTCAAACTGGCTTTCAAAGATGGCGCCCCGGTTCTTTACGAACCGATTATGAATGTGGAAATTATTGTTCCAGAAGACCACATGGGCGACGTCCTCGGGGATCTGAATACCCGGCGTGCACGCGTGCAGGGTATGAACAGTGAAAAAGGCCGCTCGATCATCAACGCCACCGTTCCGTTGGCTGAAATGCTGCGATACACCACCCAGCTGCGCTCAATCACTGGCGGCCGCGGTATCTTCAATATGGAATTCTCCAGCTACGAAGTTGCCCCGGCTCACATTCAGGCTGAGATTGTTGCAGCCCGACAGAAAGAAATCGCAGAGAAGAAGGAAGAATAACCTTCCTGGTACTGCATTCAACAAATCCGCCCGAAGGGGCGGATTTGTTTTATTTTTGGAGATTCCGGCAGCCGGGACGCCGGAAAGGGCGAACCTGCGATAAAATAGAGCCCTGAGGTACGCGAGATGAGCCAGGATCCATTGGAAATTCTCTGGGATGGACTTCTTTCACGGGATGAAAAGCGCATAACATACGTTTTTCAGCTCCTCGATAAACCTTCACAGCTGGAGGTGATAAATCACCTCAACCGTATGGTCAGCGAGGAGGGTTGGCACCCCGAGCAGGTATTATCTGCCCAGGCTGCGCTGAACACGATTGAATCTGCCAGGGTCAAAGGGAATTAATGGAGGGAGCATGCAATTAACCGAGTTGACAGAAGCGATGCACCGCTTCGTCGAGGCGAAGGGCTGGTACGAACCAACAAGCCCCAGACCGCAGACCTTGCGCAACATTGCCATCTCTCTCAACCTTGAAGCGGGTGAAGTCCTGGAACATTTCCAGTGGGGTGAAGCCCTACTGAAGCGCGATGAACTGGCAGGTGAATTGGCAGATGTGGCTTTATACATGTTTCAACTTGCCAGCCTGGCTGACATCGACCTGGAGAAAGCGATCCTCTCCAAGTTGGAGCAAAACTATCAGCGCACCTGGGACGCAGAAGATCTTAATCCTGAGCCTTTAAAACCAGCGAGCAACGCATGAAAATTACAGTATTTGGCAGTTCAAAACCTCGTCCTGACGATCCGGACTACACAATAGCACAGCAGCTCGGCGGGATGATTGCTAAAGCGGGACACACGGTCATTACCGGGGGTTATGTCGGTACAATGGAAGCTGTCTCCCGCGGCGCAAATGAAGCCGGGGGGAGCGTAATTGGAGTAACCTGCGAGGATATCGAGCGCTATCGACCTGGAGGTGCCAACCAATGGGTAACTGAGGAATGGCGGCGTTCTACGCTGCTCGACCGCCTTCAAGGGCTGATCGAAGGCTGTGATGCTGCCATAGCCCTGCCGGGTGGTCCAGGGACTTTTACTGAAATCACTCTTTACTGGAACCTGCTGGTAATAAAGGCTCTCCAGCCCAAACCGCTTGTACTAATTGGCGAGGGCTGGCAGTCGGTTTTTACCGAGTACCGGCAGCAGCTGGGGTATTATGCTCAGGAAGCCGACTGGCACTACCTGACCTTTAAGCCGGAGATTACCAGCGCCCTCCAATTCGTCTTGGATCAATAAAAATTTTGACTTATTTTCATAACAACTTCTTCGGAAAGCAAAACTACAATGAATACTGATAAACTTCCAACTCGCAGCGAAAACTATTCGGAATGGTACAACCAGCTTATTTTACGAGCTGAACTGGCAGATTATGCTCCCGTGCGCGGCTGCATGGTCGTCCGACCTTACGGCTGGGCACTTTGGGAGAACATCCAGGCCAGCCTTGACCGGCGTTTTAAGGAAACCGGTCACACCAATGCAGCCTTCCCATTGTTTATCCCCATGTCCTTCCTTGAGAAAGAAAAAGAGCACGTTGAAGGGTTTTCACCTGAGCTGGCTGTTGTCACGATTGGTGGCGGCGAGAAATTAGAAGAGCCGTTGGTGGTCCGACCAACGTCCGAAACCATCATTGGTTACATGTATTCCAAGTGGATTAAATCTTATCGGGACTTACCCGTTTTGATTAATCAGTGGGGAAACGTCGTCCGTTGGGAAATGCGTACCCGATTATTTTTGCGGACGCTTGAATTTTACTGGCAGGAAGGCCATACTGCTCATGCCACGGCTCCAGAGGCTGTCGAGGAGACAGTACGCATGTTGAATGTTTATACTGATTTCGCCGTCAATGAAGCAGCAGTGCCAGTCATCCCAGGGCGAAAGAGCGAGACCGAGAAATTCGCCGGCGCATCAGATTCCTATACCATCGAGGCTATGATGGGTGACACACGTGCACTGCAAGCTGGCACCTCCCATTTTCTGGGTCAAAACTTTGCGAAAGCCTTTGACATTACCTTCCTGGACCCGTCGAACCAGTTGCAGCACTGCTGGACGACCTCCTGGGGGCTCTCAACTCGCTTCATTGGTGCAATCATCATGACCCACGGCGACGACCAGGGTCTAATCCTGCCCCCTCGGCTTGCTCCCATTCAGGTCGTAATTGTGCCGATCTTCCGCAGCGATGAGGAACAAGCCAGGGTTATGCCGATTGCCGAAGAAGTGAACCGCAAACTCGCGGGATTGCGGACGAAACTGGACACACGCACTGAAGTCACCCCCGGTTTTAAATTTAACGATTGGGAAATGCGCGGTGTACCGCTGCGAATAGAAATCGGCCCAAAAGATGTGGAAAATGGGGTCGTAACCATGGCACGCCGCCACATCCCAGGCAGAGCCGGAAAGTCGGTACTGCCCATTGCCGGTGACCTGCACGCCCAGGTTCAGGCGGTATTGGATGAAATCCAGGCGGCCTTGCTGGAGAAGGCACGGACATTCCGCGATGAGCACATTTTCGAGCCAAAGGATTACGACGATCTGACCCAAATCGTGCAGAACGGTTGGGCTTATTCCTTCTGGTGCGGATCAACCGAGTGCGAGACAAAAGTCAAGGACGACACCAAAGCTACCACTCGCTGCGTTCCCCTGGATCAACCAGAAGATCAGCATGGAACCTGTATCGTATGTGGAAAGCCAGCCCGCAAAAAGGTTTATTTTGCACGCTCCTATTAAAATAAGGTCATGCCAGCTGTCCAACTCATTCAATTAAATCAGCAAATTAATGCGCTAGTGGCGTATTTTGCTGAACCTAACCGCTTCAGAAGCGAGCTGGAGTCGCTATTGATTCGCTACGCTGACCTGACATACAAACCTGGCGATGCGGTCAAACGCAGCAGCCTCTCGACTACCAGTTATCGGACTGCGCCCATTGTGCTACGCAGACTGGAGCAGCGGATGGCAGGGTTGGCTGCATTTAACCCGGACCTGACTCTGGGGGTGGCAGATACATTGTGGGCAACCGATCAGACTGAGACCCGTCAGCTCGCAGCCGTTCTAATCGGTAATTTGCCACAAGCCTATTCGGGCGAAGTGTTGGCTCGTCTGCAGGCCTGGACAGTGCCCGGGGTTGAATTCAGTCATTTACAGACCCTATTTCAACAAGGATCTTCACAGCTGCGTCAGGCTGAACCGCAGAAATGGCTGAACCTGATTCGTACCTGGCTGAATTCTTCGGATCGTGGAATGGTGCGCCTTGGCACCCTGGCAATCACCTCCATGGCAGCTGACCGTGATTATGATAATCTGCCAGCCATTTTCAACGCCATCAGCCCGGTGTTAGGGGCTGCACCGGAAGACTTGCAGCATGAACTGCGCCAGCTCCTGACACAGTTGGCACGCCGGTCGCCAACTGAAACGGGATATTTCTTGCGCCAGGTGATGGGCCTATACCCCACGCGGACCCTCGCCCGCCTGGTTCGGCGTGTCCTGCCGGAGTTCCCCGAAGAAATTCAAGTCAGGCTGCGCAGCACTTTACTGGCACACTCCTGGGATTGAGAACAATCCTTCCCCTGATGATTAACATCTGGTATAATTCGTAGCGTGACTGGACCTGCCCGCGGTATTCGCTGCGGTCATGGAGACCTGCCAACAAAAACAAAAGGAGATTGCAGACGTCATGCCATTAACAAAGGACACCAAAGAACAGGTAATTGGCCAGTACCACCGCCACGACAGCGATACCGGAAGCCCCGAAGTGCAAATCGCACTTCTGTCAAAGCGGATCAGTGCCTTGACCGAGCACCTGCGCAGCAACAAACACGATGAAAGTTCACGCCGAGGACTGCTCAAACTGGTCGGTCAGCGCCGTCGACTTCTGGTTTATCTGCGCAGCAAGGATCTGGCAAAATACCAGGCAATCGTCGAGCAGTTGAAACTGCGCTACCGATAAGGTGGACGAACACGATGAGTAGATGGCGAATATACCCCATCTACTCATTTCTTGTCAGACCTGTCGAACCTAGTTAAACTGCGACAATTTTTTTTATTTACCCCTGGGGTTGGGTATTGAAACCTGATGAGGATGAATCCTCCACAGCTTTCAGTCCCTAACCGGATGGGGGTAAGAGAGGACAATATGAACAAACCTGAATCAAGGCAGTATACTGCCCTTGTCGGTGGTCGCACGATTACCATCGAGACTGGTAAGCTGGCCCAACAGGCTGGCGGATCTGTCACCCTGCGATTGGGTGACACGGTTGTGTTTGCCGCTGCTACCATGGGCGGCGTACGGGAAGGAATCGATTTCTTCCCGCTGACAGTTGAATATGAAGAGCGTATGTATGCCGGCGGGAAAATCCCTGGCTCGTTCTTCCGCCGCGAAGGGCGCCCATCAGAAGAAGCCATCCTCATCGGACGGCTGACCGACCGGCCCATTCGCCCGCTTTTCCCGAAAAACATGCGCAATGAAGTCCAGGTAATCATGTTTTCGATTTCTGCAGACATGGAAAACAGCCTGGATATTCTGGCGGTTAATGCAGCGTCCGCTGCTCTAATGATCTCGGACATCCCCTGGGGCGGCCCGGTGGGTGCAGTGCGCGTTGGGCGCATCAACGGCGAATTCATCATCAACCCCACCCTCGAAGAACGCGGTCAATCCGATCTTGACCTTCGCCTGGCAGGCACCCGCGATGCAGTCCTGATGGTGGAATGCGGCGCTCAGATGATCCCTGAGGATGTAATGGTCAAGGCTTTGACCTTTGCACACCAATCGATCCAGCCCTTAATCGACGCCCAGGAAAAAATGGCCGCTGAAATTGGTAAAGCCAAGCGCGATATCGAAATGAAAGGCCTGGACGAAGCCCTCGTCAATCAGGTGCGCCAGCGTGTTGCTGCAAATCTTGAGGCCAAATTGGATGCTCCGCATATGAAAGCTGAGCTTTACAACGGTATCGATGAAATCCGCGATACTGTGGTCGCTGAGCTGAGCGCAGAGGATGAATCGCTGAAGGGAAGCATTGCTGCAGCATTTGAAACTGTACTCCAAGAAGTTGTGCGCCGCCGCATCGTCGAGCGCGGATTGCGCCCGGATGGACGCAAACCAACCGAAATTCGTCCCATTTGGGGTGAAGTCAATGTTTCCCCGCGTGCGCATGGCTCAGGCTTATTCACCCGCGGTGAAACGCAGGTTCTGACCCTGGCGACCCTGGGTACGCCAAAGGAAGCACAGGAACTCGACAACCTCGGCGGAGCTGACTCCAAACGCTACATTCACCATTACAATTTCCCGCCGTATTCGACGGGTGAAGTCAAGCCGATGCGTGGTCAAAGCCGCCGCGAAATCGGTCACGGTGCCCTGGCTGAACGAGCACTCCTTCCGGTCATCCCGGATGAAAAGGTTTTCCCCTACACCCTGCGCCTGGTTTCTGAAGTGTTGGCCTCCAACGGGTCCTCTTCGATGGCATCTGTATGCGGATCAACTCTCGCTCTGATGGACACAGGTGTGCCTATAAAAGCCCCGGTAGCGGGCATCGCCATGGGTTTGATCAAAGAAGCTGATAAGGCGATGATCCTGACCGACATTCAGGGGATGGAAGACCACTATGGGGATATGGACTTCAAGGTGGCAGGTACCTCCGAGGGCATCACCGCCTTGCAGATGGATATTAAGATCAAGGGGATCACCGCTGAATTGATGACCGAGGCTCTTGCTCAGGCAAAAGTTGCCCGCATGGCTATTCTGGACATCATCCAGGAGATTATCCCAGAACCGCGGGCGGACCTCAAACCCCACGCTCCACGCATCACCACCATCAAAGTTCCGGTGGATAAGATCGGCGCAATCATCGGCCCGGGTGGAAAGATTATCCGCGCCATTCAGGAAGAGACAGGTGCCAAGATCGATATTGACGACGATGGCACAGTCTTCATTGCCGCCACCGATGGTGTTGCCGAATCGGCAGCCCGCGAACGGATTGAAGCGCTGGTTGAAGTGCCGCATTTAGGCCGGATCTATACCGGTAAGGTCGTCCGAATTGCTGATTTTGGTGTATTTGTCGAGATCCTGCCCAATATGGATGGGATGGTGCACATTTCGCAGCTCGACAGTGAACGCGTCGAAAAGGTCGAAGATGTGGTTTCTATGGGTGACGAAATCACTGTGATGGTCACCGGCATCGATGATCAGGGTAAGATTCGCCTGTCCCGACAGGCTGTTTTGGAAGGCTGGACGCTGGAAGAGGCGCAGTCGAAGGACCGTGACCGACGACCGAGCGGCGGCGGCCGTCCAGGCGGTGGCGGTGGACGCCCCGGTGGACGCGGCGGAGATCGTGATCGCGGTGGACGCGGCGGGGACCGCGGCAGCCGAGGCGGTCGGTACTAAACAGCGCAACTCCCCCTCTCAGAAGAGAGGGGGAGTTTTTTTTAACCATTGAAGACCTAAAAATAATTTTTACCGGGAAAAAGATACTGTGAAATTGGAATTGCTGATATTTTCCCAAATAGTAGAAATCCGAATGAGATGTGAGTATACTGAAATTATCGGGTGGAATAGTCAAGAATCGAAGGAGGATTCCCATGAACAACCCATTTGCAGGATTAATGGTGAAACCCGAAGGTGAGGTTCGCGACTCTATTGATGAACATCAGGAAATATTAGCAAAGCGAGATAATCTATATTCCAGGTACGATGCGATGGTGAACGAGGTTCTGGGGATGTTCATTGCGGCTCATCGGCCAGGGATATGGGAAAAAGACAGCGACTTTTCGCGGCGCTATTGCTGCCATGTAGCCTGGTTTGCAGGTCCCAAGGAAGTTTTTTCCGATCCGTACGACGTTCACCATACCTTGCGGCGCCGGTTAGAAATCACGCTTGAAATGGATGGGGTATGCAATCCATTTGGATTCAAGGTGACCAACTATGAAAATATCGTTAAAACTATTCATGTTGGGTTGGAAAGGGATGAACTGGTGCGTGGTATCAGTGAAGTGATGAGGTAGCCCATCAACACCTGGAAACTCACGCAACTCATGATCATCCGATTATTTGCCGGGTGATCCTCTAAAATCCCAGGTTTACCAGCCATGCTGGACACGGTCTGGAATCCTTTCTATTTCGCCGTCTCGCCTGTCAACCGCTTTTGGTCAGGTGAGCATCGAGATTTGCTATGCCTTGTTTGAGCCGGTCAGTCCCTGGTAGGTAAATAGGGCATCGCATACCCCGGGAGTTGCAAACGCTCTGCCAGTGCAGCGCGCATGGCGGTACGGTCGTCCCAGGGATATTCTGTAACGCCAAAACACATGGATTGTTCGTGTCCTTTGCCCATCGCGAGTACCATATCGCCGGGCCTCGCCAAATTTACGGCTACGCGAATTGCTTCGCCGCGGTCAGGCACACAAAAGTATGTCTGGCCTTCGACAGCCCCCTGTGCAACAGCTGCCTGCGCCATTTCATTGAGTATCCCCTCCAATGACTCGGTCCGCGGGTCCTCAGCAGTCAGGATGCTGATGTCAGCCAGGCGCGCGGATACTTCGGCCATCATGCGGCGCTTCTCGCGGTCGCGTAAACCAGCCGAGCCAAAAACTGCAATGACGCGTCCGTCTGTGATTTCACGGGCGGTCTCGAGCGTGCGCTCGAGGGCGTTCGGGGTGTGCGCAAAATCGACGATGGCAGTGAAATCCTGCCCCAAATGGATAGGCTCCATTCGTCCGGGTATCAAATCGAGCTGTTCCACCCCCGCGGCTGCCTGATCAAGTGAGATTCCCAGCCCGAATACCGCTGCAGACATAGCCGCCAGGATGTTAGAGACGTTGTAGCTGCCAACCAGGTGGCTGTTAACTTGGACTGTACTCATCCCGGTGATGACTGCCTTGAAGTGCATTCCAGCCGGGGTATATACCAGATCCTCGACGTAGATTGAACTCTCGGGGTTAAAGCCGTAAGAGATCTTTGCCCCGGCAACAAGATGATCCAAATAATCATACGAACGATCATCGCGGTTTAGAACAGCCAGACGGGGATTGCCCTGCGGCTTGGGTTGGGTATCGGGCAAAAACTGGAAAAGCCGCGCTTTTGCCGCCCGGTAAGCTTCGTACGATCCGTGATAATCCAGGTGCTCGTGGGTAATATTGGTAACTACGGCGATGTCATATTCGCAGGCAGTCACCCGCTCCTGTGCCAGCCCATGTGAAGTGGTCTCGAGAATCACGTGGGTCAAGCCAGCATCAACCATTTGGGATAAATAATTCTGGACATCCGGTGCTTCAGGGGTGGTGACGTGGAAACCTGTATCGATTATTTCGTCACCGATAACCGCATTCACCGTTGATATAATACCAACCCGCAGCCCCTGGCTCTTTAGAATTTGAAATAACAGGTTGCTGGTGGTAGTTTTTCCATCGGTGCCTGTGACCCCGATCACGGTCAATTTGCGCGCCGGGAATTCATAGACAGCTGCAGAGATCCAGGCAAGTGCCCGCCGTGCGTCTGCGACCTGCAGGTAAGGAACCTGCAGGGAGAAGTTTGTGTCTGGACGCGTTCCCACAACCGCTACGGCACCATTGGCAACGGCAGCTGCAATGAACTCATGCCCGTCTGTGCTGCCGCCCGTGAGAGCAACAAAAATGTGACCGGGTTTCACATTACGGGAATCAAAAGCAATGCCGGTGACGTGTAAGGACGGGATGGAAATGTGGTTCAGAACCGGGACGGGGATACTGGAGAAGATATTCGAAAGGTTATGAGACATCGGATTTAATTATAAAACATAGCCCCCACTCCGGCATCAAGTGGGGGCAGGATAATGATCAATAAAAGTGGTTTACTGCAGAGCCTGGCGTAACCCCTGCAATTGACCGGCAACTGAACCATCAACCACACGGTCGCCCACGCGCACGACCAGGCCGCCCAGGATCGAGGGATCGACCCGGAAAGTAACCGAGGCGGAGCTACCAAGCTTTGAAAGGACATCGGTTTTAACTGCCTGCTGCTCATCGTCAGTCAGCGGTAAAGCTGAAGTGACCTCAGCGGCCCCACCACTGACGGTTTCGCCTTCAAGAACAGTTACCTTGCCGCTGCGGACGCCAGAGAAGAATTCATTTAGCAGCGCATGCTGTCGCTTCTCATCCAGCGATTCACCAATCAATTTCTGGGTGGCGGCGATTGACAGGGCAGCAATTTGGCCGCGAACTTCACTTAAGACGCGATCCCTTTCCTGATGAACTTCAGCCAGGGCATTGTCACGCGCTTTTGCAGCATCTGCATCGGCTTCTGCTTTTACCTCACGGGCAGCAGCTTCAGCCCGGGTGGTTGCATCCCGGACGACCTCTGCGGCCTTTGCCTGAGCTTCGGCAATGATCTGGTTTGATTCGCGTTCGGCATTGGCACGTGCCTCTGCAGCGACACGCGCATCTTCCAAACCCTGCGCAATCGTATTGCGGCGTTTTTCCAGCATGCCCATCAATGGTTTGTAAACCCAGGCACGCAGCACGACAAATAAAATTCCGAAGCTGGCAATTTGAATCAGGATACTGCCAAGATTAAAGCCAAGTTTTTCCAAGGCGATACTCCTTCCTTCTGCCTGTCTAGAGGACGAATAGCATCAGGAATGCGATCACCAGACAATAAATGGCGATGGCTTCTGAAAAGGCGATCCCAAGGATCATATTGGTCAGCAAGTTGCCGTAGGCATCCGGGTTGCGGGCCATCCCCTGCAGCGCGCCTTGCACGCTCAAACCGATGCCAACACCGCCGCCCAACGCGCCGATCATAGCCAGACCGGCTCCGATAAATTTAGCTGCTAGTACGATGTCTCCAGACATGCCCGACGATCCTCCTTAGATAATCCTAGTAATAGGGTTTACTCAATGAACCAAATAAAACAATTAGTGATGCTCTTCTTCACCACCATGCCCCTGGGTAGCCTGCGCCATAAAGACCATGGTCAGCATGCCGAACACAAAGGCCTGGATTAGACCGATAAAGAATTCAAACATTGAAATCATGGATGGAACGAAAATGGGCAGCATGGATGTCACTAAAGCCATCAATACAAACCCGGCAAACATGTTTCCGAACAACCGGAAGGTAAACGATATGATCTTCGCGAATTCGGAAATCATTTCAAGCATACCGACCAGGAAGTCCATAAAGCCAAAGAAGGGCTTTTTAAACATGGTGGTGAAATTGAGGAATTTGGTGAAGTAGCGCGGACCCTGCGCCATAACGCCGATCACCTGGGTCATAATCACGGAAATCAAAGCCAGCGCAAGCGTAAAATTCAGGTCGGTGGAGACTGCCCTGAAGAAGGGGGTCAACACATACCCTTCCCCGCTTTCAACCACTTCTGGCAGCAGGTTGTAGGCATTACCGCCAAGACTCTGGATGGCGTGCCCTTCGCCTTCTGCGTGATGCATGACTCCAATGGTTTCCATGCCCGGAATTAATTTCATCAGGTTAGCCACCAGCACGACCAGAAGGATGGTGGCAAACCATGGGAAGATCTTTTTTGCCCATTTACCAGCTGCAGATTCCGTCAGGTTGTAAACCACCTCGACGAACATTTCCATCCCGCCTGCAATGCCGTGGGGAACCAGATCACCCTTCTTGACTGCCTGCCTGACACTCCATGCAAGCAGAATAATGATGAGGTCCAAAACAAGAAGCGTGGTCCAGGTGTTGGCAAAAGGAACTTTACCCAACGGGCCAAGGTTTAGAGTGGCATCGGTGATATTTTCTGCAGCAACCTGGATATGCGGTTGAACCGGTGCGAAAATATTAACTGCAACAATGCTAAAAATAATGAACGCTAAGACAATCCAGCGGTTGACACCCCATCGCCATTTACGAGTTGTCTCCAAGGTCCGTTTCCTCCGGTAATGTGGTTTTAAGGCTTGAAGCATTCGTCTTGATCTTGGATACGGCCAGGCGAACTACCACTAACATTACGATTAGTGAAACAGGAATACTGCCAAGGACCAGACCGATCGTCCACCATGGGCGAGTCCCCAGACGGGAGTCGAGCCATAACCCCAAAAATACAGCGCCAAGGACTATAACCAGGGTCAGAAACCCCACTAAACCGGCCACACCCGCAAGTGTGAGATTCAGCAGCTTTTGGCGTCCTGAAGGTCCACTGGTAACTGGCTGGCCCATGATTGGTAGATTATAACAGAAGCAAAATTCAGCGTCAATAAGCCCAAATTGCCGAAGCTACTGACTGGGCATATGCGTAAAAAGGCCCATAAAGGAAGCCAAGGATTAGGATGCCCGCCACACATACAGCCATCGCCACACGCCAGGAAACGGAAGGTTGGGGAAGTTTCTCTTTCTGAATTGGCTCATTCACATAGATTGTTTTAAGTACTACTAAATAGTAGTAAAGACCGATGATGGCATTAAATATACCGACCAAAGCCAACCAGATCATCCCCTGTTCGATAGCCGAGGCAAATACCAGCACTTTTCCGAAGAATCCAGCAAATGGCGGAACTCCGCCCAGCGAAAGCATGGCGGCGATCATGATCAAACCGATCACTGGTGCCCGCCGGCTTAATCCGGCATAGGCAGTAAATTCGTCGGAACCGGTGTTGTGTTCCACCCAGGCGACGACCCCAAAGGCTGCCAGGTTGGTAACAAGGTAGGCAATCAGGTAGTAACTTGAGGCCACCAAGCCAAACTCGCTCCCGGAGGCGACACCGATGAGCATATAACCGGCTTGAGCAATGGATGAATAAGCCAGCAGCCGTTTGAGACTCTTCTGAGCCAGGGCAAGGTAGTTGCCCACCAGCATGGATGCGGCGGCAACGATTGCAATCATGATATTCCACAGGGTCATTTGGTCCGGGAAAGCCACCACCATAACGCGCATGAGTGCGGCAAAACCGGCGGCTTTCGAGGCAGTCGAGAGAAAACCGGCTACCGGTGTGGGTGCACCCTGATACACGTCCGGGGCCCAGAAATGGAACGGAACTGCCGATACCTTGAAAGCAAATCCTACCAGGAGGAGACCCAATATCCCGGCTACCATCACAACCGGCAGATTGGATGCCTGCAGCGCAGAACCCAGGTCATACAAGCGGGTTGTACCCGTGACTCCGTAGAGCAGAGAAAAGCCGTAGAGCAGAATGGCTGACGCCATAGAGCCAAACAGCAAATATTTAATACCGGCTTCAACGGATTTTTGGTCACGCAGGATAAAACCTGCCAGAACATACAACGGAATGGAAGTGGTTTCGATCGCCAGGAAGAGCATTACCAGATCGGCAGCGGAAGCCATCAAACTCATGCCAAGCGTACTGACCAACAGCAGCGCATAAAATTCTCCATGGGTTTTAATGGAGTCTGTGTGCGCAGCAAACAATGCCGTCAACCCTGCACCGGTCATGAAGAGCATTCGGAAAACAAAACCGGACATATCGAAACGTACCATTCCGCCCCATATCAGGGTTGGTTCGGTTGGCCGCGAGAAAATCAAAGCCAACGCCATGATAACCAACACACCGGCTGCGGTAAGCCATCCAAACCAGCGGCGCTGCTGAGGTTTCCACAGCAGATCCACCAGCAGCAATAATGCAGCCAGTACGACCAGCCCGATCTCAGGCAGGATTGCCAGCATCATCGACGAGGTAAAAGTACCGGCATCCACTAGACACCTCCGAGGAGTGCAAGGATGGTCTTAACCCCAGATTCAACCATGGGTACCATCAGTGACGGGAACCAGCCAAGACCAATCATCACCAATGAAAGCGCTCCAATCACAATTTTGTCTTTTATCGTTACATCTGGAACCATTGCCAGGTTTTCCGGAAGATCACCAAAAAACACCCGCCGGATGACCAGGAAAATGTAACCTGCGGTAATCAAAATTCCAAGGATGGAGATGACCGCAACAATCGGTGCGGTGCGCCAGGCACCCATGAAGATCGGGAACTCAGCCACAAACCCTGAGAAACCAGGCATGCCCATCGACACCAAACCACCCACGATGAACCCGATGGCTGCCCATGGCATTTTCTTCACCAGCCCCCCAAGCCTGTCGATCTCGCGGGTATGAGCCCGGTCATAGACCATTCCGACGATCGAGAAGAATAGTGCTGTCATTACGCCATGCGAGAACATCTGCATGCCCGCCCCGATCAGCCCTTCGCGCGAAAGCGTGGCGAAGCCGATCATCACCAGACCCATGTGCGAGACGGACGAGAAGCCGATAACGTACTTGAAATCCTTTTGGATGAGTGCGATAAAGGCACCATAAACCACATTGACGGTCGCGAGCGCCAGAATTAACCAGGACCACTGCCGTGCCCCTTCAGGCAGCAGCATAATTGCCACACGTAAGGCAGCAAAAGCGCCAACCTTCATTTCGACGCCAGCCAGCAGCATCGAGATGGCTGTCGGGGCGGCAACATGACCGTCAGGTGCCCAGCTGTGGAAGGGGAAAATACCGCCCAGGATGGCAAATCCGAGGAACACAAACGGGAACCACAACCGCTGGAAGACCAGTGGGAACCCGGCTGACTCCAGAGCGAGCATATCGAATGTGCGTAAACCGGAGCCGAAGTAGATCGCCAGGGCGCCAACCAGTGCCAGTACCGAACCAATAAACAGGTAAAGCGTGAGCTTCATGCCGCCGTATTCGCGGGTTTTGGGAGAACCCCAGATTACGATCATCAGGTACTTAGGGAAAACCGCCAATTCGAAGAAGAAGAAAAGCATGAACAGGTCCAGCGAACAGAAGACACCCATCACACTGGACCCGAGGAACATCAGGAAAGAGAAAAACTCGCGTGCCCGGTCATCAATCCGCCAGGAGACCATCACCCCCGAAATGATTACCAAACCAGCCATAAGTACCAGGGGCGTACTGATTCCGTCTATGCCCACAAAATAGGAAATGCCAAGCGCTGGAAGCCAATCAACCCTTTCCTGGAATTGATAGCCGCCCGCCGCAACATCATAGCTGGCGTACAGCCAGATCGAAAGCGCCAGAACAATGATTCCGGCAGCCAGAGCCAGCCCCTTGATCCAGGATTTCTTTTCTTCCGGCAGCAGCAGCAGGATCAGGCCTGCAGCCAACGGGGTGAAGATCAGAACACTCAATATTGGAAACTGCATCCTTCACCTCTCAGAACAAGAAAGCGACAGCCTGGTTGATGATATTCAACAGCCAGGAAGGCCAAACACCGATGAGCAGCATGAGAACCATAAGCGGGGTAATAACCACCAGTTCACGGATATTAATATCCGTCAGGTGACCTTTCCAACGCTCGTTGAGCGGTCCGTGCAGCACCAACTTGAGTGCTTTTAGGATATACGCTCCTGTAAAGAATAACCCGATCATGCTGAGGGCCGTTGCCAGTGTAAAGATTGGCCATACCCCCCGCACAACAAGGAATTCGGAGACAAACCCGTTCAAACCTGGCAGCCCTAAAGATGCCATGGAAGTGAAGATCAGGATTGTGCCGTATACCGGAAGGATGGCGTAAAGTCCGCCCATCTCCTTCAAATTGCGGGTGTGTGAGCGTTCGTAAATTACCCCGACCAGGAAGAACATGCCTGCCGCGCTCAGGCCATGGTTGAACATCTGCAATACCGCGCCGTTGAGTGCAATATTGCGGCTCAGGATGGTCTCAGGTGCGGTAGCATTCCAGGTATAAGCCGCAGCTGCTACCCCGAGCACCACGAACCCCATGTGGTTGATCGAAGAGTAAGCCACCAGCCGCTTGAAATCGTTTTGCGCCAGCGCCCCCAGAGCTCCAAAAATAATGGCTGCCACCGCGAGAGCCGCCAACACCCACGCGAATCTCTGCGACTCCGCCGGGAAGAGCGGCAATACCAGGCGCAGATAACCGTAAGCACCAAGCTTAAGGAGCACTCCAGCCAGGATCATCGAACCCGCAGTGGGTGCCTCGGTATGAGCGTCTGGCAGCCAGGTATGGAACGGCCAGATCGGCACTTTGATGGCAAAGGCGATCACGAATGCCCAGAATGCAATTGTCTTAACTGTTTCAAGGGGAATACCAATTGGAACCGCCAGGGACTCGATTACCGGCCATTTTTCCGAGAGCGTGACCAGGTCGAAGGTACCGACTGAGACGCCCATAAGCTGGATAGCCAGCAACAGGCCAAGCGAACCGCCCATGGTATAAAGCACGAACTTAAGCGCAGCGTAGTTGCGGTTAGCACCGCCCCACTGAGCGATTAAGAAGTACATGGGAACCAGACCCACTTCCCAAAAGACAAAGAAAAGCATCAGATCCAGCGCCATGAAGACGCCCAGCATACCGGTCTCAAGCAGCAGGAACAGGATCATGTAGGGTTTGACCCGTTCTTTAATACTGAAGGAAGCCAGCAATGCCAGCGGCGTCAGCAGCGTTGTGAGAAGGATCATTGGCAGTGAGATCCCATCAATGCCCAGATGATAGGAGGCATTGATAGCAGCGTACCAGGTTGCCTGTTCCACGAATTGGTACGGCGCTGCGGGGTCGGTTGACGGGCTGAAGTTGACCCAGGCAAAAATCGTGAGGGCAAAGGGGATGATTGACGCCCCCAGAGCGCCCCAGCGGAATACTTTTTCATTCCTACCCGGGACCAACAGCAGAACAAGCGCTGCAGCCGTTGGTGTGAATAAGATCAATGAAAGCAGGTGATTTTCGATGAATTCCATCCCTCGACAGCCTCCCCGCCCTTAGCCTTTGCCTACAGTGAAATAAATGACCAGACCGGCAAGCACCAACACTGATATAGCTACCACCATGTATTGTTGGATGCGCCCGGATTGTTTTTCATGCAAGAATGTACCCAGCCCACGGGTGCTGCGGGCTGCGCTGTCACCAGCACCATTTACCACCGGTAAATCAATCACGTTGCGGGCCACTCTCCCAAGCCACAGACCCAGGCGGGCAATACCGTGCAGGATGCCGTCAATAATCGTTTTATCCAGGATCTTATCCGTGAATACTTCGGCTACCCAATTTACCGGGCGTATCAGGGCTGCATGGTAAAACTCGTCAATGTAATATTTATTTTTGAGCAGGGTGTGGAACCCTCCGAGCGGTTTTTTCAAGGGATCAACACGCTCCTGGAGTCCGCGATATACAAACCACCCCAGCGCCAGCCCGCCCAACGCTACTACCAGCGATGTGAGGAGTGGTACCAGGCTGTGTACCGCTTCGGCATGCTCGTAATGCAGCATACTGCCAACGAACTCCTCAAACCAGTTGGGAAGGATGCCGCCCAAACCCGGGAAATCTTCCGGTATGCCAGCCCAACCAGCGCCAATAGCAAAGACAGATAGGATTACCAGCGGCAAGGTCATGGTCCACTTTGACTCATGCGCATGTTCAGCGGCTTTGGAGCGCGCTTTACCCAGGAAGGTCAGCGTAATTTGGCGGGCGGTATAGAATGCAGTCAACAGGGCAGCCAACGCCAGAGTGATGAACACTCCCATATTGCCGCCCTTAAAAGCCCCGCTCAAAATTTCATCCTTTGACCAGAAACCGGCGGTCACCAGCGGGAACCCTGATAGCGCTAACCCGCCAATGACGAAGGTCCAGAATGTCCTGGGCATCTTCTTACGCAGCCCTCCCATGTTGAGCATATCCTGTGGATCGATATGTTCGCCGGTATGCAATACGCCGTGTTCCATGCCGTGGATGATCGAACCGGAACCCAGGAATAGTAGGGCTTTAAAGAAAGCGTGGGTCACCAGGTGGAAAGCTGCTGCGACGTATGCTCCTACTCCCAGGGCCGCAATCATGTAACCCAGTTGGGAAATTGTGGAATACGCCAGCACCCGTTTGACATCGTTTTGCGCCACAGCAATGGTTGCGGCGAACAGGGCAGTGAAAGCCCCGATAAAACCCATGACGAGCATTGGCGTGGTAAGTACCCCACCCGGCTCCCAACCCGCTGAGAGCAGCGGAAAGAACCGGATGACCAGATAAACGCCTGCTGAGACCATGGTGGCGGCATGGATCATGGCGGAGACCGGCGTGGGACCTTCCATTGCATCCGGCAGCCAGACGTGCAGCGGGAACTGAGCGGACTTACCGACAGTGCCAATGAATATCAATATGCCGATAAGCCCAGCCCATGAGAGGCCAAGTACCGGCGAGAGCGATCCAGCCAGCATTTCCAGTACCGCCGGGTTGGCAAGGATCTCCCGGTAGTTGAGGGTGCCGGTCATGGTGTACAGGGCAGCCAGACCCAGCAGCATGAAAACATCGCCGACGCGGGTGGTCAGGAAGGCTTTGATCATGGCCTTACGGGCTGATTCTTTGGCGTACCAGAAACCGATCAGCAGGTATGAACACAACCCCATGATTTCCCAGCCGACGTATAGGGTCAGCAGATTGTCGGTAACCACCAGCAAAAACATGGCAAAGGCAAAAAGACTGATGAGCGCGAAGAATCGCGAATACATCGGCTCGATCGAGGGCACTTTAATCAACTTGCCCTTTGCCCCCTTAATTTCAGCGCCTTCAGGCGGCAAACCCGGCTTGTCGTGAGCTCCAGCCGGCTGACCAAAATTGTGGTAGCCGATGGAGTAAATGAAAATCATCAAAACGGTCCAGGCTACAAAAAAGAGCGTGACTGCGGAAAGCGGATCAACCTGAACGCCGATACGCAATGACGTATCACCAGCTGGCAGCCAATTGATGGCACTGGCAAACGGATGTTCGCTCAAGCCTTCCGTGCGTACTGCACGGGCAAAAACAAACATGCTCGCCAGCCACGAAAGCCCGGCAGCTATAACTGCCAGCCAGTGGCTGAGCGCTTTCTGACGGTTGGTAAACACAACAATCAAAAAGAAGGCCAGCAGGGGTGGTAGTGGGATTAACCAGATCAAGGTTTCAGATGTCATTGCACCTCTCCGCCAGCAATATCAACCCTTGAGCAGGGTCATTTCATCCACAACCGGGGTCTCGCGCCGCCGGTATGCTGAAATTATCAATGCCAGACCGACAGCCACTTCGGCAGCGGCTACGATGAATACCATGGTGATGAATACTTGCGGATTCACCTGGCCGATGCTCTCGATTTGCGAATGATAATGCCAGAAGGCCGCCAGGTTGATGTTGACCGCGTTGAGCATCAGCTCGATGCTCATCAAAATAGACACGGCATTCTTGCGGCTCAGGACACCGAACAGGCCGATGCAAAATAGCGCAGCCGCTGCAATCAGATACCAGGACAATGGGATCATCCAGCTTTCTCCTTGCGCTCAACGGCGATATAGATCGCGCCTACCAGTGCCGCCAACAGCAGCACCGAAGCGACTTCGAACGGAATCACATAACCAGCCGGATCTACCAGAGCAGAACCCAAACCGGCAATATTTTCAACGTCGCCGGGCAGCTCGTTCAACATGGTTTGAAAATCGCCCCAGGTCGCCAGGAAACCCGCAGTCAGACCAAACAAAACCACGCACAGCACAGCCGGCAGCCACCAACCCTTAATTACGCCAGGCGATTCATCATCCATTACTTTGCGGGTAAGCATCAGGGTAAAAATGATCAGGATCGAGATGGCACCGATATAAACCAGGATTTGAACCACAGCGAAGAAACCGGCCTGCAGTGTGGCAAAAAGGACCGCCACGCCCAGTAAGGTCAGGATGAGCCAGAGGGCCGAATGCATCATCTTGCGGGCAGCGACCACCATAACAGCTGACACCAGCGTGACCGCTGCAACAATGATAAAGACGACTTGTAATCCGCTCATTCTTTCACTCCTGAGTCGGGTTGGATGATGACATTTTCCGGCCGTGCTACAGGCCGCTTAAATTGGCTGGCTAATGGGGGTTCTTTCACCATGGCCCCCCGCAAGAAACGCTCGGTTATGACCATGATCACCAGGTTGACTGCCAGCAGGACCCCCGTGCGTAACCAAGCTGCACTGTCGATAAATAATCTGTCAGTCAGGGCAGTAACCATGACAACCACAAGGGCCATCGGGGTGAGGACTTTCCAGGTGAAATTCATCAATTGGTCGAGGCGGAAGCGCGGGTTGGTGCCGCGGAAGAGGATCAAGGCGAAGTACACAATAAAAGTCTTGATAACAAAGTAAACCAGCCCGAGCAGCGGGATTTCCTCTGCGAACGGGCCGCGCCAGCCGCCAAGGAAAACCGTCACGAACACGAACGAAGCCGTGAAGGCATGCAGGAACTCGCCCACGAAGAACATGCCGAACTTTAGTCCGGAATATTCAACGTTGTAGCCTGCAACAATTTCAGATTCAGCTTCTGCCAGGTCAAATGGAGCCCGGCCAGTTTCCGCCACCGCTGTGATAAAGAAGATCAGCGCGGCTGCCGGGACTGTAAAAACGTACCAGGTAGTTTGCGCTGACACGATGCCTGTCAGACTCAACGTACCCGCCAGCATGACCGGAACCAGTGCAGAGATAACGAAAGGGACCTCATAGGAGATGAGCATGGCTACTGCGCGCAGCGCGCCGAGCAAGGCATATTTGTTGTGCGAACCCCAGCCCGCCAGGATGATGCCAAGTTCTCCCAGACCGCCAACAGCGATCAGGAACAGCAGGCTGACATTCAGGTTTGATCCATACAGGGTCTTCGAGAAGGGTGTCACCGACCAGATCATCAACACTGCTGCTACGCTTAACACCGGCGCAAGATTGTAAGCTACCCAATCCACACCCTTTGGGGTAATGAGTTCCTTAGTGAAGATCTTGAGCATATCTGCCACCGGCTGGAATAATCCCCAAGGGCCTACGCGGTTGGGACCGAACCGATCCTGGATACGGCCAATGAGCTTGCGCTCATACCAGATCAAGAAAACCACAAAGAACATGCCGCCAGCTGCAAGGACAAAGGCACCGATGACATAGCTGATGATGGTCAGCCATCCGTCGCCCATTCCTGTGCTGGCAAGCAGCCCCACGAACCAATCAATGACAAACCGAAGTGGATCACGCCAGAAGCTCATGAGTGTCTCCAACCAACCGAATGGCTAATGCCTCGAATGGTTACTGCCATTCGAGTGCACCTTTACGCCATGCGTAGAGAAGCCCGCCAAGCAGGATCAATATGAACAATATCGCTTCAACGACAGCGTAAAGCGGCAATTGCTTGTATGCAACCGCCCAGGGAAATAGCAAAATTGCCTCAACATCGAATATGAGGAATACCAGCGTGAAAACGTAGTACTGGACCTTGACCTGTGCCCAGACGGGTCCAACAGTTTCCATTCCACATTCGTATGTTGCGTTCTTAACTTTGTTTGGTTTTTTGGGAGATAGTAATGCGGCAATGGAGATGGCTGCCGCTGGTAGAAACATAGCAATCAGGGCAAAAACGCCCACGTAGAGCCAGTCATTCAGCATGTTAGCTCCTATGGAATGATGTTGGAGATTTTTCTAACCCTCGTTCTGTACCCACCCAACTCGTTCATTTTATCAATTTTAGTTTTGGATGTAAAGCAGGAACTACAGGCAAAATAACCGGAGGCAGCTGACCGGTTACTCCACTCCATCTACCTTTGACGGCTGCGGCTTTGAAAATATTAACATCACTAGGGTTATCACAATGAGGACCCCAGCCACCCAACGCACTAATATTGCCGGAATACCGAAAATACTCGTGGCATGGACGACCAAGGTCTTCGCCACCAGCGCGTCACGCTGCTTGATGCCGTCGGCATTCTGCGCAACCAGGGATATCCACAGGGTGCCGCTCACACTTCCCGGCTGAAACGCTGTAATAGACCATCGGTATTCCAACGGATTTTCCTCACTGCCTGGAGGCTGTGTAATGCTGCCGTTGGGTTTGATGATCAGGCCTGGAAATTCCAGGCGTGCTTCGAGCATGCCATTTGCCGAAGAAGCACCCAAGTCAATTTGGCCGGCTGTGAGTACCGCAGTGCCTCCCTCACCAACACGCAGGGCACGCGGCCATTCCAGCTCAAAGGTATATTTCATTTCCGGATCGCTCAGCGACACCGCGCTCCATTGGCTGTGTTCAACTGGAAGCGGCCAGGTGGTCAGCGTTAGAATGAGTAGTCCGCAGATAAAGAAAACCCAGGGGATGATCCTCTGGGGATGAAGTTGTGTCATGCGTAAATTATAACGGCTGCTCAACCAATGTAAATCTCTACGTGCTGGTCTTCCTCGTCCACTTCAACATAAAAAGGCTGGTCGCGTGTGATGGAGCGATTGATTTCAAAAAGTGTCTCACCGACATGCTTGTCCTGTACTTCCTGCGGCAGCCATCCAGGAACTGCACGCAGTATCCAACTTGCCAGACCGAGCGGCAGCGGCAGACTGATGCGGATATTTTTAAACGCTCCATCCTTCTTCTCAGTCACACGCACATGCAGCCAGCGGGTATTAAAACTGGTTGCCATGCCGATGATGCCAAGGATAAAGGGTATCCAAGAGAACCAAAAACCCGCACCAAAGGGTTTGTTCTGCCAGGCCGATACCATCCACCAGGCGGATATGCCGGTTAACAGCACAGATAGGCTGAAAAACACCCAGGACCAGGCTTTGTATCCTTTAAAATCCGGAGGGACATCCACTTTTCCATCTGCTCCGCGACCGTTGGGAAAGGAGTTAATCACCTCAACCGAAGGTGTATCGCTCTCCCGGTTGGCATAAACTGCGGTGTCCGGCATCAAGTTGTTGTCCAGCTCATTCAAAA
>CAYPJS010000161.1:0-10859 GCA_964411135.1 uncultured Anaerolinea sp.
AAAAAATCCCACTCAACGCGGGATTTTTTCCAGGCTGGGGGCAAAGGATTCGAACCTCTACAAACAGATTCAGAGTCTGCTGTCCTGCCGTTAGACGAGCCCCCAACTTTGCAGGCGGTATTTTACCACCGTTTAAAACCGGACGCAAGGGCTGGCGGTTGGCTAGGCCTGTGCCGCAAGGATTTCTGCGGCACGCTGCATGCGCACCAGCACCTTTTCCTTGCCAATAATTTCCATGCTCTCGAAGAGCGGCGGGCTGACCTTCTGACCGGTAATGGCTATGCGCATCATGCCGAATACCTGCCCGGCTTTGAGCCCCGACTGCTCCACCAGTTCGCGCATGGGCGGCTCGGCGGTTTCAAGTTTCATATCGGGCAGCGCTGCCAGAATTTCGACGATCTGCTGTGCCAGTTTCCCAGATGCCGCCGGACCCAGGTCCTTGATTACCAGGTCGTTTGCATCCGGCAGGATTTCGTCCTTGAAGAAGAAACCGGCCAAAACTGGAGCATCATCCATGGTCTGCAGACGTTCCTGAATAATAGGTGCGATCTTTTGAAGCGTTGGCTCATCGGCGGCAATACCCGCGGTCTCGAAATAGGGTTTGATGCGCCTGGCCAGTTCTTCCACATCCAAAGACCGGATATGCAGCCCGTTGAAATGATCGAATTTGGTGAAATCGACAGCAGCCGGCGACGGATTGAGTTTTTCCAGGCTGAATTTCTCGATCAAATCCTGCATGCCAAAGAACTCTGTGCGGTCATCGTAGCTCCAGCCCATCAGAGCCGTCCAGTTTACGACTGCTTCTGGCAGATACCCCAAATCTTCCAGGTCTTTGACAAATACCGAATGTCCATCCTTGATAAAATCAGCCGAATCTCGCTTGCTCAGCTTGCCCTTGCCGCTGGGCTTGAGGAAGACCGACAGGTGAGCCCAGATCGGCTCCTGCCAGCCAAAAGCGCGGTGGATCAGGCTGTGAAGCGGGAAGGTCGGCAGCCATTCGGAGCCGCGTATCACATGCGTAATTTTCATCAAGTGGTCGTCCACAGCCGCCGCCAGATGATAAAGCGCCAGTCCATCAGACTTGACCAGGATGTAGTCATCCAGGGTACGGTTCTCGACAGTAATATTTCCTCGCAGCAGGTCGGTGACCGTTGTGCTGCCTTCCTGCGGCATTTTAAAGCGGATGACATGCCGCTCCCCTGCGTCTATACGGGCTTGGACTTCGTCATTTGACAAATTACGGCAGGTACCGTCGTAATGCGGCGGTTCCTTGCGCTTCTGCTGCTCGGTGCGCACCTGGTCGAGCCGTTCCGGCGAGCAGAAACACACAAAGGCCTGACCTTTTTGGATTAGCTCCTGGGCATACTGCTGATAGATGTCTTTCCGCTCAGACTGCCGATACGGACCGTATGGTCCGCCGACGTCTGCACCTTCATCCCATTCAATCCCCAGCCAGTGCAGACTGCGGAAGATTTCTTCTTCGGCACCTGGCACCAGCCGTTTGCGATCAGTATCTTCAATACGCAAAATGAACTGCCCGCCGGTTTTTTTGGCCAGCAGATAATTATAGAGGGCAGTCCGCGCACCCCCGATATGTAAATGCCCGGTTGGAGATGGTGCGAAACGAACTCGGGCAGGTTGCAGTGATGAAGCCATGGTACTCCTTAAAAATCGAGGGTTGTGCTATGGGCAGCGACGCTTTCCACCAGCCCAATACCCAGGACGAGGGATAATAACGAACTGCCGCCATAACTGACGAACGGCAGGGTTAAACCTGTGACAGGCAGCAAGTTTAAATTCACTCCTATGTTAACGGCCATTTGGAAAAAGATCAATGTTGCGATGCCGTATGCGATCAGGGCTCCAAACGTATCCATAGCCTTGCGCGCGATACGCAGGCAGCGGAAAACTACAAACAGGAGCGCAGTCATCACAATGGCTGTACCCATAAATCCAAATTCCTCAGCCATTGCAGAATAAATAAAGTCAGTATGCCGGACTTTTAGGAACCGCAGCTGAACCTGCGATCCGCTGCCGTAGCCCTCCCCAAACCAGCCTCCAGAACCGATGCTGATGAGTGCCTGCTCGATATTATAGCTCTCGCCGTGTGTCGCTTCAGGATCAGGATAAACAAAGGTCATGATGCGGTCGAGCTGATAGTCCTCTATGAAGGGGATCTTTACCCCATTAATAATTAACAGAACAAAGATAACCAATATTAACAGGCCAATCCCGCCAAAAATAAGGATGTATTTGGTTTTCAAACCGCTGATCCACAACATGGAGAACCACAGGACGAAGAGCACAATTGAGGTGCTTAGATTCGGCTGGAGCAATACCCAAACGGTCATACCCATGGTAATGCCAAAACTCTTCAGGATCCAATTCAGGTCATGCGGTTCATCGGTCGTGTTAGAAAAGTAATTCGCAAGGGTAATGATGAGGATGATCTTGCCAAGTTCGGAGGGTTGTATATTGATCCCGCCTACTGAGAACCATCGGCGCGATCCAAATGCAGCGTCCCCGATGAGGTAAATTCCAACCAGTAACAGGATGCCGCCAACATACAGTAGACGGGTGGTTGAGGCCCAGGTGCGGTAGTTGATGGCTGCCAGAACAAGGATAATCCCCAGTCCCAGCCCGACAAAAATGATCTGGTTACGTACCGTATTGACCAGCTCGGCATTCCCAGCGATAGCCGAACGGACCATGATGATGCCAAATACGCACAGCAGCAGCACAGTCCCGAAAAGCATATAGTCAAAATGGCGCCAGGTTTCTCGCCTTAACATCCAATTCCCTTTTTATTTAGAAAGTTATACCGTTCCATTTGTATTGTTCAATGCTCAAGTGAAGGCTCGATTATAAACGAATGTCTCCAGTGTGTCCGCGAGCACGGTGCTTGGGTCAACTGCCTTTAGTCCGTCGATTTCAAATCAAAGTAAGCCTGCATGACCTTCATGGCCACAGGAGCTGCCACCACCGCACCTTCATCGCCATCATACACAAAAGCTACCACCGCGATTTCCGGGTCATCGAACGGGGCATACCCTGTGTACCATGCATGCGCAGGCCATTTCCCGAAATCGCAAATGTCCTTTTCCCTGGCAATGTCATCGCAATATTCAGCCGTACCAGTTTTTCCTGCACTCTCGAAGGGTACACCCTCGAATACTTCCTGTGCTGTACCGGAAACGACAACTTCCCGCATAGCTTCTTTTGCCTTCGCGACAACCCAGGGCTCGACAATTTTTACTTCATCCGTTTGGAAGAAATTTTCGTCATAAACATGAATCATCGGGTCAACGGTGATATCCCACAACATTTCCGGTTCGAAGGGCTTGATAATATTCCCCTCGCTGTCCAGAATGTCTCTTACCAGAGTCGGACGCATCAGCTTACCGTCATTCGCAAGGGTGGCAATTGAAACCAGCACCTGCAGCGGCGTCGAAAGCACATAGCCCTGACCAATGGTCGAAATATACGTATCGCCGGTTGACCAGTTCTCTCCAACAGTGATACGTTTCCAGGTCGGGTCAGGGATCAAGCCGTCCTGTTCACCCGGCAGCTCGATTCCAAGGACCTGTCCATACCCGAGGGCACGTGCATATTCACCCAGACGCCAGATATTCAAGCCTTCCGGAACTTCATCCTTGTACCCGCCGCCGACCTTGTAAAAGTAGACGTCGCAGGATTTGGATACCCCGCCGATATAGTCCAGGTCGTCATGCTTGCCGCCCGATTTATAGATGTAACAAACGTAATCCCGCGTGGAGGGGTTTTCTTCATTCTCAAAAAAACGCTCTTCGATGGTGATCTTGCCTGGATCATTGATCAGTGTTTCAGGTGTAACGACTCCCTCATTTAGAATACCGATAGCTGCCGCCATCTTGAAGACTGATCCTGGCGGATATTCAGCTGAAATGGCATGGTTGAAAAGCGGTTTATGCGGATCCTCATTCAGCTGCTCATAGTAGTAGGCAGGAATGACCCGCGCCATTCGGTTGTTTTCATAATTCGGGTATGAAACCAGCGCCAGGATCTCACCTGTTTTTGGATTCATGGCGATTACCACACCCTGAGTATAGGGCTTGTTCACCTGCAAGCTCTTGCGTTCCATCCAATCGGTCAGTGCCGCGCGGGCAGCTGCCTGCAAACGGGTATCAATGGTAAGGGTGATGCTGTTACCCGGTACAGGATCGACGGGCGCTTGCAAATCCCGCAGAATCTGACCGGAATTATCCACCTCAACCACCCGGATGCCGTTTTTTCCAATCAGAATGTCATTGAGCGAGTTTTCGACACCCGCATATCCAACCTTGTCCTCATTTGCCACAAAACCGAGGCTTTCCCAGTAATCCTGTTCAATGGCAGGGATCGGGCCTAAAAAGCCGACCACCTCGGCGGTCGTTTCACCGGTTGGATAGTCGCGGACAGATTCGACTTCGATGGATACCCCGGGCAGGTCCGCTGCTTTTTCCTGAATGGTCCGTGCAGTGGTCTCATCGATATTGCATTTGATTTGAATAGGGGAATAAGGCGCATTGGTCTCGCCTATATAAACCACCTGGGTGATGCCGAGGTCGGTCTGGCATGGAGTGAAGTTGCGCACCGTCAACTCATCGGTATTACCGTTATTAACGGGAATGTCGACCAATGCTGATAATCGACGGTAAACATCCTGGATAGCACCTTCATCCGTGGGTAAATTGGCTGGAGTTACGACAACGTTGTAGGAAGCCACATTCCGTGCCAGGATGAAACCATTTCGGTCGAAGATCTGCCCGCGGGTTGTCGCAAGCGGAATTTCCCGGGTTCTGTTATCCACTGCACGGGTCTGGTAATCATCACCTTGCAGAATTTGAAGCGAAAACAACCTGCCAAGGTAGAGGATAAAAACCAGTGCAATAATGCCGTAGACGATCCATAACCGGCTGTGATTTAATTCATTGATCGGTTCGAGTGGTTGTGATTTCATAGGGTTAAGCGATCTCTGACGGTGAAACCCAGTGCGCCAGGTCAGCGATCACGGTGTATACCGGCAATGCTAACATAAGATTTAATAAAGCGCTTGGCAGCGTCACCAGAGTCAGGCTATCCATGATCGGCAGATTAGTGCCATTTACCAGCAGCACTGCCAGCGACATGGCGTGATAAATCAATGTTGAAACAAAGGTTGCTACAAACATCGCCAGAATCGGCACCTGCCAGACCTGACGGCGAAGGATACGGGCCAGGCCAGCCACAATCAGGTATCCAAAGACCGGCATGAAAAATGGCAGCCCGGACACGAGGGATACCATTGCGCCGCAAAGTAACACCCAAAACCAGACAGCTTTGACCCGCTCCTGGAGCACCCAGCTCAAAAGTACCAATAACATCAGATCCGCGGTACCATGCAGCAGCGGCAGCCGACTGATGATACCGGTTTGGATCATCAAGGAAGCCCCCAGGACAATGATTGCGAGGAAGTAAGGCATAATCGACGCCGCTTACGGAATCAAGGGGGTAATATCTACCGGTTGGAAGTTCGTAATAACCAAAACCGCCTGTAAGGAATTAAATTCGACGACGGATTGGATGCTGGCTGATTGAAACAGGTCGGTACTGCTGGACCGTACACTTACCGCCTGCCCAACCATGATATCCGCCGGGTACCCACCGCCCAGACCGGATGTGAGGATCAACTCGCCCGGCAGCAGTTCAACATCCTGTGAGACCAACTCAAGGCTAATTTCACCCGTGACGGACCCGATTATTTGAGCTTCAGTGTTGTTCGACTGCAAGCGGACGTTTACCGTTGACCCCGGGTCGGTGATTAACTGAACCCGGGCTGCCTTTGCGGTGACCGCATCGACCCGGCCGACCAATCCCTGATCGGTGATCACGGGCATGCCGTGCCGAAGCCCCGAGTCTGATCCATGGTCTATGATGACATAGTGTAAAAATGGGCTTGGGTCGCGCCCGATTACAGCTGCCGCAATATAGGTGCTTTGCGGGCTGCTCCGCGCAAAATCCAGCAGAGCATAGAGGACCTGAGCCTCGCGCAGCTGTTCCTGAAGTTCAATAATTTGTGTCTGAAGCCCGGCTACTTCGCTTTCGAGCGCCTGGTTTTGAGCACGCAAGCTGGCCACATCCCTTGGAACGGTGACAAATTCATAAACCGCCATAAACCTGGTCGACAGCCAGGTTTGCACACCTACCAGTGGAGATAAGGCAGTCCGGAACAACGGCTGCATATAACCGCTTAAAGCAAAGATTACCAGACCGACTACAACAACCGAAATCGTAGCTGTGCGAATGAACTGGGAACCGGAAGTTTTCATCCTCGAGAGATCCTACCTGAAAGGAAGTCTACCAGAGTTTCCGGAGGAATTCCAGGCAGCCTAGCGACCTCCACCCCTATCCAGGCCGACTAAAAAGTCGTTGTATTTATCCAGGTCTTCCAGAATCATCCCGGCACCACGCGCCACGCAGGTCATCGGATCCTCAGCAACCCACACGCGTAAATGAAGCTCATCGGATAAACGCTCCACCAATCCCTGAAGCTGAGCACCTCCGCCTGCCAGGCATATGCCGGTTTCGATCAGGTCGGAAACAATTTCGGGAGGTGCTTCATCCAGCGCGTCTTTGATCGTGTCAATAATGACCTGAACTGAGCCTGAAATGGCTTCTCGAATTTCAACGGATGAAATTTCTAGTGATTCTGGCAGACCGCTGACCAAATTACGACCGCGTACCGTCATGGTCTTTTCAGACGGAAGCGGGTAACCTGAGCCAATCTGCATTTTGACCTGCTCGGCCATACGCTCGCCGATAAACAGATTGTACTTATTGCGGATGTACTGGATGATATCCTGATCCAACTCATCGCCAGCGACTCGCAGGGAACGCGAAACCACAATCCCACCCATCGAGATAATGGCAACTTCTGTCGTCCCGCCGCCAATATCCACCACCATGCTGCCCTGAACTTCTGACACCGGTAAACCAGCGCCGAGAGCTGCAGCACGCGGTTCCTCAATCAGATAGGTCTCGCGGGCGCCAGCAGACATGGCAGCATCATAAACAGCCCGTTTCTCAACCTCAGTTGCCCCGGAGGGAATGCCAACTACGACGCGCGGGCGCGGCATGGGCACAATCGTTTGCTGATGCGCCTTGCCGATAAAATAGCCTAACATTGCCTGAGTGATTTCAAATTCAGATATAACGCCATCCCGCAGTGGACGTATGGCGACAACATTGGCAGGGGTGCGTCCGACCATTTCCTTGGCTTGCAGGCCAATGGCTAAAGGTCGGCGGCTCCTTTTTTCCACGGCCACCCAGGATGGCTCGTTGATTACGATTCCTTTTCCCCGGACGTTGACCAGCGTATTCGCTGTCCCCAAATCAATCCCAATGTCCAGAGAGAACAATCCCATCAACCAATTGAAAGGATTGAAGGCCAATATGTTCTCCTATTCCCTGAGGGCACTACGGCTACAGTCAAAATGATTTGAAAAGAAAATTATACCATAGCAAAATTATCGGACTTCTGCGTGAGATTTAAAAAGATTACGATGCTGAAGCACGAGGGTTGCCGCTTGTGGTGCTTGACATTCTTAAGCTGCACGCATATAATCCAAACTTGCCAGCGGGTGTAGTTCAGTGGTAGAACGCTTGCTTCCCAAGCAAGATATCGTGGGTTCGAGTCCCATCACCCGCTCAAGGAAATCGTCCAACCGGTCAATAATGGCCGGTTTTTTTATATTTTTAGTGCCGGCGTCCCGTCGCTGGCAACGCTGCCCTCAAGTTCCAGGAGGTAACCAGAACCCCGAACGGATCGAATCCAGCTCGCACCCTCCGGGAATTTTTCCAGCTTGGAGTTGAGGCGAGACAGGATTGGCCGCAGGATTTTTGCTGCTTCCTCGCCGCCCACTCTGTAACCGTAAGCCTTTTGGACCAGCTCTTGATGCCGAACAACCAGCGAATTGTTTTCCAGAAGCACGCCAAGGATCTTGGCTTCAGTAGGTGTTAAGTGAACAACGACTGCCTGCCAGGTAATACGCCGCCGCATGCAGTCAATTATTACGCCGGTAGCAGTATGAAACACCGACTGCTCATACGGCCGAACCTGGGGAATTTGGGGGTTGACGATGGGACGTGACTCTCCAAAATTGGGGGATGATCCAAGCAGGGTTTCACCTCGAAGGGCACGTTCGACACTTTTTAAAATATCTTTAGGTGATGCAGGCTTAATCAGATAATCATTTACACGGTAGCGCAGGGCTTGAATGGCAGTGTCCATACTGCCGTATGCTGTCAGGATAATCACTTTTAGGTTCGGATGGCTGTCGACAGTACGGGTCACCACCTCAATGCCGCCCATCCCAGTCATTTTTAAATCCAAAACCATCAAATCGAAGTTTGACCGCATAATCTCACGCAGTGCAGTCTCGCCATCCCCTACTGCTGTAACTTCATATCCCTCAAGCTGCAGGATACGCAGCAGAGACAGGCGTGCCACCTCTTCATCATCAACCACCAATATTCTAGCCTTCGCCATATTATTCTCTCCTCGGAAGCACGATGCGAACCCGTGCTCCCTGCGCATGGACCGGAGGGACAAAGCCCAATTCTCCGCCATGCACATCCACAATTAACTCATAGCTTATCGCAAGACCCAAACCCGATCCATACGCTTTTGTACTGACAAATGGCTCAAAAAGCCGTTGTTCGATGGCTGGGTCCAAACCGGGCCCATTATCCTCAATACATATTTCGATCCCGTTTTCGTGATCAGCCACATCGATCCAGATTTTTTTAGGGTGATCAACGGTCGACAGGGCGTCCTGAGCGTTCAGCACCAGGTTTAAGACCACCTGCTGAACTTTGTCGCGGATCATCGGTACGTCAAGGTCTGCCCCAGATGAAGAGCACACCACCTCGATTTGGTTCTCACGCAGCTGTGCATCCAGAAGGGTAAGAACCGAATCAAGCAAACGTTTGATGTTTTCTGGGTTTATGTCGACATGGGAAGGCCGATGGTATTCCATGGCGGTCTGCGCCATCTTGGATACGCGCTCAACCTCCCGGCGTGCCATCTGAATGAACTCTTGACGTTGGTTTTCGGGTAAATCGGTCATCTCAGCCAGGTGAAGGCAATTTTGAACTCCTTGCAGGGGATTGTTCAGCTCATGTGCCAGGGAGGCCATCAAACGCCCAAGTGCAGCCATTTTTTCAGCCATTATTAAACTACGCTGCGAATCCTCAAGCTGTTGGATGAATTCTTTCAACTCATTATAGAGATCTGCATTTTCCAGGGCTACCGCAGCCTGGCGCGCTAAAATCGCAAAGAGTTCTTTATCTGGCCCACCCCAGAGCGGCTTTGAATTTTCCCGAATAGCGAAGAAAACATAATTGCGGTTCTTCCGCCCTACTGGTGCATAAACAACACCACCTAAAGCGTGCGATCGGAGCCAGGTCTTCAGGGCAGCGTCCGGGATTTCTTCGACAGAGGTTTCAAGCACGGCGGCATGCTCATCTGCCGAATCCATAGTATTTTCAATCAACGCTGATTGCTGCACCGAAAGTTCGAGAGGCGGCAAATTCTTACCTGCGAGAATATGCCAACCGGTTGAATCTTTTTCATGAACGAGAATTCCTGAAATCGCGGAATTCGTTTGGTTGCAAATATCTTCAGTGACCAGAGCTGCCAGACAATCCGGGGTGGTTTCGGAATAAAAGTGTTCCCCGACGTCAAACAACGGCCTTAAGAATTTCAATCGCAACGCATCTAATTTATTTTGTCTCTTTTGGAGAACGGATTTGACTGTTTCGACCAGCTCCCCGGACCGTGCTATCGGTTTAAGGATCAGACCATCCGCGCCCAGGCGCAGCGCTTTGACGGCGTTTTCAACGGTTCCAAATCCGGTAATAACCAGGATCGCCAGATCAGGAGTAGATTGGGCAGCCTGGGCCATCAACTCAAAGCCATCCAGATCGGGCATACGGATATCTGTGATCAGCAGGTCATACGCAGTTGCCCGTAACGTGTGCAGCGCATCGTTGGCATTGGTAGCCACCTGAGGTTTAAATCCTGCCCGTTCCAGCAGACGCTGGCAGAGCACAGCATTTGCAAGATCATCATCGACGATCAAAATTTTTTCTTCAGCCATTCAAGCCTGTTTCGGGGATAAATTTGCTATCAAGATACGTGTCTTCAATTTTAACAAAATTATCCGAACGTGCTGAGGAGAATGGTCACATCTCAAAAGGATTAATTGTACTATCCAGCAATTCCTGAGACGAATAGGATGCCGATGCTATAATCCGGGTTGGATGATGAAAGCTTCCCCCCTTTTTTTTACTGATGCTCCGGAAATCGATTTCAACAAGAATCTGCACCCTGAAATTCGCAGGCTGCGGAGCCAGATATTCACGCCCTACCCGATAGCCCGACTCATGGCACGATGGGTGTTAAATGGTAAAAAGTGTCGATCTCTCTTCGACCCGGCTTTTGGGCTGGGCGTTTTTTTTCGAGCTTGCCTCGAAACAATTTCTGGACCTCCGCCAAAAATGGTGGGATACGAACTGGATGGAAACCTGGCAAGCCAGGCGAAGTCACTTTTTTTTGAAAATGGCTATACGCAATTAGAACTTGTCGATGAGGATTACATCAACGCTGAATGGGAAAGCCGCTATGACGGAATTCTGTGCAACCCACCCTATCAGAAGTTCCGTGGACTGGCTGGTAAGCATATCTATTCAGAAATAATAAAGAATTTTACAGGCCTTGACCTGAGCACCGCCTCAAATTTATATATTTATTTCCTCATCAAGGCAGTAGCCCAACTGGCTGATGGCGGACGGGCGGCATT
>CAYPJS010000162.1:0-1984 GCA_964411135.1 uncultured Anaerolinea sp.
GCCGCATGTGATAAGGAGATAGAGGCTGTTTTGCAGAAATTGCGTAAATCAAAAGCACAGGATGCCCCTTTACCCAAGGAAAGATATCGGACACGCCAGCCAAATGCCCTAGCGTTTAATGTAAGAGAGGCACTATATGCCATGATTGGGGTCGATTTAACCCAAGTTCATGGATTAGGTCCTTATCTAGCCTGCATATTTCATAAAAAAAGAAGGCGAAACCCAATATATCCTTTATAATTCAGTTGCTTAAGATGAATAAAAAGGAGGGTTTCGCCATGACAAAATGTACCATAGACCGCATTGATCTCACAAGCTGTAAACGGCGCCTTGTTCAGGCAGAATTCACCGGTGGGGACATAACCAGTGACGGCGGCGCAGTTCTTCTTCGAGAAATGGACCGGCGTTTACAACTGACCTCTGCCGTTGCCAATCGTTTCACCGACAGGCGGCGAAAGCAGCAGGTTCGTCACGATTACCATAGCCTGCTGCAGCAACGGGTATACGGGATCTGCCTTGGGTATGAAGATCTCAACGATCATGAACGCCTCAGGACAGATCCTCTGCTCCAGACAGCGCTGGGCAGAGATCAAGTCCTGGCGAGTCCATCGACCTTGTGCCGTTTCGAGAACCGGATGGGGCGCGCGGAGGCTCTGGCGATCCATGAAGTCTTGCTCGAGACCTTTATCGCTTCTCACGCCACGGCGCCGCAGGAACTGATTCTCGACTTCGATGCCACTGACGATGCGGTTCATGGTCGCCAGGAGGGGCGCTTTTTCCATGGCTACTATGACCGCTACTGCTTTTTGCCCCTGTATGTGTTTTGCGGTGAGCAGTTGCTGGTGAGTTATCTGCGGACGAGCAAGATCGATGCAGCGCGGCATGCCTGGGCCATCCTGTCACTGCTGGTCAAGCGGTTTCGTCGCCAGTGGCCTGAGGTGCAGATAATTTTCCGGGGTGACAGCGGATTTAGCCGATGGAAGATGATGCGATGGTGCGATCGGCATAATGTGGGCTACATCATTGGCCAGGCAAAGAACAGTCGCCTTAACAGACTCTCCGCCGACCTCCATGAACAGGCGGAACGGGACTATCAGGCAAGCGGGCAGAAGCAGAGGTTGTTCACCTCCATAGAATATGCTGCGGCATCATGGGACAGAGCCCGCCGAGTTATTGTCAAGGCGGAGCACTCCTGGCAAGGGAGCAATCCTCGCTATGTGGTAACCAATCTGGAAGGTGACCCGCAGGAACTGTACGAGACGGTCTATTGCGCCAGAGGCGATATGGAGAACCGTATCAAGGAACAGCAGCTTGGCTTGTTTGCAGATCGCACCAGCTGTCAGAAGTGGTGGCCCAATCAGTTCCGCCTGTTGCTCTCCAGCATTGCCTATGTCCTCCTGGAGACTCTTCGACGCTGTTGTTTGCAGGGCACAGAGTATGCCAGAAGCCAGGTCGCGACAATCCGCGTGAAAATCCTCAAGGTTGGAGCTGTGGTTATTCGTAACACCAGGAGAATCAAGATTTTGCTGAGCAGCAGTTATCCATTCCAGAGCGTGTTTGCAGCAGTGGCTGCGCAACTTGCTCCCGGCTGACCGCAGGCTTGAGCGCTGCCCCGGCGTGTAGAGAAAAACGGGGGCTATAGGAGAAGTGCGCCCTGAATGAGGAAAAGTACGTCTGAAGGGTGCCAAAACAGTGAAGTGGTCCTCGGCAAAGCGCGCTGTTGACCACTTCGGGATGAAAAAAGGACATCCATGAAATATGCGGGCTAAAGCCATTGCCCCCGACAATCACAAAAAAACCAGGCAACTCTGCCACGGTATACGGGCAAATCCACCTGGTGGAAAATTGAAGAGCGACATATAAGCCGTAAGCAAGCAAGAGGGCGCCCCCTACACTTTCCCCTGACCGACAAGAGGGGTGACGAATTGGGATTCTGCATCCCAGGGAAACAGGATCCAGGTGTCCTGGCTCACTTCAGTAACAT
>CAYPJS010000163.1:0-25673 GCA_964411135.1 uncultured Anaerolinea sp.
ATGTGACGGTGGTGGTCAGTGGAACAACGCGCTTCACGCGCCAGACCGCTGCCTACGAGTACACCATCCGGCAGCTGCCTTAACTGAACACACAGAAAGAATCAAAATAGGCTGCAGGGTTTATCTGCAGCCTATTTTTAGTTGTGAGATTTTCTTATTCCAGCTTGACTTGCGGCTGGCGGAGTTTGGACAGCTCGGCTTCCAGTTCCTGACGGCGTTCATCAGCCGCAGACCGGACTTCACCGGCCAGGTTGTCAATCATTTCAGCAATTTTATCCTGCAGCGATTTACCTGAGCTGGGTGCAAATAAGAGGGCAAGGACCCCGCCTATCAGGGCACCCGTTAATAACCCTGCAATTAAAGCTACAAACCGGCGCATCGTTCCTCCTTGTGAATATATTAATTTCTTCAGCGATTTGATCTTCTAAGGTTGATTATACTGCTTTCCGCGGCTGCGCCAGGCCCAGCTTGATGAACACCAGCGGGGCCAGCCAGGCTGTCCATAACCCGATCAAGGTGTAGCGGAGAAAACGCAGGGAATACCCCAGCAGGTCCGGTGTGTCAGGAAAGAGGGCTCCCAAACCGGCATACAGCGCCAGCAGCCCGATGATCCCGACCAGGTAGCGCAGGAAACGCCTGAGCCACGGTCCGGACACATCGAACGCGCCGGATCCATTAATGACGAACGACAGTCCAGCCAGCAGCCCAAACCAAACCCCTGCCGAGGTGAATATGCCTTCTACCGAAAGCGGATCAATCGCAACATCCGATGCGTTCAGCGCCGTGGTAAACCAGCTTTCCGGCATTTCCCAGCCTATGATGGCGATTCTGGACATCAGCGCAGCGACGATCATCAATAGTGCAGACAGCAGCGCCGCGCAGATCCTGTAAACGATATGCTGCTTTTTGAACCACCGGACCAGGGGCTCCTCCAGCCCGGTGAACAGGAATAACAGGATCGTACCGATTACCAGACCCCCGACGACGTCCCGCAGGAAATGCATCCCCAGGTACATGCGCGAGATGCCCATAAGGATGATGATAACCACGGCAGCCAGCCAGACCCATTTCTTGCGCAAAGAGGCTGCGGTGATGCCAAACACGCTGGTTGCGTTGAGCGTGTGCCCGGACGGCAGACCAAATGAGGTTTCGGCAGAAAAGGCCGAAACACGCGGGTCGATCCAATATGGGCGGGGCGTATGGAAGATAACCTTGAAAAACCCGCCCACCGAGTTTGCCAGCATCAAAATAAGGCCGATGCGGGCACCCAGCGCCGAATCCAGGCACCAGTAAATTAGCGTCAGCGCGATCATGTAAAAGTATTCGGTCCCCAGCCAGGTGATCGCCGACATGATTGGCAATAACCAGGTGCCAAGGCCTTGAAAGAACAAATTAACCGTGAGTTCCCATTGTGTCAATGCATCCATACAGGTAATATCCTTAAGTGGAAGAGGATCAAGATTGACAATTTTCCCCTGATCTGCAAAGGGCTCGTTCTCAGTTCAGAACCAAAATCATACTTGAAAATACCTGGCATACAAAGAATACGAATCCATTTGCATGCCAATTCTTCGCCCGGATTGACGATTTTAATAGTTTTATTGTACACTCAAAGATATGAAAATTGCGCCAAATCGGTGGTGGGACTGGACAGCCGTCCTATGCTTTCTAGCCGCCCTGATCACCGCCTCTTACCGGTTTATTGACACAAAGTGGACCGAAGACCTCAACCTTGTGGTCGGGATTACCATGTTGGGTGCAATCATCGGCCTGGGATTGGGTTTGAGTAAATTCAAGCCGTTGGCAGCAACGCTGCTTGGTCTCGGTTACACGCTTGTGGTATTGCCATACCAGTTTTCGAAAATAATTCCCGGCGAAGTGGTATTTTCGGAGCGGTTGACAAGCGTGGGCGGACGCCTGTGGAACAGCCTTAACCTGTTCCTGCAAAACAAACCGCTTACTGACTCGATCCTGTTCCTGGCAAATATGCTGCTGCTGTTCTGGTTTGTGGCCATCGTGGGCGGCTACAATTTGACCCGGCGCGGTAAGCCGTGGCTTTCAATGATAATCGCTGGAATCGCTATCCTGGTGATCGATATCTACCACCCGGCCGTCGGGACGCGCGGCGTTGCCATGGCAATCTTTGCGGTGCTGGCACTCGTCTTGATTACCCGTATTCACTTCCTGAATCGCAAACGCCAATGGGACGGCGAGGAAATCACGGTTGACAGCGATACGGGGTTCTCCTGGGGGCGCGGCGCGTTAATCACTGGAATTGTGCTGGTGGTCCTGGCCTGGAATGCATCGAATGTGGTCAAAGCCTTTGCGCCAAACACTCCGGAGCGGCACCGCGTGGTTTCTGCCTGGAACGATATCCGGCAGCGCTTTGAAAACGCCGTCCGACCCCTGCGGGGGACCACAGTGGTTCCACGCGAATATTATGGCGATGATTTTTCGTTGGGCACAGGCTCACAACTTTCTGATCGCGTGATCTTAGCCGTGGAGCCCAATATTCAGTCCAAAAAAGGATTGCCATACTACTGGCGTGTCCGCAGCTACAATTTTTACAGCGACGGGAAATGGCACAGCACCGTCAATACTACCGAACCTTACTCCAGCAACCAACGGATAGTGTACGAAAGTACCTTTGAAAGCCGCCTCACAGTCCATTTTTCATTCCACCCGGAGCGCAATCTGAGCATGCTGTATGCTCCATCGATGGTTTACAGCGTAAGCCGGCCTGTATCTTTGATGCGGGAAACCGTGGATGGGAAGCGGGTGGATGTGACTTCCATACTCGTAGATCCGATGATCCGACCTGGCGAGGTCTATGATGTAGTCTCTTTGGTGGCAGCTCCTTCGGTGCTCGAATTAAGAGGATCCAGCACAGAGTACCCTGAATGGATTGAGAAATATCTACAATTGCCAGACGACATGCCACAATCGATAAGTGATCTTGCGCTGGAAATAACCGCCGGTCTGGAAAATCCATACGATAAGGCCGCTGCCGTGACCACCTGGCTGCGCGAAAACATCATTTACAGCCAGATCCTGCCAACGATACCCCCCGGTGAAGACCCGATTGAATGGATGCTGTTTACCCACAAACAGGCATTCTGTAACTATTACGCTACAGCAGAGGTTTTGATGCTGCGGTCATTAGGGATTCCTGCCCGCTGGGTGGTCGGTTACGCCCAGGGAGAATACGACGCCGAAGCCAAGGCGTACAAAGTCCGCGAACGCGACGCCCATGCCTGGCCGGAAGTTTTCTTCCCGGAGTACGGCTGGGTTGAGTTCGAGCCCACTGCTTCGCAAGGCAGGCTTATCCGCCCAAGCGGGGAGGCATCTGCCGATGGAGGAATTCAGGATCCGGATGCAAACACATCGATAGAAGAGGAGAACATCCGTGACCAGAGTGTCGAAGAGGATGCATTCGATCGGTTTGACAATCGCTCGAACCTGCAGCCTACCATCTGGGATACCCTGCGTACCGCAGCGGTCGTTGGCGGTATCTTCTTCCTGCCGCTTTTTGCTTTTCTGATGTACCGGTTGGGAAAACGCAACCCCCAATTAAAATTGCCAGTAATTGTTGAAAAGACACTGCGGAAACGCGGGTGGAAAGTTCCAGTTTGGGTTGTTCAATGGTCCAATTTTGTCGATCTGACGCCTATGGAAAAGGTGTTCGTACAAATTTCCTGGATCCTGCGATTCTTGCGCAGCGACATGCTGTCAAGTTCGACCCCAGCCGAGCAAATCCAACAACTGATTCGCATCCTACCCGAAAGCCAAGAGCCTGCTTTCGACTTATTAGCCGAATACCAGAATGATGCTTACAGCCCTCGACCAGGCGATATCCAGGCAGCCAAAGGGTCGGTTAGAGCGTTGTGGAAAATTGCGGTCAGGTATCAGGTGCGCGTACTCGGTGATTGGGTTTCAACCGGGCAGAAACCGCCGCGCTTCCGTCCGAGCACAAAATAAGCTCAGCAGGAATTTCCCGTCCAGCAAATCAATTACCGATTTGCCAGACCCGATCGACCAGCTCAAGGAGCTGCGCCAGGCCTGTTTGCAGTGGAGCAATTTCGATGTATTCGCGCTGGGTATGGGGGTGATTTCCCCTGGTCAGACCGACGCAAACGGCCGGATAACCACTATTAAGCGGGATGTTGGCATCCGTCGAGCCGATTTCCAGGGTTGGGGAGAGATTTAAGGAGTGCAGCACGTCCATCGAAAACTGCACCAGCGGATGATCGGGCGGGATTTCGCCGGCTGGTCGAGACCCAATTTGCTCGAGAGCAACCGTGACACCATTCCTTGCATAAGAATGGATAATACTTCGTGCCTTGTCGGTAATGCGCAAAAGCGTGTTGTGATCTTCAGCTCGCAGGTCAAGCAGGAAATACGCGCTAGGTGCAATCGTATTGACCGTTGTACCCCCCTGGATAATTCCTACGTTCAAACTGGAACGCGGTTTTCGAGGTAACGAAAGATGTGTCAGTTGAGAAATAATGTCGGCCAGGATGTGGATCGCGGACGGTCTTCCATAATCGACCCAGGAATGACCACCCGAGGTCTCAACCGTTACTTTAAACCGGTTGACGCCCAAACCCCGATGACAGATCTGCCCCAGCCCCAGACCTTCCAGAACCAAGTAGGCAAGGGGTTTCGCTCCAAAAGCCTCCACGACAGCCTTCATCCCTGCCAGATTTCCCAATCCTTCCTCGCAGACATTGGCTGCCAACCAAATATCGCCAGCATAGGATGGTTTAACCTCACATAAATGGCAGGCGAGGAAGAGTAATCCTGCCAGACCTGTCGAATTATCGGCAACAGCTGGACCAGTGATTCGCTGGTCGGTGCGCTCCAACGGGATTTCAGTCAGGTCGCAGTGGACCGTATCCAGGTGGGCACTGACCACCAGCGGGGAGCCTGATCCGCCAGGCCAGCGTGCCAACACGTTCCCGGTCGAGTCAAAATGAACATCCTGCATACCAAGCCTGGAAAATTCAGAATGCATGAAAATTGCACGTTGGCTCTCGTTGAATGTCGGAGCCGGGATTTGTTGAATAGCGCAAATCCAATCCATGACAGTTTCAAGGTTTGAGACCTGCTGGATTTTCATAATTTCCGCACCAATGAGCGCAGAGAATCCAACCGTAGTTCAACCAGACTCGGCAGGCTATCCTCGGCATAAAAAGGTGAGGTTCCCTCCAGCACGATCGATGCAGAAATATTCCCACGCAACGCCGCTTCAAGAGGGTCATAAGTCTCGCGAAAACCCGCCAGAAAACCGCCGCAGAATGCATCCCCTGCCCCTGTTGGATCAACTACCCGGGAAGGGTAAGCCGGAATGATCCACCTCATGTGGCGTGCATTATCGAGCAGGTACTGTCCGTGGATCCCGCGTTTTATGACCACCAACTCACATCCATAAGCAGCAATGGCATCAGCCATCTCCCAAAGATCGATGCTGCGACCTTGAAAGAGGGAACGTATCTTTTCCTCAGACACATGAAAAACATTAATGCCGCGCAAAATGCCGGGAATCTCATCCCAGAATATGGGCGTCATATAACCAGCCGAAGGATCCAATGTGATCGTTGATATGCGTCCCTGCCGAAAAACTGGCGGAAGGAGGACGTGACTCAAATAATCGATCGGTGCGATATGAGCTGCGGTCGCATCCATGTAATCCATCGGAAAATCGGTAATCCGGATCGTGACATCGTTGGGCTGGATGCGGCTGTCAACCTGTTGACCCGTATCAGAATACCCGAGCAAGGATTTGGGGTAAGGCAATCCCAGGCGTGCAAAATGAGATACAGGATTTGAGGTCGAGCGGGTGGTCTCGTCAGGGTAAGCCGCAAAATAACGAAGGTCAACCGCCTTTGGCAGGGTCTTTACGCCTCGCAAATCAAATCCGTGCTGCCCCATGCGTTCTAACCATTCACGCGGGTAATCCTCCCCCACCCGGCCAATCAGACCCACCATGTCTCCCCACAAACGTAAACCATAGGCTGCATACAAAAGCGAACCGCCAGGACTATCCAGGGCGGGTTTCTCGCTCATGGGCAGGATATAATTCCGTTGTAGTTTCCCGGCGATAACGAAGCGTAATAACGAAGTTACTTCCATTATTCCTTGAATGGGACTGTGGAAACCTGTCCGGGTAGAACACGATCAGTTCAGCAAACCTACCTATTTACCAATCGATCAGAAATTCCAAGACGGCAGAAAAGAATAAGATATTGAAATGGATTAAGAGCTGAACCAGGATTATCTCTTGGTACCAATATCTGAAATTAATTTTAATACCCCAAGCACGCCCAATCCTACTTTGACACCGTCTCCGGCAGTCAATTTCGGATTCTGATGCGCCTCTTCAGCCCGCTGCATGAAGACTACTGCCGCGACAACACCGGCGACTGCTCCAAGCAGCGCACCCAAAATGAGGATTTTATTTTTAGAATTTTCCATACTGGCGCATCCTCCAAAAGTGAGAATTATTATTCTATACTGATTTTCCGGCACGCCACAAACGGCGCCAGAAAGCTCGCCAAGCTGCCCACCGGCTGATCATTCCGATTTGAGGTCGTGAGACCTGATTCAGGATGATGTCAAGTCGGACGTTAATGATCTGGACATAGACATGAACCAAATGTGTGTAGGTCGGAAGGTTTCGGATCAATCGGGACAGCAGAAAAATCAATCCAGCCAAAGTAATGGCAAATAGCACACCGATCGCCATCAACGGAACGACCAGCCAGATCGTCGAGATGCTGGCCCACTGGCCTGCTGCAGATGATCCTTTGACCGAAGACACGGTCAACAATCCTACCAGAAGTGCACAGGCAAGCGCCGCAGCTATGACCGGAAAAAGAATCTGCCAGAAAACCTGACGACGATGGCGGGCGCTGGGTCGGATCCTCTCGGTGGACGGCGAGTGCATTCCATAATTGTAGCATGGATTCGCGGCGTACCCACCCGGTAAACGTTTCAGAGCCTTACGAACTGCCCACGGCGCGGAATATTTCCTCGCTGGAAATAGCACCCTGCCGCAGCACTTTTACATCCGGGATTGTACAATCCACTACAGTTGAGGGTATACCGCCAGGACACCTGCCGCCATCCAGAATCAGATCCACCTGGCCGCCGAGCTGTTCGAGTACATCCAGTGCGGTTAGCGGGTTATCCGCCCCGGAGATATTTGCTGAGGTTACCGCCAGCGGGCCGGTTTCTTTAAGGAATTGCACCGCAAATGCGTGATCAGGCATCCGTACACCAATCGTTGGGAGCGCGGAAAGGACATCGGGGAGTTCATGCCGGCGCGAGACGACCAGTGTCAATGCGCCAGGCCAGAAACGCGCGGCTAATATTTTGGCAGGTTCAGAGAAGCCTGGGGTTATTTCGTCCAATTGCTCCACGGAGCCAACCAGGACTGCAATGGCTTTATTCATTTCGCGACCTTTGGCAGCAAAAAGGTTGTTGATCGCTTTCTCATTGTGCAAATCTGCCGCCAGACCATACACTGTATCGGTTGGGAAAGCTACCAGACCTCCAGCACGAATAAGTTCAAGTGCCATTGGTACAGCCTGAGGATCATCAATTGGGAGGAGCATGGTCTTCATCATTTTTCCTATACCACAGAAGAAATCTACCTTTGAAGGGTAACCACTCGGGGAAGCCCTGCCAGATCAGTGAAAAGCTCTATCCTGCTGGTCGGAAAATAGCGGCGCATCATGGCTGGAGCAGCTTCACCCTGATCTGCTTCGATTTCGAGAATCAGCATACCACCAGGCGCCAGCCAACGATTTGCGTCAGCAGTCAATTGCTCAATATACAGCAATCCATCGGGACCACCATCCAGTGCTGTCCAGGGTTCATTTTGTGCCACATCCAAGCCGGCTAATTTTGAACTGGGGATATATGGCAAATTGGCGCAAACAAGGTCAAAGGGTCCACTCATGGCTGAAAGCAGGTCACATTGGACGAGACTCGCCGCCTCAAACACATGATGGGCAGTCAAATTTTGCCCGGCAATTTGCAGTGCCTTGCGAGAAATGTCCGAAGCAGCCATCTGCAAACCGAGTACGTTGACAAGTAAAGCGGTGGCAACCGCACCGGAACCAATTCCAACATCAGCCGCACGCCGCCGATCCGGGTTACTCAGCAGCCAATCGATGGCTTTTTCCACCAGCAGTTCCGTCTCGGGACGCGGAATCAAGACAGCCGGGCTGACCATGAATGTCAGGTTAAAAAATTCCCAGGTACCCAGGATATACGGCAGCGGTTCACCGGACGTACGGCGTTCCATCAGGATTGCCAATTCAGCAATCTGGCTAGGATCTAATAAGATCTCAGGATGTGCCAGAATCCGCGAGCGCGTAAGGGCGAGGACCTTCCCAAGGATAAGCTGTGCCTCGAGCTGCGGATTTTCGACCTGCCCGAGACCTTGACTGGCCATTTTTAGCCAGTTGCCGACATTAATCGTCGAACTCTCCATGGGCCGAGAGGCGTTCCGACTCGCTCTTGAGGGACATCTCATCGATAAACAAATCCAGCTCGCCGTCCATGACGGCAGGCAGGTTAAAGGATGAAATGTTGATCCGATGGTCTGTGACGCGGTTCTGGGGGTAATTGTAGGTCCGGATTTTTTCTGAGCGTTCACCGGTACCAACTTGCGAACGGCGTGTTTCCTCAAGCTCAGCCTGACGTTTTGCTTCTTCCAGCTCGAAAAGACGTGCGCGCAGGATGCTCATGGCCCGCAGACGGTTCTGTAATTGGGAGCGCTCGTCCTGACAGGCTACCACAATACCGGTCGGCAAGTGGGTTATCCGTACAGCGGTCGCATTTTTCTGAACATTTTGTCCACCAGCACCAGCTGATTTGTAAATATCGATTTTAATGTCGCCATCAGGGATTTGAATCTCCACATCCTCGACCTCAGCCAGTACTGCGACAGTGACAGTGGAGGTATGAATGCGCCCGGAGGCTTCAGTGGCTGGCACGCGTTGAACACGGTGAACGCCCGATTCATACTTCAACCGGGAAAAAGCACCTTTTCCCTTGACGTTAAAAATTACTTCCTTATATCCGCCAATCCCGATGTCGCTTTCTGACAGGATCTCCACCTGCCAATTGCGTCGTTCACCATAGCGGGAGTACATGCGGAACAGATCTGCGGCAAATAAGGCCGCTTCATCTCCGCCGGTACCAGCGCGAATTTCGACGATGACATTGCGTTCATCGCGCTTGTCCTTTGGAACCAGTAATGTTTTCAATTCCTGCGAGAGCGATTCCAATCGGGGAGTGAGTTCCTCAAGATCCATGGCTGCCAGTTCACGAAGTTCGGAGTCATCCGAATTTTCCAGGTCACGTGCCTGGTCGATGCGCTGGCTTACCAGCCGATACTCTTCTGCCCGATTGACGATATCTTCCAGGTCAGATCGTTCTTTTGCCAGTTCGGCTGTGCGTTGATAATCTTCGACTGATTCTTGAAGGAGACGATTGAGCTCGTCAAACCGTTCCTGGATTTGTGCAAGTTTTTCCAACATAACTGATTATTTTCGCCTTCCCTGTTCGTTTCGACGCTGAATTATACCAGCCTCGCTTGCTGAACGCTAACCAATTGTTCATGAGTTGTTAACATGCCGTTCGGCAAGGGTTAACACCTGTTTGTTATCCTAAAAACGATAAAAAATCAAACACAGGAGAAGAAAATTTATGTGTCGCATTTCATCCATGTTATTCGTGATCACCATTCTTAGTCTGGCACTGGCTGCCTGTTCGCCTGCAGTGAAAACCGAAACCAGTACCACAGCCGTTGAGACCCTGGCGGTGGTAGAAACTCCAGCAGGCAACATGCCTGTCCAATCCACTGAGGATACGCAGCCGGCAACTTCCGCTGATCCGTTCGACATAAACCCAGCTGACTACTCAGGCGACCTGACCATGGCGGGTTCATCCACAGTCTATCCAGTCAGTGAAAAAGTGGTCGAGTTGTTTAAAGCTGAAGGCTACGAGGGAATGGGCAACATAAAACTCGATTCGATCGGGTCCGGGGCAGGTTTTGAACGCTTCTGCAATACAGGTGAAACCGACATCGCCAATGCTTCCCGCGGTATTAAGGAGAGCGAAATCCAGGCATGCTCGGCACTGAACCGAACGCCGATCGAGTTCCGCGTTGGAACGGATGCGTTAGCGATCGTGGTCAACAAAGAAAACACCTTTGCTTCAAATGTGACCATCGAAGAGCTGGCAACAATTTTCTCGAGCGATGCTCAGAAGTGGTCGGATGTCAACCCGGAATGGCCGGCTGAAGATATTCATCGCTACGCACCTGGCACCGACTCAGGTACCTATGACTTCTTTATCGAGACTGTGATGGACCCGGCGTTCGGAGATGCTGGCGAAGAAAAATTCCTGAATGCCGCCAATCTGCAAGCCTCCGAAGATGATAACGTACTCGTGCAGGGAGTTTCGGGGGATCCATACGCCATCAGCTTCTTCGGTTTTGCCTACTACCACGAAAACGAAAGCGTTCTGAATATCCTCTCGGTTAATGATGTGGCTCCTTCGTTTGAAACGGCTGAAGCCGGTGATTATCCCCTCTCCCGCCCGTTGTTTATCTACTCGGATGCTGGGATCATGAATCAGAAACCCCAGGTTGCCGCTTTCATCGGCTTCTACCTGGCTAATGTATCTGATCTGATTGGGGATGTCGGATACTTCCCGGCCAGCGAGGAAGCATTAGAAGCAGCTAAAGAAGCTTACCTTACGGCATTGCAATAACATTCGGAAATTGAGAAAAGGATCAGGCTGGCAGATTATGGGGACTGCCAGCCTCTCAGGTTGTTTTGCTGGGAATTTTAACGAGCTGTGGAAAATGTAATGAGAATATCAGCCAGAACCATGCCAACTGTCAAAACTGAATCTACCCGGTTCTCCTTGAAAAGAAAGCGCCGCGTTTCAGAGGCAATCATTCAAGTTGTTTTATACGGCTGCGGTTTGATCTCCATTCTGACGACCATCGGAATTGTTTATGAGCTCGGAAAAGAAGCCTGGTTATTTTTCGGTAGTCCGGATATCAGCGTCGTACAATTTTTGACCGGAATAGAATGGCAGCCCAAACTAGGCAAGTTCGGCGTTCTGCCGCTGGTCACCTCAACCATGATCACCAGCCTAATCGCGATGTTGGTTGCACTTCCCCTGGGCCTCGCCACAGCCGTGCATCTAAGCGAATATGCCACCCCCAAAATGCGTTCTTTCTTAAAACCGATTTTAGAGATCCTGGCGGGTGTACCAAGTGTAGTCTACGGCTACTTCGCGTTGACTTTCATGACCCCTTTGCTGCGGACCTTTTTCGGCAGCCAAACAGTTGATATTTACAACATGGCATCCGCAGGATTGGTCATGGGTATCATGATCCTCCCGCTCATCAGTTCGATGAGCGAGGATGCATTGACCGCTGTCCCAAAATCGCTGCGTGAAGCTGCCTACGGTCTTGGTGCCACCCGGCTTGAAACCGCAGTCCAGGTCGTGCTGCCTGCCGCCCTATCAGGAATTGCTGCGGCGGTAATCCTCGGCATCTCACGCGCTATCGGCGAAACAATGATCGTGGCGGTTGCCGCTGGATCTGGCCCAAACTTCACGTTTAATCCATTCAATGCAGCAGAGACCATGACAGGGTACATCGCCCGTATCAGCGGCGGTGATCTCTCCTACAACACTCCAGATTACAACAGTATCTTTGCAATCGGGCTGCTGCTTTTCCTGGTGACATTAGGATTGAATGTCCTCAGCCGGGCTATCTCAAGCCGATTCCGCGAGGTGTACGAATGACCAGAGACAATATACCTATGCGAAACGATAATTGGTGGAAACCCGCTGACAGCGATTCGATTTTTAAGAGCCGGAAACGCAGCGTCAAAGTTTCCACGGCTTTGTTCAGGTTGGCCACCCTGCTGGCTGTTCTCTTTCTGGCAACCTTACTCATAACCGTCCTCAATAAGTCAATGGGGTTGGTGGTTGTCGAAAATGTCGTCGATCCGACCAGTCTATCAAATCAACCGCTGGATCAGCTGGAGGTCAGCAAACTGGCAGAAATTATCCGTACCAACCTATCCAAGAACAGGGTACGGACTATCGAACGCAATGGCTTTCTCGAAGTTCAGGGCAAAGAAACCTTGCTCGAAATAATCGATAAAGAAATCATCAAACCGGAGGTCGTCGAGAGCTTTAATTTGCTGCCTTCGCTGCTTTCTCGGACGCAGATCATCGGTGAAATGAGCGCTGCACACCCAAACGCCCGAATTGAATTCAGGCAGTGGTTAAATCTGGATTTCTTGCGAAACACAATGGCGTCGGTTCCCGAACTGGCAGGTGTGCGTTCAGCACTGATGGGCACCCTTGCTTTGATCTCCATCGCCATCTTTTTTGCTTTTCCAATCGGGGTTGGTGCAGCCATCTATCTGGAAGAGTACGCATCCAAAAGATCCTGGATCAGCCGTCTGATCCAAACCAATATTGATAACCTGGCTGGAGTACCTTCCATTGTTTATGGGATACTCGGGTTGGCTCTTTTCGTGCGGGCGCTGGAACCGGTTACCAGCGGGGCAATCTTCGGCATACAGGGTGGAAATGGCCGCACCATTCTATCTGCAGGTCTTACGATGGGATTGCTGGTACTGCCCATTCTGATCATCAATGCTCAGGAGGCGATCCGCTCAGTGCCGCTGTCCCTGCGCCAGGCGAGTTACGGTTTAGGGGCTACTCGCTGGCAAACGATCTGGTCGCATGTGCTGCCCAACGCGATGCCGGGTATCATGACCGGTACGATCCTGGCGGTTTCACGCGCCATTGGAGAGACTGCACCTTTGATTGTGGTTGGCGCATCCACCTTCATAACCAGCGATCCGACAGGGCCTTTCTCAAGCTTTACCGCCCTGCCGATCCAAATCTATAACTGGACCACCCGCCCTCAGCCCGCCTTTCAGCACATCGCAGCAGCCGCTATCATCGTTCTGCTCCTGGCACTCCTGTCGCTCAATGCTGCCGCGATCCTCTTGCGCAATCGTTTTTCCAAAAGGGTATAATACAGGCTATAAATGACCACTTCGAACCATTTTGCTATTGAAACCCGCGGCGTGAATATCTATTACGGAGATTTTCAGGCTGTTAAGGGGGCCAATCTTCAAATTGAGCCCAAAAAAATCACCGCGATTATTGGCCCATCGGGCTGCGGGAAAAGTACCGTCCTGAGAGCTTTCAATCGAATGAACGACTTCGTCCCGTCGGCCCGCATCGAGGGTCAGGTTATTTACCATGGTCAAAATATTTACGACCCTGAAGTAGATCCCGTCCAATTAAGGCGCATGATCGGGATGGTTTTTCAGAAACCGAATCCCTTCCCAAAATCCATTTATGACAACATCATTTGGGGTGCACGCGTAAATGGATTTCAGGGTAACAATGATGATCTGGTTGAGGAAACACTGCGTCAGGCAGCCCTGTGGGAAGAAGTCAAGGATGATTTAAAGAAACCTGCCCTGTCACTCTCAGGCGGGCAGCAGCAGCGCCTCTGCATCGCACGCGCGTTGGCAGTTCGCCCTGAAATCATTTTAATGGACGAGCCTTGCTCTGCCCTTGATCCCATTGCCACCCTGAAAATTGAAGACCTGATGCGCGAATTATCGCAAAATTACACCATAATCATTGTGACCCATAATATGCAGCAGGCGGCACGTGCCTCAGACTTCACAGCTTTTTTCACAATGGATACGGACCGCTCGGGCATCATGGTTGAATACAACGAAACGAGTTTGTTGTTTACGAAACCGCATGACAAGCGCACCGAGGACTATATCACCGGACGGTTTGGTTAAGCCACCTCATGAACAGGATAACCTATGGCACGCGATACTCTGAATAAACAGTTAGGGCAGGTTCAAGATGAAATTCTCATTCTGGGAAGCATGGTGGAAGAAGCCACGCTCTCGGCGGTGAAAGCCCTCAAAAACCGGGATACGAAGACTGCCAGGACCGTTTTTGAGCAGGATCAGATTATCAACGAAAAAAGGTTCGCAATCGAAAACGCCATCCTTATTTTGATGGCCACGCAGCAGCCGATGGCCCGCGATTTACGCACACTGGCAGCCTTGCTGGAAGTCAATACAGAGCTTGAGCGTATGGGAGATTATGCTAAAGGAATCGCAAAAGTAGCGATTAAAATCGGCGATTCTGAAAGTAAAATGCCCACCGCCGAGATCGACAAGATGGCCGAAATTGCAGTGAGCATGCTGCATCGCGCGCTCGGCGCATTCATAGAAGAAAACCCCAACCTTGCCCTCAGTATTCCCAAGGAAGACGATCAGATTGATGAGCTTTTCAATCAAGCTTACAGTAAAATATTAAAAGAAATGATTGCCAACCCGGCAACCATCGACAATGTTAATATGGCGCTGTGGGTCATCCACAATCTGGAGCGTCTGGCAGACCGGGTGTCCAATATTTGCGAACGCACAGTGTTCATCGCCACCGGCGAATTGTTCGAGATGGACGGCATGGATGAGGAGGATCTGAACATTTAGTCCTGCCATGCCAGACAGGGGCTCAAATGAAAAAGAAGGCCAATCCAAACCTGCAGATCTTTGGTGCAACGGTCTTGATGACGCATCTCGGGGCACTGGTTCAGGAGGGCGAAGGTGTTCGCCTTGGCAGCGATATCGAAGCGGTCCACCGTATGCGGGTGGCTTCCCGGCGGCTGCGTGCGACAATTCCCCTCTTTGGGCCCAGCCTGGCAGGAAAACGCCATCTGGAATGGATTGAAGTAATCCGGGGGGTAACGCGGGCGCTCGGACAAGCGCGGGATAAAGATGTGCAAATCGAGCACGTGGTTTCCTTCCTCGAGCCGCTGCAACCGCCTTACCGGGCAGGTGTACGCCGATTGCTGCTTCGGTTGCGCCAGCAGCGCGCTGAGATTCAGCCCGCAGTCCTGAAATCGCTGCAGAAGCTCGAAAAAAGCGGTCTTGTACCGGACATGGCGCAAAAACTAGCGCCGTTTGAGATCTTCCATGATCGATTGGATCCAAACGATCCCGTTTTACTGGGCGTCGCCGACCAGGCGATCCGTGAGAAACTGGGTGCTTTCTTGCGTTACGATGAATTCGTCACCCAACCTGACCGGGTGGAAGAATTGCATGCCATGCGCATTGCAGCCAAAAGGCTGCGCTACACGCTGGAAACCTTCACGCCGCTGTTCGAGGATGGGTTAAAGCCATCTATTAAAGCCATGCGCAGCAGTCAGGATATGCTGGGGGCAATTCACGATGCAGATATCTGGCAGATTGAAATGCCAAGGTTTATTGAGCAGGAACGGTCGCTCACCATTGAGTATTTCGGGACGATCCGGCCCTTTAAACGCCTGATTCCCGGGTTGAACTTGTATCAGGAAAACCGGCAGCTTGAAAGAAATCAAATCTATTCTCAATTCTTGAGCACCTGGGAGGGATGGAAACGCGAAAACCTCTGGGAAGATCTCAAATCTTTTCTGTCTGATCGGACCACATTCCTGGAATCGACTGAGGATACCAGCGGCGGAGAAGCAGGTCCGGGTCAGGACCCGGGAGAGCTTCCAGCCTATTCGCCCGACCTGCCGGAGGTTAGAACTGAGACCTCTGCTGAAGAAACGAATTCGTCCTCTTAAAAACGTTGCCCTAACTAATAAATTTACTGGTAGAAACCTGGAGGACAGGATGACAAAACAACCGAATAAACATTATCTGGCGATACCAAAATCCGGCAAAGGACCCGGCGTGCTGGCACTGCATGCCTGGTGGGGATTGAACGATTTCTTCAAGAGTTTTTGCGACCGTCTGGCAGCCGAGGGGTTTGTGGTGCTTGCACCAGACCTTTTCCAGGGAGAAGTTGCCAAAACAATTGATGAGGCGGATCAACTTTCTTCTGCAATGCCTATGGAAAAGGTCGAGGTATTTCTGACTCAGGCAGCCGATGATCTGAGCCAACACCCCTCGGTCAATGGCAGCGGGTTGGGTGTGGTTGGATTTTCCTATGGAGCCTTCTGGGCTTTATGGCTGTCGAAGGCGAAAGCAGACCTTTTTCGGGCAGTGACGGTATTTTACGGCACCGGTGCGGATGATTTTTCCAGCTCGAAGTCAGCCTATCAGGGTCATTTTGCTGAAAACGATCCCTTTGAGCCGTTGGAAAACGTCACGGAGTTGGAAGGCTTATTGAAGGCTGTGAACCGGACCGTTGATTTCAACGTTTATCCTGGCACAGGTCACTGGTTCTTCGAGGAGGACCGTATGGATGCCTTCGACCCGCAGGCAGCAGAACTGGCCTGGGAGAGAACGGTCCGGTTCTTGCGAACGCAGTTGGACCGTTCATCATAATTCCAGGATGATGATACAACCAGGTCGCTAACCTCCGGTTGAGCTGCTTCGGCGGGCAGCCAGAACGAAGCCGATGATAATCCACGGCAGCATGGCAAACAGGCCGACCATGCCTGGTCCATCAAGGTCGAAAATAAAGTCGACGGCGACTGTGCTCAGGCCGGTAATCATATAGGAAATGATCACCCAGGCAGTAGGGGCTGGAGTGGTGTTGCCAGGTAGTTTAAACAGGATTTGGGCAAGGAGTAAATAAACTGCCACCGCCGTAAAGGTCGTCAGCCACCAGCCCCAAAAATTCTGAAGCGGGATGCCGAAATACGCCCCGGGTTCATCCCACACCCAGTGACCGCCGCCGACCATCATGGGGTCCATGGCGGTGTCCCAGGCGGTCATGGCAATGCCCGTGACTGCCGCCACCGCGAGCAATCGGACGAAGGTGGAGCCAAATTTGGCGGGAATGACCATATCCGCAATCACGTACGACGCGTACATCATCATGAACCAGGCGACAGGAATCAAATACGGGACCAGGCCCAGGAATTTAGGCCCCAGCATTTCCGTGTAATGATAGGGCCCATAGACATTTCCACTGGCTACGCCGTAGCTCTCGAAGGCGAGGCTTATGGCTGAAACGATAACAAACATGGTTAGGATTCGTTTCCAGCCCAACTGCTGTGCGCCGTGCAACAGGGCAAAAGCAAATACGATCAAAGTATTGACAGGTGTGGTCCAGTTCATCACCTGTTTGACGGTCAGGGCATTTACCAGAGCAATACTGGTTATCAGAACCGAGCCGACCAGCAAGCCCAGGGTAACGGTGCGGATTTTCATAGATTAGCCCTCGTCAATTTGATTTTTCCAGATTACATCTAATGAAAATGTTTTTGAGAAATCCTTGGCCACCTGTTGAATCACAGCCGGCATTTCAGGCACCGGCCGTAAATAATCCGCCATAGAGACCATTTGTACGCCATTCAAACCGCATGGAATGATTCCCTGCCAGTATTCCATTTGCGGTTGAACGTTGAGCGCAAAGCCGTGCCGTGAAATGCCGTGTGCGTCCACCTTTACCCCAATGGACGCGATTTTTCCGCCTTGAGTGGATCCGGATTTATTTGTGGAAATTCGGTTTTCGGGAACCCACACACCGGTCAGACCGTCCCGCTGAATTGCCGGGATGCCGAAACTACCCAGGGAGTGGATCAGGGTATTTTCCAGCCGTCGAACATAACCGACGAAATCAGCTTTTGGCAAACGCTCCCCTTGCCAGCCGTTTTCTGCCAGACGCAGCAGAGGATACCCAATCAATTGTCCCGGGCCATGATAGGTGATATCTCCCCCGCGGTCCACATCGATCACGTCAACGCCGCGCTGCAGGCGCTCCTGATCGTCCCACACAAGGTTATCCCGGCCCCCACGCCTGCCAATAGTATACACATGCGGATGTTCAAGCAGCAGCAAGACCGGCATGCGCAGACCGAAAGCAATTTCGACCGCCAGAGTGTTCTGCAGTTCCCATGCCGGTCGGTAATCAACCCTTCCCAGCCATACCACTTCAACCATTTCATTCAAACGCTGCAATAGAGTTTATTCTCCACATGTACTACCATGGATACCAACCTGCCAAGGTACTCAAATCCGGTGTAAGGGTGGCAGGTCCACCAGACCCGCAAAAAGATCTCGTTCGACCTTTCCGTTTGGGGGCGGTGCAGCCTGGATGTAGAGCTCCTTGGAGGCAAAGGTACGGCGCAGCCAGGCGAAAGCGCCACCGGTAAGAGAACCGGATGCCTGACTGGCATGGCAGGCGGATGCATCATCACGGATGTCTGCGACGGACCTGTAATTTATAACAGCATGAATTGGAAATTTTACCTCGGCGATAGAGGCAAGGTCGATATCTTTATTTTTGCCAAACTTACGCGGGTCCCTGCCAGTCAGCCGCATGATCCGAACCATCATGCGCATAAAACCGCGCGGAATGGTTTGATAAAACAATTTTTTCGGAGTGTATGCTGGCAGACCGTCAAGGTTACGGGCTTTTGGATCTCCAGCAAGTTGCATCGCCTGGAGAGTAGCCTTATGGATTGCGATATGGTCTGGATGACGGTAGCCGCCAATCGGATCAAAAGTGACCACAACCCAGGGTCGAATGCGGCGAATATATCGGGCAATTTCTTGGGCGACATTCGCCTGCGGTTGAGCGACAAGCGCGCTTGGATGATAGTTATCAGCGGATCCAGCCATCCCCGAATCGCGGTAACCGAGGAAGGCCACTTCTTTCAAACCCAACTTACCAGCCGCACAGCGCAGTTCGGCTTCTCTGCGTTCTGCGATTGAATCGTACCCCCGCAGCATTGATTCATCCACCTCACCGGCCTCACCGCGGGTAGCACACAGGAGGTAAGTATCCACCCCGCGGCGTGAATACAGGGCAAGCGTCCCGCCCATACCAAATGATTCATCATCCGGGTGAGCCAGCACTGCCAACAGGCTTGGCCGGGTAGGTTCACTGGACTGATCTGGGCTGGTTTGAGGAAATGTAGTTGCGTCGTTGTGCGTTGATGAGTTGGTCATGTTTTCTTTGATGTTCTTCTTTTCTAATAGCGGTTCATGGTCGGGTCAACCTGTTCAGCCCAGGCATTCAAGCCGCCCTGCATATTAAAAACCTGGTTAAAGCCAGAGGAAACCAGAAGGTGCACACCCTGTGCAGAACGGCGCCCGGTACGGCAAAACAAGACATATTTTTGTGAAGGGTCGAGATCTTTTACGTGCTGAGGCAGTCGCTCGATGGGGATGTTAAGCGCCCCCTGTAGATGCGAAATTTCCTGTTCGATTGGGTCCCGAACGTCCAGCAGCTTTATGTTCTCCCCGTTCTTAATCCAGGCATCCACCACCACTGGGTCGATGTCCCGTCCTTCACCCGCCAGGTGATCCTGCGGAGTGCGGGCAGGGACACCGCAAAAGGCTTCATAATCTATCAAATGGGTGATCTTTGGTTCAGGTCCGCACACAATGCAGCGAGGATTTTTCCGCAGGTTCACAGTCTGCAAGGACATTGCCAGGGCATCGTAGAGCAGCAATTTTCCGATTAATGGCTCTCCAATACCCAGTGTCAATTTGATCACCTCAGTCGCCTGGATAGTGCCAATGGTGCCCGGCAGTACGCCAAACACACCGGCATCGCCGCATGACGGTACGGTGTCCGGATCCGGTGGGATGGGAAAGAGGCAGCGATAACACGGCCCGGAGCGGGCGTCGAACACGCTTACCTGACCCTCGAAGCGGAAGATTGAACCGTAAACAAACGGCCGCCCGGTTAAGACAGCCAGATCGTTAAGCAGATAACGCGTGGGGAAGTTATCGGTCCCGTCAACCAGGACATCGAAACCTTTGGCAATGCGTTCTGCATTTTCCGAGGTAAACACCTCATTATAAACATCAACCTGGATGTAGGGATTGAGCGCCGAAAGCCGCTGGCGGGCCGATTCGACCTTAAGGATTCCAATCGATTCAGTGGAATGCAATACCTGCCGCTGCAGATTTGAGTTATCCACCACATCATAATCGACAACACCCAGCCGCCCGATACCTGCAGCAGCCAGATAGAGCGCTACCGGAGAGCCCAACCCGCCGCTGCCAATGATCAGAACAGATGCGTTCTTGAGTTTCCGCTGACCCTCCAGCCCTACCTCGGGTATGAGAAGGTGGCGCGAGTAGCGTAACAGTTCATCCTGGTTAAGTTCGGGAAGCATGGTTTGTCCTCCTCGACATGGGCTATCATACCAAATGTTGACCTGTAAAAGCAAATTTTTTCGGTTGCCGGGAATATAACAAACACGGTCCCCAAATGTATTGGGATTTATAGGCTAATAAAATACCCTGTTCGTAAATTTCAATTATTTGGATTGAGCAGTAGGCTGGTGCCGCTTATTGGTTCGTCAATACAATACGGTATCGGGGTTTGTTTGCCCTCAAGCGTTCCACTGCTTCGTTGATTTTGGTCATTGGCATCAGTTCTACGCGCGGCTTGATTTTGTTTTCACCGGCGAAAGTCAGCATTTCGCGCATGATTGCCCGACTCCCCAGAAATGAGCCGCAAATCGATAACTCATGGGCAACCAGATCGGTGGTGTTCAAGCATAAATCCGGGAAACCGACCAGGATAAGCCGGCCTTTCTTTTTCAAGGTATCCAGGATCAACTCTGGATTTACCTCGCCGTGGGTTGTACATAACAGGCTGTCGAAAATATATTCAGAATCCCTCAAAACCGCCTTTTCTGACAGCATGAAATCATCGGCACCAAACAAGAGTGCTTCTGCTTTCTTCTCTGGCGAACCGGAAACCACCGTTACCGCATAACCCAGGTGGTGGGCAAACTGGATGGCAAGATGCCCAAGACCTCCCATTCCAATAATGCCAAGGTGCTGCTTTGTTGGTGTCAGGTTGTTTCTCAAGGCAGAATAGACTGTGACACCAGCGCACATCAATACAGCAGCAATTTCTGAATCGATTTCATCAGCCAAATGGTAAGCAAACCTGCTGTCTATCACAATTGAGGTTGCGAAACCGCCATAGGGCTCCCAGGTTCCCGCGCGAGATATTTTTATGCAAAGATGCTCTTCACCCTTCTGGCACCATTCACATTGACCACAGCAGCGCCCCTGCCATCCGGCTCCAACCCTTTGACCAGGCTCAAAATCCCTCACAGAAGAACCGATATCCGTCACCAGTCCGACAATCTCATGACCTGGAACGAATGGAAATTTAGTGATACCGTAGTAATCTTCAATGGCGTGAATATCCGTATAGCATAACCCGCAGTGGGTCACATCCAAGCAAATGTCGAATGGACCCAACTCAGGCAACTTAAACTCCAGCGGTTCCAATCTATCCCCCATCGACCTGGCCGCATAACCGCATACAGTCGGCGATACCATAATCTGCCTGACTTTCTTCAATTGTTACCCAATTGATGGGTATGAGAGGATCTACTTCCATTATAGAAGGGTGGCGACTAAATACATTAAAGGGAAAACTCGTGACCAGGAATGATCATCTCCCGAGACCCCTCGACAACTTGCCACGGTAAACTCCAATCAATATAAATGGAGCAGGGCGGAGGGGAAATGTTACAATTCAATCATGCATGTGATTCTGACGCATGAACAAGCCGATTTTGACGCAATTGCAGCCCTGCTGGCAGCCCGTATTCTCAATGAGCAGGCTTTTGCGGTGCTGCCAAGGCGGGTTAACCGTAATGTACGCGCGTTCCTCAATCTATACGGCACAGAAATCCCTTTGGTTGAGGCGCGCGATTTGCCTTCCGAGCCTTTGGAAAGCATCACGCTTGTAGACACTCAGTCTCTGATCACGCTAAAGGGGTTTTCAAAAAAGACCCGGGTGCATGTAGTCGACCACCACCAGCTTCGCGATGACCTGCCCTCAGATTGGACCATCGTCAATGACAGGTTGGGTGCCTGTACAACCATCCTCACCGAGGATATCCGCGACCACAACGGCCCGCTGAGTGTGCTGCAAGCCACCACGCTGCTGCTGGGTATTTACGAAGATACAGGCTCTTTGACTTACATCAGTACCACCCCACGGGATGCGCGCGCAGTAGCCTTCCTGCTTGATCAGGGTGCGAGTTTACGGATTGCCAGCGACTTTCTAAACCCCCCGCTCTCCGAAGAACAGCGTGAAATCTATAATTCCCTGTTGAAGTCAGCAGAAACCATCAATATCCACGGCCAGAGCATTGTTATAGGATGCACCGAAGCGCCAAGCCTTAATGAGGAAATATCCAGTATTGCCCACAAATTGCGGGATTTACTCGACCCGGATGCACTTTTCTTGCTGGTAGGAACGTCCGAGGGTGTGCGGCTGGTTGCCCGCTCCACGACTGACCGGGTGAATGTCGCAGAGGTGGCTGCCCGTTTCGGCGGGGGTGGTCACGAGCGCGCTTCGGCTGCGCTAGTGCGCCAAGCTGATGCTGATTCAAATGCACCCATGCCGATTACCGCCGCTTATGATAAGTTGATTGAAATTTTGCCTGAAGTGGTCGAGCCGGCCATGACTGTTGGACGGATTATGTCCCGCGGCGCAAGAGTCCTTTCGCCTGAAACCTCCGCGCAGGAAGCCAGCAAGCTCATGCAGCGTTACGGTTATGAAGGTTATCCGGTGGTCAAAGAGGAACGAGTGATCGGGTTGTTGACGCGCCGTGCGGTTGATCGCGCCTTAGCCCATAAATTAAACCTGCCGGCTGCCAGTCTGATGGATGCGGGTGAGATCACGGTTACGCCAAAGGATACCATCGAGCATTTGCAGCATCTTATGGCGGATTCCGGTTGGGGGCAGATTCCGGTGGTTGACCCGGATGAAAAAAATATCATCGGGATTGTCACCCGCACCGACCTCTTGAAAACCATCGGCGGTGGTGAGGCATTGCTCACCGAACACAATAACCTTTCCGATCGGCTTGAAGCTGCGCTGCCCGAGGCACGCATCCAATTTCTCAAAGCGATTGCTGAGCAGGCTCATGTCCACCACATACCAATTTATATTGTTGGCGGATTCGTTCGCGACCTGATCCTTGACCGCCCCAGTATGGACTTTGACATTGTAGTCGAGGGTGATGCAATCCAGCTGGCCCACTCCTTAGAAAAGAAATACGGTGGACGGGTCGCCAGCCACAGCCGATTCGGCACAGCCAAATGGCAGATTGGGGACATTCGCGCCTCTCTGGCGAAGCAGTTTGGCAACGGTGCTCCAGCCGCGGGTGCAGATTTGCCGGAAACCCTGGATTTTATATCTGCACGCACCGAATTTTATAATTACCCTACTGCCCTTCCTACAGTCGAACGCGGGAGCATCAAGTTAGACCTTCACCGGCGGGATTTCACTATCAATACCCTTGCCCTGCGGCTGGATGGCCGTCACTACGGAGATTTATACGATTATTGGGGCGGTCTGAATGACCTCCAAAAACGGCTTGTGCGCGTTTTACATTCCCTCTCCTTCGTCGATGATCCGACTCGTATGCTTCGCGCAGTCCGGTTTGAACAACGCTTCAAATTCGAAATCGAAGCCCGCACCCGGCAGCTTATGGAAGAAGCGCATGACCTGATACGCCAGGTTTCAGGCGACCGGTTGCGGCATGAACTAGATCTGATGATGATGGAGGCAAATCCTGCAGCGGGTTTTACACGATTGTCAGAGGTTGGGCTGCTAAAAGCTATTCATCCTTTATTGAACTGGTCCAAAGAAACAGGCGAGGCGATGACCCGGGTTCTGACGGAACCCTTCCCGAACGGTTGGGAGCTGCCGGAGGTGCTCGGAAATGGACCTATCAGACGAGCCTTGGCGTTCCTGGTTTGGCTCGGGCAATATTCCGAGGAAGCCGGACAGAGCATCGCACACCGTTTGCGTCTCTCGCATATCCTGAGTGATGCAATTTTGGAAGTAAGCCAAAAAGCAGGGACGCTGGACGAATTAACGGATCGGTCTCCCAGCCGGGTAGTTGCAGTGCTTGATGAGATTTCGCTGCCGGTGCTCTACGGGATTTACTGCCTCAGCCGCTCGCAGGACGTCCGGATGATGCTGGATCAATACGTTACCAGTTGGCGGCATATCCAACCCAGAGTTGATGGCTATGCGCTTCTGGCGACGGGATTGGAGCCCGGACCTGCCTATCGTCAGATTCTATGGTCATTGCGGGCAGCCTGGCTTGACGGTAAAATTAGCTCGGCAGAACAAGAGGCTGCCCTCATGCAGCAAATGCTGCAGAGCTTCAACCTGTAATGGTAATGGGTGTGCATGGACACACAACTGGTAGCTAAATGGGTACAGGATGTTGTCATTCGGGAAGCCAGCTCCGAAGATATTTCCGATATGGAATGGGAAGGGGAGCTCACCCATTTCCGCAACCTGTACGCAGATGCATTCCGTAGGGCGCAACGAAAACTTACAATAATCTGGTTGGCATACCTCGAACAAAATAGGCTGGCCGGTCAGGTCATGATTCAATTAAATTGTGAACGCCCCGAATTGGCTGATGGAAAGGCACGTGCCTACCTTTACGGGTTCCGGATTCGACCAGAGTATCGCTCTCAGGGTCTGGGCACCAGGATCATGAACCACGTGGAGGATGACTTACGTGTGCGAGGGTATACGACCCTGACGCTTAACGTAGCCATCAATAATCCACGCGCACGCAGTCTGTACACGCGTTTAGGGTTCGTTGTAGTAGCCCACGAGCCAGGGATATGGTCTTATGTCGACCACCTCGGTCACCGCCAGTGGGTAGAAGAACCCGCCTGGCGCATGGAAAAACACCTTTAACGACCTAATTAACCAGGTCTTTATATAAATCGGCACCCGCCAGTCCGTTCTGGAGGGCAGCTTGAGCGTCTGTCAGGCGAAACCACAGGCTTTGCATCTCGCCGTGGTAGGAGGTGTAATTGATCTGGATATACCCGCTGTTGGGTCCTTGCATCGTGCTTTGAGGGATATCTTCAACGAAACCGATTATTTCTTCAGCAATTGCACCAAGTGAATCCAGATCTTCCAGGTTTTCCACCGGGACTTTGAAATACAGGTCGGTCTGCATAGCGCTGAAATGATCGATGGTTCCATCCGCAAGCACGCAGTTTTCGCCGTATGCGGCCGCGCTTACTTCTGAGGCCCGAAGCCCGAGTTTAATCGCTTTTTTCTGCAGGTCGGCTGAAAGGTCAGGCAGCGGCTGGGTTGCCCACATGTATCCACAGTCAGGATCATCAGCAGCTGGCTGTTCTGTTGGACGGAGGAATAAATTCTCAAGCTCGGGCAGGTAACCGGTTAAATACAATGCAGCCAGGCCGGCAATAAGAATAAGAATTAACAGGATAAGGATTCGCTTCATGGGTCCTTTCTTTCAAACCACAACCACACTGATGGACCGCGGCCGCTTTCAGTACCATCATCGCGGCGCATAAGGGAAAAAGTTATGGATAACTCGGAAATATCTGACTCGTTCAACCCGTGCGGGCGGCTGCCTTCAGAATCCTGAAGATGACCGTAAATCATCAACCTACCACCGGGAGCCAGATTATTATGCATGAAACGAATCACAATTTGTTTTCCAGTACCAGACAGCTGATGAAAACAGCCAATATCCAGGATGTAATTATAGTTGCCATTTGTTTTATTCCAGCGGGTAATATCTTTCACCCAGACCTGTGGGGGGAAACCAGCGGCGCGTAAGCGCATGCGTGCCCTGTGAACGGCCA
>CAYPJS010000164.1:0-6164 GCA_964411135.1 uncultured Anaerolinea sp.
AAGAAACTAACTGCTCGATTCCTCGGAAAGATCAGTCCATTCTTTTAGGCGCAATTCCAAAACAGCATGCAGGTGTTGATAATCCTGACCCAATCGCAAAACCTCAGCTGGTTCGGCTGGCGGATGTTCCAGGCGGCTTGATACCAATGCGATCTTTTCTTCAAGGGCTGAAATTTCACCTTCGACCACCTTGATGCGCTCCCTTCGTTTGCGTTCAGCAGAACTGCTGGAATTACGCATTCGATTGGATTCGGCTTTTCCAGATTGCGCTGTTGCTTTTTGATTGACAGCTGATTGCGCTTCAGCCTGGAGGAAAGCTTTATACTCGCTGTAGGTCCCGTCAAAGACCCGCAAAGACTTCTTCGCGGGCTCGACCTCCCATATCTGGGTAGCCAATGCATCAATCAAATAACGGTCGTGGGAAACAAGAAGGATTGTTCCCTGGAAGTCAGCGAGAAGCGACTGCAGCAGTTCCTGCGAAGGCAGGTCAAGATGGTTTGTTGGCTCATCCAGCAGCAGTAAATTTGATCCTTGCAGCGCCAGGCAGGCAAGCGCCAATCTCCCACGCTCCCCGCCAGAAAGCAGCTTTACCTCTTTGAAAACATCGTCTCCGGTGAAAAGGAATTTTGCCAGGTAATCCCGCACCTCTCCCGGCAGCATATGTGGTGAGACCATATTAATTTCTTCGATCAAAGTCTTATCGGAGCGAAGCCCTTCATGTGCCTGGGCAAAATAGCCAATATGCAGGCTAGCGCCCAGCAAGATTTCACCGCTATACGGTGGAATTTGTTCAAGCAGTGTCTTTAAGAAAGTGGTTTTACCTGCACCGTTGGGACCGATTACCGCAGCGCATTCCCCGCGTTTTAATAATAGATCCGGTGAGTTGAACAGGGGACGACCCTCGTCATGATACCCAATACTTAAGTTTTGACTGCGAATTACAAGATCGCCAGATCGACCACTTGATTGCAGCTGAAATCGCATTCGACGAGGCTGCTTGGGCGGCGCCAGACGAACCTCTTCCAACATTCGTTCGAGCCGTTTGCGGCGCCCCTGAGCCTGTCGCGTATTCTGACCGGCAATGTTTCGCCGGATGTAATCCTCTTCCTTGTCGATAAATTCCTGCTGCGATTGATACTCGTCAAGGCTGCGTTGATAGCGTTCTTCTCGCTGCAGTAAATATGCCGAGTAGTTTCCCCGGTATACTTCCAGTGCGGGAGTCATTTCCCAAATCGTATCGACCACCTGATCCAGGAAATACCGGTCGTGCGAAACGATCAACACTGCACCAGACCAGTCTTTAAGGTAGTTTTCAAGCCATTCGACCGCAGCTATGTCCAGGTGATTGGTGGGTTCGTCCAGCAGGAGCAGGTCGGGTTCGGAAAGCAGCAATTTGGCAAGGAGAGCACGAGTTCGCTGCCCGCCTGACAGCTGTTCCAATGGACGGTTGAAATCTGAACGTGAAAAACCCAACCCGGTCAGTGTCTGTCGAACCCGGGTTTCGTAGGTATACCCCCCGGCCAGTTCGAAGGCGGTTTGGAGTTTGCCATACGTTTCAAGGATTGAATCTGCCTGTGCCGAGTCAGCCATCAGGTTTTCCAGACGAGTCAGTTCCCCCTGCTGGGAGATGATGGCTTCAAAAACTGTCAAACATTCCTGCCACAGGCTGCGGTTTGTTTTGAGCCGGGCTTCCTGCGGAAGATATCCCATCCGCATACCGCGGGCGTATTGAATATCACCCGTTGTCGGTTCGTCATCACCAAGCAAAATACGCAGTAATGTGGTTTTGCCAACCCCATTCGGACCGACCAACCCGATTCGTGCGCGGTGTGGGACACTCAGGTTTATGCCGCTGAAGATATCAACAGGGCCAAATGATTTGGCGAGGTTATTGGCAGTAAGCAGTGACATAGAGGCCGTGCTTCGTTCTAAAATTGGAATAGGAAATTATGCGGCTGGTGTGTCCGCAGCGAGAGTCAGTATACCACAGCCGACTTTTAGATTTGTGCTGGCTTATGCCGCGGCTCGCGTAATGCCATCCATATTGACAGGACAGTCGAAATGGCAATAAGAATACCGGTTAGCTGATAGGTTTTTTCAATGCCAATTAACGGCGTCAGAGTGAGTGCAACAGTAGGTCCAATCGTTGCGCCAAGGTCTCTGAGTGTGTAGAGCAGTCCCAGGGATCTGCCGTGCCAGACTTCCGGAATTTTGTCGCCTACCAAAGCACTTGATAATGAGGAAATCCCGCCGGTCATAAATGAGATCAAGACCGCTCCCAACAACGCGGTCACAGGATGCGATTGGCTCATCATCAATAAACCGGCTAAGGCTAAAGCCAGGGCAATCGTCATTATCAGCCAGCGGTTGCGTAAATAATCCGACAGTGCGCCCATCACGGGGGCTCCCAGCGTGCTTATCAATACCCTGCCTGCGAGAAGAATGCCGCTCAGGGTGGCTAAAGGCAGCATAACCTTACCGAGGCGAAGACCTTCATCCACAAATTTTCCCAACCATAGAATGTTGGTGGAATTAAGGATTCCAAAAAATGCAAATCCGATTGTAAAAAGCGGAACCGAGGTGGCAGCCAGGAACAACCATGGGTAGGGTCGGTTCGTTGGTTCTAAAATTTCCTCTGGCGCCAGTTGACTTTTTGGACTCGGGCGGGTTTCCGTTAACATGAAAATCCAAATCAGAAAACCCGCTCCAGTCAGCGCAGAAGACAGGTACAATCCACCGCGGTAACCGAGCCAATCCGTAAATATTCCACTGACTAAAGCGGAGAATGCAACGCCAAAGTAAAACCACATTTGCAGCCTGCCTGTGACGCGGCCGCGGTTCTCGTTCTCCGAAATATCCAGCGACATGGTATTCGCGCCGATCCACATGGCTGACCACGCTGCGCCCCAGACAACACGGCCGATCAGAATCAGTACTGGCCCTTGACTGACTGCGTACGACAGGGTCGAAAGGGCTGCGATAAACATGGCGATCAGCATAATTTTCCGCCGGGGACGCCGATCATACACCAGCCCGAAGAGCCCATTGGTCAACAGGCGAATGAACCGGTTTAATCCGAGAACAATGCCGACAACAGTCAGGCTCAACCCGGCTTCAGCAGCAATGGCCGGATCTGGCAAAACCGTATAGAGGGTGGTATCTCCGATCAAGGAAAGCGCCAGGCCGATGCCGACTGGCGCCATGATTCGGTTAAGTTTTTTATTTGGTATGAGATTCAAAAAATAGCCTTGAAGCGGGGATGATTGTGAAAATATCTGGATTATTATAATCCCCACGCATCGCATTTCTTTATGTAGCCTTCGATTATTTATCTAACACTCAAATCGGGGTAAAGCATTTACCCCCTTCAAGTTTCGGCTCGTAGTATACTCCTCATACTTTTTCTAATTAATGAAAGGATCCTCGATGACCGAACCCCTTCCTCCTCGCTGGGACATGACAAATGTCTTCCCCGGATTAGATTCCCCTCAATTTGCCGACGCCACCAGGCGCCGAAAAACGCTCCAGGCAGAATTGGACAAGCTGCTTACCGACCTTGAATTGCTGGATGCCAGCAGTGATCCGAATATTCTTGGCGATCGGATAAATACTTTATTGACCGAGGTTGATACCCTCCTTCTGTTGGAAAACACCATGGGAGCCTACCTCCACTCGTTTGTGAGTACAGACTCCTTCAATGCGATGGCTAATCGTAAGCTTTCTGAGTTCGAGCGAGACTCGGTTCAATCAGATAAGCTTGAAATTCGCTTACGAGCCTGGATTGGTAAAATCGCGACTCTCTTACCCCAGATTACATCCAAAGCCGGTTTGGTAAAAGAGCATGCATTCTGGTTGAATGAGGTTGCAGAACAAAGCCGCTACCTTATGAGTCAACCCGAAGAAGCGCTGGCGGCCGAGCTTAATTTAAGCGGTGCAAATGCCTGGCAAAAATTGCAGGGTACGATCACTTCGCAGCTAACGGTCGATTTTGAGCTGGATGGAAAGGTTCAGACAATGCCGATGCCAGCCCTGATTAACTTGCGATCGCACCCCGATGAAGCAGTGCGGCGCCGGGCTTATGAGGCCGAATCAAAAGCCTGGGAAAGTGTAAAAGAACCCCTGGCAGCCTGTTTGAACGGCGTTAAAGGCACCTCGGTGACCTTAAATCAGCACCGCGGGAGGACGGACGGGATTCATTCCGCCCTGGACAAAAATCGAATTGACCGCCAGACTCTTGAGGCGATGCTCACAGCTATGCGAGAATCCCTCCCAATGTTCCAACAGTATTTTCAGGCAAAAGCACGGCTGCTTGGGAAGGAAAAGCTTCCCTGGTGGGATCTATTTGCCCCAGGTGGAAAAACCACCCGCCAGTACTCTTATGCTGAAGCACGCGGTTTTGTACTGGAAAATTTTAATAAATTTTCGCCGGATCTGGCAGATTTTGCCCGCACTGCGTTTGATGGCAACTGGATCGATGCCGAACAACGCCCGGGCAAACGCGGCGGTGCTTTTTGTATGTCAGTGCCAGGTGTTAAGGAATCGCGTGTGCTGCTCAGCTTTGATGGATCGTTGGATGTAATCTCGACCCTGGCTCATGAACTCGGTCATGGTTTCCATAACGATTGCATGTTCAAGGCTGGACGGACTGAATTGCAGCGCACCACACCCATGACAATGGCTGAAACAGCCTCCATTATGTGTGAGACTATCGTGGTTGAGGCAGTGATGGAGCAAGCCAAGGACCGTGATGAACTGTGGGCAATTCTGGAACTGGCTCTTACTGGTGACTCTCAGGTGATTGTCGACATTTATTCGCGCTTCCTGTTTGAATCGGAAGTGTTTATGCGCCGGGAACAGGCGGAGCTCTCAGCCGATGAGTTCTGTGAAATTATGGAGAACTCCCAAAAACAGGCATACGGCGCCGGGTTGGACGAGCGCTATTTACAAAAATGGATGTGGACCTGGAAGCCGCATTACTACAGCTCTGAATTGGCTTTCTATAACTTCCCTTATGCCTTTGGGTTATTGTTCGGGACTGGTTTGTATGCCATTTACCAGCAGCGCGGCGCGAGCTTTGTGCCGGATTATAAAGCTCTGCTTGCATCCACTGGAATGGGTGATGCCGGGACACTGGCATCCAGGTTTGGTATTGACATACGTCAACCAGACTTCTGGCGCGGTAGTATAAATATTATTCGCAAGCGTGTTGAACGCTACCTCGCATTGTGATTTTTTGGATTAAATCTATTTGTGCAGGGGCGCTAATTTTAGCGCCCCTGTGATTAATCGGATTAAAAATACTATAGAATTTACTAATAAACAATCTTGTATATAACCAATATGGTTGACAAAATAAAATTGAAATGTACACTAATAATAGACAGGCTTGAGAAGGTAAACAACCGCCTTTCACATTAATATTTTTGACCTGTGTTGGGCCTTCAAGCTCAAATGGGGTAATTATCCGATTTTCATTATTGGTTGAATTTGTGCACGGAATCGAACCAGCCGCCTGACGGCAGATTCTGCCGCACGGGATTTAACCCGGAGGAATCAAATGAATAAGAGATTAATCAATCGGCTTTATCGCACGTCTCTATTTGCTTTAATCTTTATTATGTTATGTTCAGTCATCCTGGTGCCGGAATTTCATGTAAAGGCAGCCTCAATTTTCTATGTGGATGATGATTGGTCCTCGGCAGTTCCTGGAACAGATCCTGATGAAGGCGGTCCGGCGACAAATTTTGGGACGGATTCCTATGCTACGATACAGGAAGCCGTGGTTGCGGCGCAGCCTGGCGACACCGTGCAGGTCCTGGCGGGAACTTATGTTGAGCAGGTGATGATTAATAAGGACATCATCCTGACAACCACCGAGGGGGCGGTTATTCAAGCCTTCCCTCTCATGGACGGTAATTGTACTTCGCCGCTTTTGGAGAATCACCCCATCGTTTGTATCCAGGATACCAATTATGAGGTGGTCGAGGGATTCACGATTGATGGACTCAGCCTTGGTGACCTTGACCCGATGGATGGGACCAATACCAACACCCGCCTGATCGGCATTGCCCTGCGGAATGCCGGGGGATCGGTCCAAAATTTTTCGATCGTGAAGATACGGTTTCTTGGTGTACTGCGCAGCGTTGATGTAGGGGTAGGTTTTT
>CAYPJS010000165.1:0-4107 GCA_964411135.1 uncultured Anaerolinea sp.
CAAAGTTCTCTCCAGCCTGTTGGAAATTTTCATGCAAGTTCAGGCGCTGTGGAATGTGATCCAGACCATCGTTACAGAGGGAGTTGAAGTAGCAGCCGAAGTACTCGGCACGTTGGTCAGCAACCTCAAATCACTATCCGGAGATCTGCCGTTCCTTGGCTTGCTCTTTAGTGTGGTCAGCACGCTTTTCAGTATGTTTGTTCAGATTGCATCTGGCACTCTCAGCGTAATGGGAGTCATCGGTGTGATCCTCAATGCGGTTATCCAGATCGCGATTGCCGTCGTTTTATTTGTGCTTGCCAGTTATTTCCCATACGGCACGATCGCCGCTATTGCTATTGGCATCGCCAATCTGATTGCAACGTTCTTTAGAGAGGTTTGCGGCGATGTAGGTGCCGTGATCGCTGCAATCTTCGACCCCCTGAGCGCAATCCTGGCTACCAACCCAGACCCGAATCGCCTCGTCAGTTTCCTGGGTAATCCGCAGATAGGCGACCTGGAGTTCGTCACCTATGAAGGTTATCCGTTGGGCGGACTGGTGGCTGAACAGCGTTTTGGATTTAGCATCGGCGGCATCATCACCATGTCATCCATGCGGACCGACGCGCTCGACCATTCCAGTGCCTACATCCAATTAGGCCGCTATGCCAATGGGGATAGCTTTAAACTTTGCGGGGTTCAGGCAGTCCAATATATATACGATGCAGCCCAGCTTGATAACACCTTCAGCTTTTTAAATGCTAGTACCATGGGAGATTGTACAAATTTCACCTTCGACCATTCTTGGTCTCCCACCTCAAAAAGCGTCTATTCAAGCGAACCTACCTATTGGGAGACCACGATTCCGGGAACTGACATACCGATTACCGGAACCTGGGCAAAGAAGTACCTGTCAGTCGGTACGCTTGAAGTCGATCCATATTTTCCGAAGATAAATGGCATCGTGCCTCTCGACCTCAGTATCGCCGTTTCTGAACTCTGGGAAAACTGTGGCGTTTTAGGAGTTGAATGTGATCAGTACCCGGAAACCTATACATCTCCACCAAGCGCGGCATTCGCCTTTTTCGATATTCTGCCAAAAACTCTCATCGAGTTGTGGGAGTGGAATGAACTCGAAAATGTTGATCGGGATGGTGATGACCTTACGGGTGGGACCGTAGAAGAAAACATTTTTGGTTATGACAACACCCTGTGCGGTGTAACCGATTCATACCTGGATCCAGACGTCGATGATGATAACCTGTCAGATAGTTATGAGCTTTTCGCCACTGGCAGTTCAGCCTGCCAGAACGATACCGACGCCGATGGACTTTGGGATTATCAGGAGTTCATCGCAGGCACGGACCTCCTTGATTCCGATACGGATGATGACGGGTTAAAGGATGGTGAGGAAGTAGCCTACTGGGGTGCTATCGGGGAACTCATCATCCCCTGGCGTATCCAGATGAATAACGCCTATGGTGATTTACCTGATCCGGCTGCGTTCCCCAATCCGCGTATTGCAAACGCTGACCGCGATGGCCGCAGCGACTACATGGAGAGGCAGCTCGCTTCCAGCCCAAACGCGTTTAATTTGAGCGATATCGAAATCGTTGTTTCCCAGGAATTGGTTGAGGGTGGCGGTACCAGCCTCAGGCTCACCAGTTTTCCATGGAACGATGATAGCCTGGCTGGTATCCATCCACGTTTGGCAATTACCTTACCCGTTGCTTTCACTGGACTTCAGATGAGTGCCCGCCTGGTCTCAACAGAGCAGCACCCTTCACATTCTATTAACGCCACACAGATTTTTGGACAACCACTCAATACCTACGCCTGGGACTTCCCAACCTTGACCAAAGGTTTAATGGTGGAAGTAACCCTGGCAGGGCTCCCCGCAACCATTCCACCTGATCAGGTTTTTGTAGAGGTTAGCTTTAACTACAGTGAGGGCAATGTTGCACGGCAAAGCCAATCCAATGTTCCGCTGCTCATTAATCGAGGCGGTCCCGTCGTCACGATCACATCGCCTGTAGAGGGTAGTGCTGTAAGTGGTTATAGTGGACCCGTTCGCGTTGAAGGCAGCGTGGCGGATGATGAAGGCCTTCGCAGCCTGAAAGTATGCCTGACCTCAGGTGCGTCCTGCACCGATTCACAGTGGAGGGTCGCAACGGTTGATCCATTTCATGCCCAGCGCTGGAGTTATGAATGGACACCGCCGGCAGATGGTGCTTACCGGGTTTACGCCCGCGGCGTGGATTCCTTTGGGGTCAGTGGAACGGAATCCCAATCTACTAACTTCCTTATAGACAGTCAACCCCCAGAAAGTGCCCGCTTTGATCTTGAAAGTACTGTCTACCTTTCTACGATACCGAGTCCTGAGTCCCTGGCGGCTTTCACTGTCACCGGTGCAATTCACGATGCACCCGGAGCATATGCCTCCGGCGCCGGTGATGCGATTGTGAATGCCTATCTAACATCCGCGGACGGCTCCAGGCAATTTCCTGTCAAGTCCGTTGTCGCAGCGCCGGGTGAAGACTTCAGTCCATTTTCCTCCACCATTTCACTGCCGATGACGTCGCTGGGTGGTATGGCATCACCTTATGCGCAGGGGCTTTATCACCTTACCCTGGGTGCAACCGATAAAGCTGGCAACACGCTCACCAATGCTGACACCCTCGATGTGCTCGTCGATGACACACCCCCGTATGCTGTCCTTGGCGTCCCGCAAACGGTTCTCGGGCAGGGTGTAACCCTGAGGGGCCATGCGGACGAAACCGTACTCAGCCCCCTCCGCCTGTCCCATGAGGCTTATCCTGAATCCCAAAGCCTGGGCGAGCAGGATGCAGTGTTTTATGATGAATTACAGTGGACTCACAGTTTTGTAGCCGATGACCTCAACGGTGATTCAATTGATGATGTTGTCCTCGTATCCTGGGCTGCCAAAAGCCCTGTCGAATTGGGCATATTTTTTGGACGGACCGATGGGTACGATCCCAACCTGAGCCTGCAGTACGCAGATGTCCGGATTCATGGTGAAAACGATTTTGGCACGAACAGTTTCCCGCCGTCAGTTGCGGTCAATTCGCCAACCATGCTGGATGTTAACGGTGACTCTATTGCGGATCTGTTAATCGGAGATCCTAATGTGGCTACTGGCGCAGGAAGAGCTTATGTCATCTTCGGCCGCCACGAATGGCCGGAAAGTCTGAACCTCATTGATGCTGAGTGGCGGTTAAGTGAGACCGGTACATTGGCGTTTGGCGGTTCTGTGGCAGGTGCAGGCGATGTCGATGGGGATGGGCTTGGCGACATTTTGGTCGGTGCTATCTACCAGAATCCGAACAGCGAAATCGCCTTTTTGTACCTGGGCCAGGAGCGATTTATTCCCGAGTTGGTGTCGAGTGTCTATTGCCGTACGTGTGTCGGCGGTCCATGTTCCCTGACTGTGCCCAACCTCGCAGGTTTGGGTGATACCGATGGCGACGGCCTCTCAGACTGGCTGCTCGCTGGCAGCACCGGTGTCTGGCTGATCGGCGGCCAACCGCGCCAAACTACTCCCTCAACACCTCTGGCTGTTGATATCGCGTTGGCAGAACTGCATGGTGAGGGCAGCCAGCAGACCGTTTCAGCTGCGGGAGATATTAACGATGATGGGCTGCGGGATATGCTTATTGGCGATCCGCTAGCCACCCAATCCCATGTCTTTGTGGTTTTCGGACGTCGTCCAGAAAACGCTTATCCTACCCCGCTCAACTTGCTTACTTCCGCTGATCTATCCATTGTAGAAGGGTCAGGCCCAGTGGCAGTGCCAGTCGGGGTTTCGCTGGCCCCAATGGGCGATCTTGATCAGGATGGTAAAGATGACTTTGCCTTCAGCCGGGCTACTCTTACGAGCGGTGCATCGGTTGTACTGAGCGGCAGAGTGCCCTGGGAACTTGACCTCTCGCCTGAATGGGCGGCATATACGATGCTCGGGCTAGCCCCAACGGACGGGGCTGGCGACTATATCAGCAGCGGGGATTTGAATGGCGACATGCTGCGCGATCTCCTGGTAGGAGTGACCACCGTGACGCAAGCAGGACCCAGAGGGGCATACCTTTTCCAGGCAAAGCCGCTGCCCATTCA
>CAYPJS010000166.1:0-32905 GCA_964411135.1 uncultured Anaerolinea sp.
GGAGGTTCAAATCCTCTCGCCCCGACTTGTTCAAGAAACCACCTTCTCGGTGGTTTTTTTGTCGAAGGATCTCCCCGCAGGGGGGATCGTGAAAATCCTACCGCTCCGACTTGTTTTGAACGACCCCTCTTACCCCGAAAAGTTCCACGAGCGAGCTTGCCCAACCCCGAATTTCGTCCCAATCTCTCAAGTCGCTGGCTGGCTGCTGCTTCATGGCAGGAATCAGGTTATAAGGAAAGCGCAGGCTGGTAGGGTCGAATTTACCGCCCACAATCAACACGCTGTCCGGTTTGAACCAGGCTTCTTTAGCGATTTCTTTGTCAAGGTTTGCTCTGACCTCATCCCAAACCTCTGGTTTCGTTTCTCCAAAGGGACCTCCGGCAAAAACAGCCACCGGAATGCCGCTTAGGATTGCTTTTTGTTGCCCGCGCAGAAATTTGAATGCATCACCCGCCCAGCGGAACATATACAAAGGCGCCCCCAAAACGACGCCTGAATATCCTTCAAGGGTGCGAACCAGGCGGGCTTTGTTAACGTCCGCATCAAAACCTTTTTCACGAAGCACCTCGGCGATGACCTCCGCAATTTCTGCAGTTGAACCATGGGTAGTCGCGTAAGCGACCAGGATTTTTGGTTTCATAGTTTGATTTTCCCTTTCATAAACTCGAAGGTATTCCCCTCCATCATTTCATATACACTAACAATTGTACAGATATTGTTTATGTCCATTCCAACAAATATTTATACATTCTGAACAATTTTGTAAAGGAAATCCCATGCCCAGACTCTTAGAAAATCATCTATACGCAAATTTAGGATTTCTCGTCAACTAAGAACGGCTAGCGGATCGCTAAAACCATCCCGCCGACGGTCATTAATACGCCCAATATTTGCCAATTTGTGACGCGCTCATGCAGGACAATACCAGCCAGCACCAGGACAAATAAAGGTGAGGTATCTGCGATCGTTTTCACAACAGATGGGTTGCCAATTTCGATTGCGCTCAACAACAAAAGCCATTGAGCGATGACAAAAACTAATCGGCCGCTGACCGCCAGCAAACGTCTGCCTGAAACCCAGTCAAATTTTGGTCTCAAAACCAGCCACGCGCTTATGGCAATAACTGGCGCACGCAGAAGATAATAGGTGTACGGGTTGGTAAAGTCTTCTTGCAGTAAATAGCGAATTGGATAGATGTTCAAGCCAAACAGTCCAGCCGCCAGAGCCGGCCAAATCAGATGCTGCCGCTTGTAGATCCCGGCACTCCCGTTCCCGTTTCTACTTCTTGCCAATAGCATCAATCCCCCGGAAGCCAGAAATATTCCAAAAATCATCAGGCCATCAATTTTGGTGCCTGGGGAAAATACAGGCTGAAAAACCAGTGTCACTACTGGAGAAACCGCCAAAATTAAACTGGCAATGACCGCCGGCAGCTTCTCAAAGGCTTTGAAGTAAGCCAGGTTAGCGGCTGCATCCATCATGGCTGCAAAAAGAAAAATGACGATTGCTTGTTGCGTGAATTCAAACTTGAAGAAAAACGGAGCTGCAGGCAAAAGCAGCAAGGTCATCAGGGCAAAATTGACAATCAACAGACCTGTGGAAGAAGCAAAACCGGAAAACTTCCTGGCGAGGATGTTTGCTGCCCCGCCGGTGCCCGCAGATAGGATTGCCATCAGGTTCGCGTCCACAGGCATGATTTTAGGCGTTATTTTGCAGCGGCGCAACTCTTGACGGAGTTGGTATAATCGTAAAACTATGGCAATCCGATTATCGCGCCGTGAATTTTTGAAAATAATCTCCCTGGCAGGGATCTCTGGTTTAGCATTTCGGCCATTTTCAGGGGAAAGTGATAACACCTTTGCGGATGACCTGGCGCGGGTGACAGTTGCATCTGTCTCCGTTTATGCTCAGCCTTCAGACAAAAGCCAGATTCTATTCCAGCGCTACCGCGACGAATTAATCAACATTTATTACGAGGTCAATTCTGAATTTGGACCGGGATACAATCCAATCTGGTACCGCGTGTGGGGCGGCTATGTGCACCGTGCTAATGTCGTCCGCACAAGCGTCAAGTACAATCTGGTTGCGTCCTCAGTCCCTGATACCGGTCAGTTGGCTGAGGTAACCGTCCCTTTCACGCAGGCCATGCGCTACACCAGCTACGATGGCTGGACTCCGCTCTATCGGCTCTATACGACCTCAACCCACTGGGTACACGCCATCGAGGAAGGCCCGGATGGTGAGCCCTGGTACAAGTTAATCGACGAACTTTTGGGAGTGGATTACCACGTGCCTGCCTTGCATCTCAGGCTGCTCGAACCTGAAGAATTTACCCCGATTTCCCCGGATATCCCTCAGCATAAGAAAAAAATCGAAGTATCCATCGGTCACCAGAAACTGGTTTGTTATGAAGATAATGTACCGGTTTTCGAAACCAAAATTTCGACTGGTCTCGATTATTCGCCGCCTAATGGCGAACTGCCCTGGAATACACCCAAGGGGGATTTCAACGTATTCTCAAAAATGCCATCAAAGCACATGGGTGACGGACGTTTGACCGGAAATCCAGAGGATTATGAACTCCCGGGAGTCCCATGGACGACCTTTTTTGAAACCAGCGGAGTCGCTTTTCACGGGACCTGGTGGCACGACGACTTTGGCACCCCGCGCAGCCACGGCTGCGTGAATATGCGCTCTGAAGAAGCCAAATGGCTTTTCCGCTGGGTTACCCCGGTCAATGAACCCGGCACAGTCGAACAGCGCGGTTATGGTACACGTGTGGTGGTCAGCTAAGCCATTCCGGCTGTGGATTATCGATAAATTCCGAAAATACCTGGTTCCCCAGCAGCCATCCATGCTGCGTCAGCCGCAATACGTCCCCCCCGCTCGACCATTCCAACAGTCCCACCTCTTCAAGACCAGCTATCTGCTTCGTAAAAGCCTGCTTCAATCCGACTCCATAGCGCTGCCGAAAACTTGAATCGCTGACACCTTCGTTTATTAATCTCAAACCGATCATCATGTGTTCCTGCATCGCAGTCCAGGCATCAATGCGGATAGCGGTTTCCACGGCTGGCCCGGCAGGGAAATCCAGTCCTGTGTTCGTGTTGACCTGCTGGATATATGCTTTAATCCCCCGAACATTGGCTGTTCGAACTCCGGAAGCATAGCCGTGGGCGCCGGCGCCGAACCCCAGATAGGGCAGGTTGCGCCAATATTGCAAATTGTGTCTGCAGGTTCTTGACGCTCCCTTTGGGCCGAAGCCCCAATTTGAAATTTCATAATGATCGTAACCTGCTCGATCAAGCCGGTCACAGGCCAGGTCGAACATATCTGCTGCCAAGTCGTCATCCGGCGGGGCGACCAAACCACGCTCGAGCCAATGGCGAAAAGGTGTTCCCTGCTCGATGGAAAGCGCATATAGGGATAAATGCTCGGGCGCCAGCTTTAAAGCCGTCTCCAAAGAAGTCTGCCATCTACCGATAGGCTGGCCTGGCAGTCCGTAAATAAGATCCAGGTTCAGGTTGTCAAACCCGGCTTTTCGCGCCCAACTAACAGCATGGATGACATCCAGGGTACCGTGCTGGCGTTCGAGCAGCATCAGGTCCACTGCGTTAGCGGATTGCATCCCCAGGCTGATCCGATTGAAACCGGCAGCTCGCAGTACCTGCAAGTTTTCCAGGGTCACAGTCCCCGGGTTAGCCTCCAGGGTAATTTCAGCCTGCGGCAGAATGGTAAATGAGGTTGCAATGGTCCTTAGCAGCCGTTCTAGCTCGTTAGGCGGCATCAAGGATGGCGTGCCGCCGCCCAGAAAAATAGTATGCACGCATGGTTTCGTTCCAGCGGCTTGGCCGGCCCATTCGATTTCACGTCTCAAACTCGCCAGATACTCCGGGATCAATCCGTCTAAACCAGCATAGGTGTTAAAATCACAGTAGCTGCAGCGATGCCGGCAGAACGGAATATGAAGATACAGGCTGATCGGTTCGGACATGTGGGTAGCATATCACAATCCAGCCAGCCAGGCAAAATCGCTGGAACCCTTGACGAATTTTGATTATGTTATAATTTGCACCGCCGGGTATAGTAACCCGGCTAACTATTGAATACGCCTATGAGCCCAGAAGATACTTCACAAAAAACCAAAACATGCCCTACCTGTGGCACTCGCCTTTCGGTAAATGCCACTCGTTGTCTGGTCTGCGGACGATCTTTCACGGTTACCGAACCGAAAGAAAAAAAACCAACGACCTCGACTTCAGTCCAGGCCCCCAGGCTGCCTGAAGTCACCCTGTCGCTGCCAATCGCGATAGGCCTCCTCCTCCTGATCCTGGCGATTGGCGCTGGAACGGTGTATGCGGTCATGCAGGGTACCGGACAGGTAGTCGAGCCTACCCCAAGCGTTACTCCTACGCTTACAGCCACCGTCACGCCCACCGCGACCGCCAGCCTGACCCCGACCCTAGAGGCTACCTGGACACCTTTACCCCCGATTGAGTACTCTGTGGTCGCCGGAGATAGCTGTAATGGGATTGCCGCGTTCTACAACGTGCCGGTAAATGTGATCATTACCATGAATAACCTTGGGACTGAATGCAATATTTCCCCAGGCATGAAGTTGATGATCCCGCAGCCAACGTTAACGCCATCACCACAGCCCAGCCAGACTCTTAGCGCTGCTGATGCCACAGACGTTGCCTGCGAAAAGGTCGAGTACAAGGTTCAAGCCGGAGATACGCTGTTTAATATTGCTGCAAATTACAATGTATCGATGACAGCGATCCAGAATTACAATGGATTGGCCTCGGACGTAGTCTATGAAGGCATGCCAATTGTCATTCCACTCTGCGAGCGGAACCCAACTGCCGGTCCAACGCCGACCCCGACCAATCCTCCGCCATATGCGGCTCCCAGCTTGCTCCTTCCGGCTGATGGCGCTGTGTTCACCGCAGCCAACGAGAGCGTCACGCTTCAGTGGGCAGCCGTAGGGACCCTTCTGCAAAACGAAGCCTATGCAATTACGGTCGAGGATGTGACCGAGGGGAAAGGCCGAAAGTTGACCGAATATGTGACGGACACGAAATTTATCGTGCCAGCCTCTTTCCGGCCGGTCGATACGCAACCGCATGTGCTTAAATGGTATGTAATTTCGGTTCGACAGACAGGCACATCCATCGATGGGAAAGCAATTTACGAACCTGCTGGAGCTGCAAGCCCATCCAGGTCATTTGTCTGGTGGAGCACCGGCGGTACCGCCGCCACCCCCACACCTTAACGAATTAACTTGAACTCGTATAGTAAAACAAAAATTTCCCCGCCAGAACTCTGGCGGGGAATTATATTTTTTTACGCTTGTTTACTCTCAATTTTCTCCAGGCTGTGCTCCTCCAGGAAGCGCCCCGCCTGGATGGCAGCCGCAGCACCCATCCCGGCTGAGGTAACCACCTGCCGATAGTGCGAGTCCATCACCTCACCGGCAGCGAATACCCCGGGGATATTGGTATTCATGGTCAGGTCTGTTTTGATATAGCCTTTTCCATCCATGTCGATCTGACCCTGATAGAGCTGCGTATTGGGAGTATGGCCGATAAAAATGAAAACACCGTCAGCCTCAAACGTGCTTTCCTCGCCTGTGTTCACGTTTTGCAAGCGCAATCCCTGGACGGAGTCCTTACCAAGGATTTCCAAAGGGATGGAGTTCCAGATGAAATTGATCTTTTCATTCTCCATTGCGCGCCTCTGCAAAATAGCCCCAGCCCGTAACTCATCCCTCCGGTGGATAATGGTCACGGACGATGCAAAACGGGTCAGGAATATTGCCTCTTCTAAAGCGCTATCTCCCCCTCCGACTACAACCACCTTCTTGCCCTTGAAGAACCAGCCATCGCAGGTGGCACAATAAGAGACACCGCGTCCGGTTAATTCTTTTTCTCCAGGAATGTTCAAATGGTTGGGGCTTGCACCTGTGGTGAGGATGACAGTTTCGGCCAGGATTTCTCCGTTGTATGTTTTAACTTTAAAGGGTCGAGACGAAAAATCGACCTCTGTCGCCAAATCATATTCAAACCTGGCCCCAAAATGTTCAGCTTGTTTCTTGAACAATTCGCCAAGTTCTGCTCCGCCTACGCCTTCCGGGAAGCCTGGATAATTCTCAATCGTATAGGTTAAGGAGGCTTGCCCCCCCAGGTCAGTACCAATTAACACCAGAGGTTCGAGTTCAGCTCTGGCTGCATAGAGGGCTGCAGACATTCCCGCAGGTCCTGCTCCCAAAATCAAGACTTTTTCAATTTTTTTCTTATCATCTGTTTTTACAGATGCGAGATTAGTAAAGTTCAAATCCATACATGGTCTCCAGGAAGGTTAGGGTGATGCTTATTATGATGCCGTGCGGGAGGAAAAGTTACATTCCGCTTACTTCGCGGTCAGCAATATCAAGGGCTTGATCCAATACTGCAAAACCTTCTGCCAGCTGGTCTGGTGTAATGATCAGAGGCGGCAGTAGAAGAATGGTATGCCAGTGAGTGTAAAGGAATACACCATGATCCAACAGGTATTTCCTGACGGCTTTCATGGTTGTATTGTTGGTATTCCAAGCCGACAGCGGTTCACGAGTCAGTTTGTCCTTAACCAGCTCGATGATGCCAAATAAGCCGATCGACCGTACCTCTCCAACAGACGGGTGCCGTTCGACAAGCTCGGCCAGCATATCCGCCATCACCTTACCCATCTCCCGTGCATTTTCAACAATACGGTCTGACTTCATCACATTAATGTTGGCAATAGCCGCTGCCAATGATACCGGGTGACCATTAAAAGTTAATCCACCTTCATACACACGGTCATTGTAGGCTGCTGCGATTTCGGATTTCATCGCAACCGCGCCCAGCGGCGCGTACGCAGAGGTCAAGCCCTTCGCCATGGTCATGATGTCCGGAACAACCTTCCAGTGATCGGCTGCAAACCACTCACCAGTGCGTCCAAACCCGCTCATCACCTCATCCAGGATCATGACAATACCATAACGGTCGCAGATTTCCCGCACCCCTTGCAGGTACCCGGCAGGAGGTATGATCACCCCGTTTGTCCCGGTAACCGTTTCCATCAGTATTCCCGCGATTGAAGCAGGCCCTTCGTATTGAATGACCTCTTCAAGATGGTGTAAATAATCCTGGGTGAATTGGGCTTCGCTTACATCAGATGAATTTTTATGAAAAGTCGAACGGTATCGGTACGGGTCGAGGAAATGAACCACACCCGGCATTACTGCCGGTTCCCAGGCAGTACGGCGCGGGTCACCTGTCAGAGCTATCGCCCCAAAAGTGGCACCATGGTAACTGCGGTATCGCGTGAGTATTTTATGCCTTCCGGTAAACCCACGCGCCAATTTGATTGCATTTTCGTTCGCGTCTGAACCGCCGAGTGTATACAAGAACTTCGTCAACCCTGGGGGAGTGATCTCATCTAAAAGCTGACCCAATTCAGCCCGCGCGCGGGTCGCCATTTGCGGTCCTGCAAAGGGCAGTTCGCGCAATTGGTCCACCATGGCCTCAATGACCCGCTCGTCCCCATGGCCGATATTGACACACATTACCATCGAATTGAAATCAAGATACCTTTTTCCGTCTGCATCCCAAAAATAAACGCCTTTTGCGCGCGTGACCGGAATGGGGTTGACTTGTGCCTGGGCAGACCATGTCCAAAAATTATGCTCGAGAGATAAGTTGAGGATTTGGTTATCCTGGATGGGGGTCATAGACTCCTCGATGAAGAATTAAATCTAACAAATTTCCTTTAACACCATTTATCCTATCATAAATCTGATCAGTGTTTATAAATCTTAAGCCGTCGTCCGCCTGTGCTATAATGCCAGAACCCTTTCGCCAGAGGATGGCTGATGCCCATTTCAAAGCATGATCATAAAATACCGCTCGGCTTTGCCCAACATCAAACCTGCGGAGAAGGACCGCTCCATCCGCAAGCGTTAGAGGGATTGCGCCTATTCAACAGGGGTGCATATTTTCAAGCGCACGAGGCACTTGAAAATGCCTGGCGGGCAGAACCCGGAACAATCCGCGATCTTTACCGCGGGGTCCTGCAGGTAGCGGTGATGTACCACCACATCCAGAACCAGAATTTCAGGGGTGCGGTGAAAATGTATGAACGTTGTATGCAGTGGCTCGACCCATTTCCGGACATATGTAATGGGATTGCCATTGCCGAATTACGCGAGAATTGCAGGGCAGTGCATCAGCAGCTTTCTCTTTTAGGGCCAAACGGGATGGCACGTTTTGATTTGGCTTTTCTCCGACCGATCGGATATATTCCCGTTGACCGTACAGATGGGGCAGAATGACTGAAGCCTTCCCTTTAATAGGCAAAATCGCGCTCGTAACCGGGGGCAGCCGCGGAATTGGGCGGGCCATCTGTCTGCGGTTGGCTGCCCTTGGAGCCGACCTGGTGATCAATTATGTGCGAAATCAGGCACCCGCCGAAGAGGTTGCTGCCCTTGTTCGAAATTTAGGGCGTCGTGCAATCACCTATCGCGCAAACGTCGGTAAAGTTGAAGATATCCAGCGGCTGTTTGACACAATTGAGGCTGAATTCCACGGTCTGGATATCCTGGTCAGCAACGCTGCCTCCGGGTTTAACCGGCCAGTTATGCAGCAAAAAGAGACCGGCTGGGATCATACCCTGAATGTAAATGCACGCTCGCTTGTTTTTGCCGCACAAAGAGCAGTACCTCTTATGAAAATCCGCGGCGGGGGCAATATCATTGCCATTAGCAGTCCGGGTTCTCAGCGCGTCCTACCGGATTATGCAGCGGTTGGCGCCAGTAAAGCAGCTCTGGAGGCCATTGTTCGTTATCTGGCGGTAGAATTGGCCCCTGAAAGAATAAAAGTCAATGCCGTTTCTCCGTCCATCGTCGAGACGGATGCACTGAAACATTTTGTATCCCTTTCGGCCCCAGAAGCTCTTTCACGGGCATTGGATGCGACCCCCGCTGGCCGGTTGGTTCGACCAGAGGATGTGGCAGGTGTGGTTGCCTTCTTATGCTCACCGGACGCAGAGATGATTCGCGGACAGGTGATCGTGCTCGACGGCGGTCTGACGCTTATTACGCCAGGCTTTTGACCTTCTCTATTCTTCGATCAAAACCACGCGCGCAGGAGCGCCTTCCGTTGCACCCAATTTCAAGGGTAAGCAGGCCAGCTGGTATACTCCCGCATTAATCTGGCTCAAATCGACGCCTTCGATTACTACAATACCAGCTTTGAGCAGGATCTGATGAGTTGGCACTGGATCGTTGAATGGTGCAATGGACAGGTAATCAATTCCCACCAATTGGATCTTTTGAGCGACCAGGAATTTTGCACCAGATGCATCCACTGCAACAAAATCCTTTTGAAATGGCTGGTTCCCTTTCGTCCAAATACTCGAGTTACGAGTCTTAAAGAGAATCCGCGACACTCCAGGAATTAATCCCGCCTTTTCAAGCGCTCCGGCGGAAATAGTCTCAATCTCGTTGCCAAGTTCAACCACCTGGACGGCTCCAATTAATACCTCAAGCGGCAGAGTATCAACTGTGGTCCCATCCTTCATAAAATGATAAGGTGCATCCACATGGGTGCCTGTGTGCACCCCGATGGACATCCTCGAAACGTTGGCATCGGATCCATCCTCGATTTGTTGGATGCGGCTCAACTCTACCCTAGGATCACCAGGCCAGGTAGGGAGATCCGGAGTGATTGTCAATGAAATGTCATGGATACGCATGATTATTTCTCCTGTGTCGCAATGGGAACATCACCCCAGCGTGTGACGTCGAAAATTTCGGTCAGAAAACCAGCTCGTTCTGCAGGCGTCATGGGTCTGGGTTGGGCATAATCTTCCAGCATTGCCGTCAAAAGTTCAGTTGAAATGTGGCGATTATTATAAAACACGTACCGGTCGATGAATTCCTTACGGGTGGCGTCTGGAATCTGACCACCCGTGTGCATCTGATCAAAAAACAGATTGCCAAGTCCGTAGTGGATAAAGCTACCCTGGTAAAACTCCATCGCCATTGGATGATGCGCCTGGCTGCCGCTGACTATTACTGCGCCAGCATCTGCCATTGACCGGAAATCTACCTCTTCGAAGGGTTCCACATAATGGCGGTAAGTTTCGAAATACTGGAAAGTGGCAATGACATTGTAACCCTCTGCTGTTAGCTGGCTGATGCGCTGCCACATCCAGGGATAATCGCAATTGGCTACACCGGACTGCGTTTCGCTGGCCCAGATAAAGGATGGGCCAGCCGGATTGCAGCCAATGAATGCGAGTTTGTTACCGTTATGCTCTGTTGTGACCGCTTCACGGGCTTGTGTAATGTCCTCGCCGGCAGCATAAACCAGCCAATTGCGGTCCTTATACAAATCAAGAGAATAGGTCAAGGCTTTTCGACCCCAGTCGATCCCATGGTTGCCGGTCAATTCAAGGATATCCGTTCCAACAAAATCCAGTAGTTCAATATATTCAGGTTTACTGCAGAAGATCAATGCGCCAGGATAAGGTACCGGGTCTGGACATTCAGGAGCAAAGGAAACTTCATTGCTTATATGCGTCAGGTCGGCATTAATCAACCAGTCCCTGATTGCCTCTCCCGGGTAGGTCATGCCTTTTTCTTCCATCCTGACTGCGGTGGCACGCACCAGCGCAGTCACCCCTGTCATAACCAGTACAGTCAATTTAGATGGGTCACGGTTACTTATTAGCGGGTCGACCGTCCCTACTGCCAGTGCATCATCCAGCGAAGCCAAAGCTTCCGGGGAACCATCCCAGGCAAAATATGCTGTTAATGGATAAGCTTCAGCCATGAAATCATTATGAACGGGCGACTGCCCATCAATGCTGACGACTTTCCAGCGCGGTTCGAGCTGCTCGAAGGGCACAATCGCCAGTGAGTTTGGCACGGTCCAGACCGCAGCGAGCAGGTCGTCTCCTGTCAGAGGTTTTACCAACGGCCCCGGTTGACCAAGGACAGGGATTAATGCGGCAATGGTGGAGGGTTCGGCATAAATCTCCTGGTAGGTCGCTGAATAACCTGCCCAGTAGCCCTGTAGATCCGCCATACTGACTTCATCCAGGAGCGAAGAAAATGAGGTGGTTAATGCGTAAGTCCATGTGATGGCTTTTTCCGCTGGCTGGCTTAATCCAAACCAGAGGTTCGCGCTTACTTTGTCAGTCGATATGCTTGTCGCTGGCAATTGGTATCGCAAATCATCCGGCACGGCTGGGTCCACCCAGACGGAAAGAGATCCGAATGGGATTGAGGTAGGTTTGACAGCCGTCGAGGTAGCCATTTCAGGCAGCTGTGCGGCGGTTGGCGGCGGCGTTAGCGTTGCACCAGGTTCCTCAGGTTTTGGCGCACAGGCGGAAACAATGAAAACGAAAACCAAGAGACCAGTCAACTTTCGAAGTCGCATAATATTCCTTAATCAGAAATTTCAAATCGGCTGACTTCAAAATAAGTCGTCAGGAATCGGGTGCGCTCCTCAACCGTCATAGGACGCGGCTGGGAATAGTCCTCGAGTTTAGCCGTGAGAAGTTCCACACCCAGGTATTTACCGTCGTAGAAGGTATGCCGATCGAGAAATTCACGCTGGTGGTTTGGCCACATCTGGTCAAAAAAAAGGTTGCCAAGCCCGTAATGTACGAAATTGTTGCCGACAAAAGCGAAGCCGTGGGGCACATGGGCTTGAGAGCCAGAAACCACTACTGCCCCTGCCTCCGCCATTTTCTGCATTTCCTGGCGTGCCAGGTTTATCGGCATGAAATCTTCCAGTTCGTAATGTTGGAAGGTAACGATGGAAAGGAAACCCTCTTCGGCAAGCCGCTGAATCTCTCCCGCCATCCACTCGAGGTCACAGGGTGCTGCCCCGGATGAATCGGCTGTTGCCCACACGGTTGACGGCCCAGCCCGATTGCAGCCAATCATAGCAATTCGGTTCCCGTTGTGCTCAATAATCAATGGCTGCATTGCTTCCTGGACGTTGATTCCGCCAGCATAATACGCTATATCAGCTTCCCGGTACATTTGAAGTGTATTTTCAAAAGGTTCCCGGCCGTAGTCCAATAAATGATTACCGGTTAATTCGATGACATCCGCATCGATTAACTTAAGTAATTCCATATACTCAGGATTGGAGCAAAATTGTGTCCCTGCACGAACCGGAACAGCGGGCGGGCAACTGCTGTTAAAGGATATTTCATTACTGATATGCGTAAAATCGGCATCCAACAGCCAGGGAAGGATTTCCTCGATCGGGTAATTGATGCCCATTGTCTCGATCCGCTCGGCAGTTGAACGAACCAAAGCGGTCACCCCGGTTAACAGGATGCGGGTCATTTTGCCTTCATCGCGATTAGTTGAGGTACCGACCATCTCGCGAAGTTCGGCCACTTTATCCTGCCCCAGCGGGATGCGGCCTTCCCAACTAAAGTCCAGTGACAGAGGATATCGAGAAGTATCCAGGTTCTTGTCCAAAGGTGATTGACCGTCAACTCGCATCACCTTCCAGCGTGGAGATATTTGTTCGAATGGGATGATTGCAAGGGTATTCTTTTCAGCCCAGGCTGCCTCGAGCATTTGAGATGAATCGATTAATCGGACGGTATCAGCAGAAGGTTCTCCCCATTTCTGAGTAAAAAGTTCAGCGGTTTCCTGGTCGACCAGGATCGTTTTGCCTGGATTGGGTAAGCTGCTCCAAATGGACCGCAATTCATCACCGGAAATTCCATCACTGACGGTGGCAAATGGCGCGACCAGCGCGTACACCCAGCGAAAATCAACATCCTGCCCATGAGAAAATCCAAGCCGGATCGCCGAATCTGATTCCCCTTCAGCCCAAACGAAAGGATCAGTCAGCTGGACATGAGAAATAATCGCTGCTGGAATCCACTCCGGGATCCACACGGGGCGCTGTGGTGGCACGGTAGGCGTAGGCGTTGTGGTGGCAGTTGGTTGCGGTTGAAACGGGGTCGGCGTATCTGGTTGTACTGCAGTATTGGTGGAACGACTCGCGGGTGGATCATTCGTTAACTTAGCCTGACTGCCAGGTGGAGAGCAACCTGCAGCAATCATCGAGAAAATCATGAGGTAGTTGGCGATCCGAAACTGTGTTTTCATCAGATATTTGGCATCAATGAGTAAGGATCCTGCGAAGCCATCGTGAGTTATTATACCGCCTTGATTCCGCGGGTTAACTGCGCAAAGGATAGATCTGATAGGTTGTGACAGCTTTACTGGCTATAATAACGGATGAACATTCCCTTGAAGAGGAAACCATGCGCGAAGTAGCCATCATTGGAATAGGTCAAACAACGATTGATGAACATTGGGACAAATCCCTGCGTGATTTGGCTGGCGAAGCAGCCTTATCAGCCATGCAGGACGCCGGTGTTAACGGCGTGGACGGCGTATTTGTTGGAAACATGATGTCAGGTTCAGCAAACCGCCAGCAGCAGCTTGGAGCCCATGTTGCGGATTGGATCGGAGTGCGTTTCGCGAACGCCATGCACATCGAATCTGCCTGCAGCTCTGGAGCGGCGGCCTTCCGGGCTGGATTGATGGCCGTAGGATCTGGCATAATGGAAGTGGGGCTGGTGGTAGGCGTCGAAAAGATGACCGATTCACCCGGTTCTGAAATCACGGCCCAGTTGGCAACCGCCGCCGATGCTGATTGGGAAGGCAGTCAGGGGGTCTCCTTTATCGCATTGAACGCTTTGATCATGCAACGCTATATGCATGAGTACGGCTGGGAACACAAACATTTCGCTCCTTTTTCGATCAACAGCCATGCGAATGCTTCGCATAACCCGATTGCCCGGCTCAGCAAAACCATTTCTGAAACTGACTATTTGAAGGCGCCCATGATCTGCCCGCCGATAAACCTGATGGATTCTTCGTCAATCGGCGACGGTGCTGCCGCCATGGTGATTGTTCCAGTTGAAGCTCTGGAGAAGTACCAGCAGCATAAACCGGTAAAAGTGTTGGGCTCTGGGGCCGCCACCGATACAATCGCGGTGCATGCTCGTAAACAACCGCTTTGGTTGAGTGCCGCTGAAAAATCATCTCTGCAGGCTTACGCTCAAGCCGGTCTATCACCAGCCGATATCGATTTCTTCGAACTGCATGATGCCTTCACGATCATGGCTGCCCTTTCGTTAGAGGCTTGCGGCTTTGCCAAACCGGGTCAGGGACCACGTTTAGGCCTGGAGGGAGAAATTGGGATTGGCGGCAGGATTCCGGTATGCACGCGCGGCGGTTTGAAAGCCCGCGGTCACCCCGTCGGTGCGACCGGCATTTATCAGCTTGTCGAAGTCACCCAGCAATTGCGCGGTGAAGCAATTGGAACTCAGGTTGAAAATGCCCGCATCGGTATGGCACAAAATATCGGCGGAAGCGGTTCGAATATCATTACGCACATCCTTGGGCGATTGAATTAGTTGAATAATTAAATAATCATCAGGGCGGCCCATGGACCGCCCTGATTTTGTTCAATAATAGAATAAATGTGCAGTAAAATTCTTGCCAGGAGCTACGCGTTATGCGGTCACTGTCCCATGAAACCTTACTGAGCTACCGGCGAAATACATTCAATCTCGATCCGGCAATGCGGCTGCGTTCGAAGGAAGATGCCATTTCCTTTGTAAATCACCGGCAGTTTGTTTTCTTCTGGCCAATACGCGATGTCGTCATGCCAAGCCTTTGGGCAGCGACAGCCGGTGACCGCCCTGTACCAGATGAACATGACGATCCGGGTCACATAACATGGAGATGGAAAGACGAGTTGATTGACAAACGGGTCTGGTATTATGCCCGGCTGCTGCGCAGACGCAATACATTTGTTTCTTACGAGGCATTGCCTTATTTTTATGCGCTTTCACCCAACTACGGCGATCCAGACCAGGATTACCTCTTACAGTACGAACAGGGATTGCTGACCCAGGAAAGCAAGCTGGTTTATGAAGCCCTGCTCAAAGAAGGGCCTCTCGATTCAATCTCTCTCAGGAAAGCAGCCCACCTGTCAAGTGTGGAAAGCACATCCCGCTTTAACCGTGCCCTCGATGCGCTTCAATCAGAGTTCAAGGTACTTCCGACTGGCATTGCCGAAGCCGGTGCCTGGCGATATGCATTTATCTATGATTTGACCCACCGCTACTATCCAGATCTGGTCGAAAAATCCGGGCCAATCCCCGAGCCTGCTGCCCGGCAGCACCTGCTTACGGCTTATTTTGCGTCGGTTGGAGCTGCAACTCAGCGTGAAGCCCAAAAACTATTTGCATGGCGCCTTGAGGACCTGACCAGGGCCTTAACATCCATGATCAATCAGAACCTCCTTATCAAGGATGTCAGCCTGGATGGATTGGATCAGCCTTTCCTCGCCGTCCGTGACCTATTTGATATGTGAATTATTTCTCTTTGTTTTCTGTGCACTGTACAATCGACAGTTGCAGCCAATAAACACTATAATTTAGTCAACCAGGGGCAGCGGTAACCATCAACGGGTAGCGGAGGGAAAATGTACGAATTCCATGTCAGCCGGCTCTCGCGCGATCGGTATAGTTTTGACCAATCGCTATTTTCGTATAATGGCAACGTGATTTTTGCAAACTTCCACGCAGCCAGGATGTTTGCTGAAAAAATGAACCAGAAGCGCGATCTGGTAAATTTTCCCGAGCAAGCGGTTAAGGCCGGACAGATAAATGCCATGGGGCTGCTGGATGAAATTCTGCATTTAGTGGTGGCGAAATACCGTGAAGAGATCGTTCCAAACGTCATGGACCTGGCGTTGAACTGGTTGGAGGATAATTTATCTCCTGGTGCAGTTAATACCGCACTGCTGGCTTTTGTACAAGAGTTTCCTCCAATCCCGGTGTATAACCGAGAAATAGAAGCCCTTGATTATCTGAGTCAAGAAACCAACGGCAAGTCCAACCGGTCGATTATCCTTGAAGAGATGATCATGCTCTGGGTTTCGAATAAAAACCCCGCCCTCGAACCTTACCTAGAGTTATTCGACGATGAACGGCTTGACCAGGAAACAACTTACTCAAAGATTTTTGTACAACTCTACTCATTTTTCAGTACGCAACCGGCATTCGGACCTGAATCTCAAAATCTGATTGACGTTCTTCGAGCACCAGCGCTGGCCCATCCGTATTCGCTGACAGATCAATTGGAATTTATTAGACAGCGCTGGTCTGAATACATTGGACATCATCTTTATCGGCTGTTAGGCAGCCTTGACCTGATCAAAGAAGAAGAAAAAATTGCATTTTTTGGCCCCGGGCCAATGGTCATTCCGGTCTATGAAAAAGGCACGCCTGGAATCGATGGGGAAGTTGAAGCCTTCAGCCAGGACCGCGAATGGATGCCAAGATTGGTGCTGTTAGCAAAAAATGCATACGTATGGCTCGACCAGCTTAGCAAAAAATATCAAAAACCGATTGCCCATCTGGATCAGGTTCCAGATGAAGAACTCCAGCAGTTGGCAACCCATGGGTTTACCGGTCTTTGGCTTATCGGCCTATGGGAACGCAGCAAAGCCTCGGCACGAATCAAGCAATTATGCGGCAACCCGGAAGCCATTGCCTCTGCATATTCCCTGTTCGATTACCAAATAGCCGATGATCTGGGCGGTGAAGCCGCCTGCAATACCCTGCGCGAGAAAGCCTGGCGCTTTGGCATTCGACTGGCAAGCGACATGGTCCCGAATCACATGGGAATTGATTCTCCCTGGCTGGTGGAACATCCTGAATGGTTTATCGGGTTGGATTACCCGCCATTTCCCTCCTACAACTTCAATGGACCTAACCTGTCCACCGATGGACGGATTGGCATTTACCTTGAGGATCATTACTATTCACGCACCGATGCTGCTGTCGTATTTAAACGCCGCGACAATTCCTCGGGAAGCGAGAAGTACATTTACCACGGCAATGACGGCACCACCATGCCGTGGAATGACACAGCGCAACTAAACTACTTGAACCCGGAGGTTCGGGAAAAGGTAATCCAGACCATCCTGGATGTCGCGCGCCGCTTTCCAATTATCCGCTTCGACGCAGCTATGACCCTTGCCAAACGCCATTTCCAGCGGCTGTGGTTCCCAGAACCAGGCACCGGAGGGGCAATACCGTCGCGCTCTGATTTTTCATTATCCCGGGAAGAATTTGAACGTGCTTTTCCAGCAGAATTTTGGCGCGATGTCGTTGACCGGGTTGCCAGAGAAGTGCCGGACACTTTGCTTCTGGCAGAGGCGTTCTGGTTGATGGAAGGCTACTTTGTGCGCACTCTCGGTATGCATCGCGTGTATAACAGCGCTTTCATGAACATGTTACGCAATGAGGAAAATGCCAATTATCGGAAATTGATAAAAAACACATTGGAGTTCGAGCCGGAAATTCTGAAACGGTACGTCAATTTCATGAACAATCCCGATGAGCGCACCGCCATCGACCAATTTGGCAAAGGTGACAAATATTTTGGGGTATGTGTGCTGATGAGCACCCTGCCAGGATTGCCGATGTTCGGTCATGGACAGGTTGAGGGCTTTGCAGAAAAGTACGGCATGGAGTTCCGGCGCGCCTACTGGGATGAACAGGTAGACAATAACCTTGTTTCCCGCCACGAAAGGGAAATCTTCCCGCTTCTGCACAGGCGGGCAATTTTCGCTGGCGTCGAGAATTTCTTGTTATTTGATTTCTTTACAACCGAAGGTTGGGTAAACGAGGAGGTTTACGCATACTCAAACCGCCTGGGGGATCAAAGTGCATTGGTGGTATATAACAACAACATAAAATCTACTGATGGCTGGGTAAAATGGTCTGCGGCTTACAAAACCCGCGATAGCGGCGGGCAAACACTGAAACAAACCACGCTAATCGAAGGACTTCTTCTTTCCAGTGGCGACCGAAAATTCATCCGGTTCCGTGATGTTTTAACCGGGCTAGAATTTATCCGACCGTCCCAGGAAATTGCCGAAAATGGATTGCACCTGCAATTGGCAGGTTATCAAGCCCATGTTTATTCCGAATTTAGAATTGTTGAGGACGATAATCAGAATTTTTACCGCTCAATTTGCGATACGCTGAATGGACGCGGCGTCCCAAATATAGACGAGGCACTAACTGAAATTTTGATGGCACCTATTTCGCGGCCATTTAATGAAATCGCAAATAAAGGTTACCTGGATTACCTGCTGGCCAATCGGCTCACGAGTCAGACCCAAAAGCTGCCCGTCCATTTGTTAGACGAAGCAGCTGAGAAAATGACTGCGCTGGTCAATGGCATTACCCAAAAAACAGGTGCCAATCAAAATCGGGAAGAATTAGCTCGCGGCTTGCGGCGGCAAATGGAATTGCTTTTGGCAATTCCAGCACCCGATTCCTTGTTCCCTATGCCGGTGCGAGGTGCTTACGCACAGGCATTGAAGTACATCCAGGGCGGCCTTGCAGACCGAATGGATCGGTGGGTGCTGCTGTTGACCGGGCTGTTCCTGCATGACATTGGAAAACTCGCCGGAACTGAGGATTACGAAAATCAGAGCCTAAGCTGGATCGAAGAATGGCAGATCACCCGCAGCCTGGTAGATGTAGCTCAGCAAATGGGGGTTAGTCCTTCTGAAGTTTGGAAACTGCCCGTTCTTCTCAGACTATTGATCGGGAAGCAGCGCTGGTATGAACGGACCGGCGTCTTATCGGTGCAGCAAATTATGCAGAATTGGTTATCAGATCCTGAAATCCAGCGTTTTCTGGGGGTTAACCGCTACCAGGATATCTTATGGTTCAGTCATGAAGCCTTCCAGGAATTGGTGTGGTGGATGGTCACGGTTTCAGTAATGGAAGCTTCTGCCAACCCGCAATTCACCCTGGCCCACTTCCTGGAAACAATTCTAGGAAGTTATGAAATTGCCATGCAGATGCTTGCCGCTGAGGAAGAATCTGATTTTCAGGTCAATAGATTAATCATCGCGCTGGGGACACCCGGAGAAACTGAAAATTCTGTTTAATAGCAAATTCAAAAAGCCTGATTTCCGGAAAATCGGAAATTGCCCCTTTCTTGAATTTAGTTTTAATACTATTCAGGTCCTATTTGTTATAATTATTTCAATAAGGAACCCATTGGATGCCGACAGAACTCCTCGCAAATGAAACCTGTGTTCAACTCAATAAACAGACCCGCCCCTTACCTTCTGAGGAAGTTCGGCTTCTCCTCAAGCAAATTCCCGGTTGGGACCTGGTCAATCGAGATGCCGGTCCTGTGCTAACGCGTCAATTTAAGTTTGTAAATTTTTCATCCGCCTTGCGGTTTACCGACCGGGTAGGCCAACTTGCTGAAGTCCAAGGGCACCATCCTGCCATCTTAACCGAATGGGGCCGGGTGACCGTCAGCTGGTGGACGCACATTATCCATGGACTCCATCGCAACGATTTCATTATGGCAGCCAAAACGGATGCGGTCTATATCGAGCTGAATAACCTGTAGATTATTTCATCACACCTGATCTATTTTTGGGGAGGAAACCATGCACCACCTGGTAAAAGATTGGATGAGCAGCCCGGTAACAATCATCGATCCGGACAGCAGCGTCACTTACGCACTTACGCTAATGCGCCGCAGGCGTATTCACAGTCTGGTAGTGGTTATCAAAGAGCCAACCCAGCTGCGGTATGGCATCCTCACCACCACGGATATCCGCGACAAAATTATCGCAGAAGACCGAAACCCGGCTGAAACGCGCGTTCGGGACATTATGACTGTCCCGGTGACGACCGCCAAGCCCGATTGGACTCTAAAAATGTGCTCGGTCGAAATGCAATCCAAAAAAATCCACCATATGCCGGTAATTGATGACACCGGAGAAATGGTTGGAATCATTTCTGCCACCGACCTGTTTATTGCTGCGGAGGAAATTGGCTGGGGTGCTGGAAATTAACCGGGGATTACGAACATCCCTCCACCCCAGGCGGGCAAATTAACCCTTAGCTCATGCCCCGAAAAATGGGCGCTTATCGCATCGTCCAGCAAATTGGGCAGGATGCTGTCCATTCCAGGGAATCCCTCGAAGGAAATTTGAATACTTTTCTCCTGGTTAGTCGGGTTGGCGACCACCAGGATGGGCTGTTGATCTGGTGACGTTCGCAGCCAGGCGAGACCACCCTGTCCCTTGCCATGGTCGAACCATTCAATTTGTCCTCGCTGCAGTGCCGGATAAGCCATGCGGATCTGGGTCAGCTTCTTGATATGCCCAAGCAAGGCTTGATCCCATCGTTGTTCATCCCAGGGGAATGCCCGCCGGCAATCGGGATCGCGTCCGCCTTCAACCCCGATTTCATCCCCATAGTAAATCCCAGGGACCCCGGGTAAACCAAATAGAAGCGTATTTGCCAGACAGGTTTTTAGCGTTGACCCGCCCAACAAGGTTTTAATCCGCTCCACATCATGTGACCCAAGCAGGGAATACATGGCCAGGACATTTTCAAAGCTGTAGGCGTTTATAGTTTTCTGGATGTCTTCAATAAAACCGGCAGATCCGCGATCGTCGGTCAATAAGGCAAGGATTGCTTTTCGCACGGGGTAATTCATCAATCCGTCAAAATGACTGTCGTTCGCCCAGCGTGGATCGATATCCCAAATCTCGCCAACCAAATAAGCATCAGGATTTGCAGACCGAACTACCTGACGGTATTCAGCCCAGAAACCGTCATCATTGATCTCATTTGGCACATCCAGCCGCCAGCCATCGATTCCCTGGTCGATCCAATATTTTGCCACATCGAATATAAATTTCCGCACTGGAGGGTGGTTTGTATTGAATTTTGGCAGGCTTTTATATCCCCACCAGGCGCTGTAGTTGGTGGCTTTTCCTGGTGTATAAGCCATCAACGGAAAGCGCTGTATGTGAAACCAGTCCAGGTAGGGTGAGACCGACTCGTTTTCCAGGATATCGTTGAAAGCAAAGAATCCCCGCGCGCAGTGATTAAATACACCATCAAGAATGACCCGCATTCCTTTATCATGGGCGGCGGCCACAAAATCCTTGAAAGCTCTCATCCCGCCCAACTTAGGATCGATCTGATAATAATCAACTGTGTTATAGCGGTGCGTCGAGGGAGATTGAAAGATAGGATTCAGGTATATGGCATTGACACCGAGTTCGACCAGATAATCCAATTTGTGTTGGATACCAAGTAGGTCTCCACCTTGAAAATGAACCGAATCAGGTAGTGTACCCCATGGCTGTCTGTTCGGAGGATCATTGGTTGGATCACCATTGGCAAAACGATCCGGGAAGATCTGGTAAAAAATGCTGGTATAAACCCATTCGGGGATACTCATCAATGAATCCTTTTGCCTATGCGAAGTTTATAAACCGGTCAAATGTGACAATAATTTCTCAGGTTGTCGCCGGTAGGTATCTCGGGGTTTGCTTTCTTCTACCAGCGCCAGCAACGTTTCAGTCAGGAGCCGGTTTACCGGCGTCTTTACCCCAACCATTTCACCAAACTTTACTACTGCCCCGTTCAGGTAACCAACCTCTGACTTTTTATGCCCGGCGTACAAATCAATATGAAATGACGGCATCTTGCTGCCCCGGCCTTTTCCAAGAATGCGATAGGCAATCCTTTGGCCAATTCCTGCCGGCACAAATTGCATTAATAAGGCCAGCATCCGGACCGGGGTACCGGGCAGGTCGACTACCTGGTGTCCCAAACGGCGCATCACTTCCACCGCTTCCTGAATCTGCCTGGCTTCCAATCGGTATAAACCTGGATGCAGGTATATTTCAGCCGGTGTCATATCAAGAATTGCCGAAGAAGCATTGGCCAGCAAATTCGTCAGCAGTTTTGACCATTTCATGCTTCCCGGGTTTGCATACAGCTGCGCCTCCAGGCCAGCTTTATTGAAACCATCTACGATTTTTTGGCTGGCGTCGTTGCCGTCTGCCACGCCGATCCCACGCAACCGCTCCAATACTGCGGTCCCGACTGCAGGTTTTCCTACTGCGCTGGTGAGAGTTCCAGCAATCACTTTATCCCCGCCAAGCCCTTCCGCCAGTAGTTCTTCATTTTCAACCCCATTCTGCATGCATAGGATCGGCGGTAGTTTTACCCGGTAAGGAATTAATACATCCCGTAAGGATTCTGTGTCAAAGGATTTAACCGCCACGACCGCGGCATCAAATGGTCCCTCGGATAAAGCATCTGACAAATTATCCACAACCGCAGGGGATTCGACCTCGGAGGTCTGTCCATTTTTTACTAATTTCAGGCCGTTTGCCCGGATGAACCCGGCAGTATCCGGGCGTTCAAGGAAAACCACTGGCTGCCCGCTTAATACCAGGCTGGCTCCAATATAGGTTCCAATAGCGCCGGTTCCCAAAATTAAGGTTTTTAATTCGCTCATGGTCCAGTCAACCGCTCCTGGCAGGCAACGTTGCCCAATTTCGAGCACCGTTCAGAAAGACTTTGCCGGACATCGGTTTCTTCCCGGGCGGCTGTACCTCTAATAAGACCAGCGCATCCCTGGCTGTACCAATCGACGGGTAACCATGGATAATTCCCCGTTCACCTTGTGAAAGAGAAGGTTCCGGAACGTTGTCTGCTGTCAAAACCTTCATCGGTTGGTCGTTGAATAATAAGAAAGCACCGGGCCAGGGATTATACGCCCTCACCCGTCGAACCAAATCGGCTGCAGGCATCGAAAAATCAAGCAGACCATCTTCTTTTTTTATAATTGGCGCATACGTGGATCCAGATTCAGGCTGGGGTTTGGGTGCCAGACTGCCATCCAGGATCGCAGGCAATGAGTCCAATAAAAGGTCCCCGCCGGTTAGAGCAAGGCGCGCAGCCAGGCTGACGGAATCATCTTCCGGGAGAATATCGATTACTCGCTGCGAATAAATCGGGCCGGTATCCACCCCGGAGTCCATTTTCATAATGGTTATGCCAGTTTGAGTATCGCCATGGATGATTGCTGCCTGTATCGGAGCCGCCCCGCGCCAGCGGGGTAACAGTGATGCGTGAACGTTGATACAGCCGAAACCAGGCAAATCCAGTACATTTTGACGCAGGATCTGCCCATAAGCCGCCACAATAATCAACTCTGGCTGCATTTTCTCCAATTCAGCGAACGATTCCGGTCTGCGCAGCCGCTCGGGTTGAATACAGGGAATTCCAAGCGAATCCGCAAACACTTTCACTGGCGGGGGTTTGAGGGTTTTACCGCGTCCTGCAGGACGGTCGGGTTGGGTTACGACCCCAACCAAATTGACTTGATTTAAAAGAGATTTCAAAACGGTCAGCGCAAAATCTGGAGACCCCATAAAAACTGTGCGAACATCAATCATGCGAGAATTTTAACACAAACGCTGGTTTCCTTATATTCTTGGGGAGCTATTTTTAAATGGGGAAGAAATATGAAGTTAGTTTACAAACAATCTTGTTATTTTCAGTAGCAATTGAACTATAAATGCTATACAATAACCCTATCCCCAAACCTAACTCAAAGGAGAAAACCCATGTCAGACTTCGAAACCCCTACCGCAGGACCTGAAGTAACCAGCGACGATCGATTATGGGCAATGCTGTCCTACTTACTTACCCCGCTGATCCCAGTTATCATTCTCCTCATGGAAGATAAGAAAAATCGACCATTCTTGAAAGCTCATTACTTCCAGGCCTTGATCCTGGGTATTGCGCTGGCGATCATCGGCACAATTCTGGCATTTATTCCCATCGTAAGCTGCATCTGGCCGTTTATCTGGTTAATCATTGTTGTCCTATACGCGATCAAAGCCAACAAAGGCGAATATATTACCATTCCGGTCATCACAGATTTTGTTAAAAAACAGGGATGGGCATAAAGATCACGCCTTTTTTATTCCGATTTCAAATCGTCACCGGACCAGCGGCTGGAAATAAATAACCGCATTTTACTGACCCCTGAATCCATTTCAGGGGTCAGTAATAATTAGCATTTGCTGCCATTAACCGTCATCCGCCGAAGAACCATCTAAGGGTAAAAATGTTTGATGCGACTACACAAAATGCCATCGAACAGGAGCTGTTCTGCGCTGAAAATGCCCGTTTGACTGGCAATGAAGGTAAGGCACGCGTTTGCGCCCGCAGGGCAGCCGGTATTGCGGTACGGGCATACTTCAGGGCTATAGGGATTGCATTTTCTGACCCTAGTGCCTTCGCTTTGTTAAATCGTTTCATGCAGATGGAATCCACCCCAAAACACATGAAGGAAATTACTTCCAGGCTATTAATCAGGGTCAATCCCGATTATTCTATCCCGGCCAAAATTGATCTATTAGAAGACGCCCGCCAGCTGACTGCCTGGGTATCAGAAAATATTTATGGAGAATGAGTATGACCGTTGAGGATCATCAAATCATCGTCTACGGCACCACCTGGTGCTTTGACTCACGGCGTGCCCGGAAAATTTTAGATGAGTTAAATATCGCTTACACCTGGATTGACATCGATAAAACAAAAGAAGCCAGGAAAATAGTTGAGGAAATCAACAAAGGCAATCGCTCAGTCCCCACAATCATTTTTCCAGATGGCTCGATCATGGTAGAACCATCGAATGATGCGTTGAGGGCGAAATTATTCGAATATATGCAGGAAACGTAAAATGGTTTAATCTTTTTCGCGGCCGGTGAGAAGCAAAAGGGTCAAAATCCCGACAATTAACCCCAGCCCTAATACAGCCCAGATTTTCCGGGGTGAATTTGATCGACCCAAGATCGTCCGATCGGGTCTTACCAGTCTGCGACTCAACGTACTAATAAAATCAGGGTCGGGATCGATTGGCCGCAGAGACTCTAAAAGATCTCGCTCGAGACTGTTGAGTTGCGTTATTTCCATTTGCATATTAGTTTTTCCCCTTTAACGCCGGATACGCCACAATTCCGATAGTACCCGGGCCTAAATGTGCTGCTACTGGTATGGACAATTCCGTTACGACAATATCACCGTGCGTGGGAATTAAGGCCCCCACCATTTCTGCAACTTTTTGAGCGGTTTCTGGACATGCAGCGTGGACAATTGCCAGATGCGATTTTGTATCGCCTACACGGGATTTGATTTCATCCACAATTTGCTCAATTGCCTTCTGCCGTGTCCTGACCCGCTGAGCCATGAATAACAAGCCGTCCTTCAGCTTAATGATTGGATTAATTTTTAATAGCGATGCCAGACCCGATTGTAAGGCGTTGATGCGACCGCTCAAACGAACAAACTCCAAATTTTCAACGGTGAATACAATGGTCAACCGATCACGCAAAGACGAAAGATGATTGATAATCGAACTGATCGACCAGCCTTCATTATTCAGTGCCCTGGCTTCACGGCACATAAATCCGATCGCAGCCGACCCTGCCCCAGAATCAAATGGAAATACATCAAGTTCCCCGGTTAATTCCCGTGCAGCCTGTTGGATGATATTAAGAGTCCCAGAAAGTTTACTTCCCACGTGTATTGAAAGAATTTGATCCCCTCTGACTGCGATCCGTTTATAAAATTCCTTCACTTGATAGGGAGAAGGCAAACTGGTTTTTGGAGGCTTTTGTCTCTTGAGAACAATATCGTAAAAATTGTCTGAGGTGATATCCCTCCCCTGCAAAAATAAATCTTCCCCCACCTGAATTTCAAGTGGAAGAATATTGATCCCGTAACGTTCTTCCCAACCTGCGGGCATATCAGCAGAACCATCCGCGACAATCTTTAACATAGCTTATTCTCCCCTGATTTGCTTTCCGAGTTCATCACGCAGGGAAAGAAGGGTTCGATGGTACAGGCTCTTAATTGCACCTTCACTGCGCCCCATAATTCGGGCAATTTCTTCATTCGACATATGTTCGACAAATTTTAGGATGATCAAATTTTGGCGTTCTTCTGGAAGTTTGTGCATGGCATCCAACAAACTTTCGATTTCCTGGTTTCGGACCAGCGCACTCTCAGGCTGCTCGCCATGCCTGATCGTGTGGGTGTGGTCTTCTAGTGGGACCTCCCGCCGTCGATGGCTGTCTCGATGCCAGTTTGCCACCAGATTGTGTGCAATCCGGTACAACCATGCTGTGAACGGTAACCCCCGGTTATGGTAATTGTGAATGTGGTTCATCGCACGGAAGAACACTCGCTCGGTTAAATCCTCAGCATCGTGCTGGCTGCCGGTACGATAGAAAATATAGTTGTATATCCGTTTTACATAACGTTGGTACAAAATACTGAAGGCATCTGTATCACCTTGACCGGCAAGGATGATGGCGTCGTCGTCAGATAATTCATCCAAGGTCAAGACCCTGCCAGGTATTTTCACCAATAATTAACCCAATAAACATCAACTGGTTGCTCCTTTGGAGTATGGCTCCCCGCATTCCCAATCCACCTCAGTTCCCATTATACCGAGTATTAACTGTCTTCAATGTGAATTTACTCATAACATACGGATTTAATACTTAAGTTCTTGACACAAACCAGATTGCTATTCTAGAATATCCACTTCACCTATCTCAGAGGAGGCTTATGCAAAAAACTGAAATCTCATGGAAGACACCGAAAAATGTTCCGATTTTCGGGAACCTGTGGCAGCCGGACGGGCCGGCAAAAGGTGTGATCGTACTCGTACACGGGATTGGCGAACACATCGGCCGCTATGAGCATGTGGCCAAAATGTTCACGGACAATAATTTTGCCATGATCGGGGCGGATCTGATTGGGCATGGAAAGTCCGGCGGTAAGCGTGGCCATGTCGATAGTTACGATGATTATTGCGGTGTAATAGATTGGATGATCCAGGAAGCCACCAGACTTAATCCAAATTTGCCTGTCATCCTTTATGGGCATAGTCTTGGCGGCAACATTGTCCTGTATCACTCCATGAAACATTCTTTGGAAGTTGCCGGAGTAATTGCAACATCGCCAGGTCTGGAAGTCACCCGGGTGCCCCCTTTCAAACTGTTGGTGGGAAAAGTTATGTATGCAGTTTGGCCTTCCTTCTCGATGACCAATAGTTTGGATGTAAGCGGTCTCTCGACAGATCAATCGGTCATTGACAACTATTTGAGCGACCCCCTCGTCCATCCATATGTTTCGGCCCGGCTTGGGATCGATATCTTGAAGTCCGGTCAATGGATCCGGGAAAATGGTGCAGCCGTAAAAAATAAACTTCTCCTGGTACACGGCGAAAAAGACCGGCTTTCTAATGTAACCGGCACCAGGAATTTTGTTGAAAACTGTGACGGGTTAGTAACCTACAAGGAGTTCGCTGGCGGTTACCACGAACTGCATAATAGTCCGGAAAAGGATCAGGTTTTCAACCTTTTCGTGACCTGGATCGAAAAAGAGGTTTTGAGTAATTTCAAATCCATCCCTGCTTAATCGCGGGATGAATATAACTTGACCCCGATATCCAGGCTGAATACAATAGAAGTGGGATTGGTTTGCCAATTCCAAGTTTTTGTGCGCCTTAAACATGCATTCCCACTACTCTGAAAAGGTAAAAGGAGAAAGCACATGACTGATTTCCTGACCCGAGGTTCGTTGGCGGACGTCGATCCGGAGGTTTTTGAACTGGTTCGCCTGGAAGCAGAACGGCAGTACCGAAAATTAATCCTCATACCCAGTGAGAGCACTGCACCCGCTTCGGTACGTGAAGCATTAGGGTCAGTTTTCCAAAACCTGTACGCTGAAGGATATCCGGACGAAGAAACCCGGTTTATGAACGAGGGAGAGATCCTGGATTACAACGCCCGGCTTACCTATTACAGGCGCTATGCCGATCCTCGCTATTACAAAGGGGTGGAGTACGCCGATACGGTCGAGGCCCTGGCACGTCGACGCTGCGCTGAGGTTTTCGCTACCGAGAAATTTTCCGCTGACCAGATTTTTGTAAATGTACAACCTCTCTCCGGTGCGCCCGCCAATAATGCGGTGTATACAGCGCTTGTGAACCCCGGGGATACGGTCATGGGCATGAACCTGCTGCACGGCGGGCATCTCACGCATGGTTCTTCCGTGAACCGCTCGGGTAAGCTCTTTAACGTCATTCATTACACGGTTGATCCAACAACCGAGCAGATAGATTATGCCCAGGTCGAAGCCCTGGCACTTGAGCACAAACCGAAAATCATTATTGCCGGTTATTCGTCCTATCCGTTTGTACCAGACTGGGCCCAGTTCCGCGCCATCGCCGATAAGGTCGGCGCAACGTTCCTGGCGGACGTGTCTCACATTGCAGGTTTAATTGCTGGCGGAGCCGTTCCGTCCCCGGTGGGTTATGCCCATGTAATTACTTTTACAACACACAAAACACTGCTCGGACCGCGCGGGGCAGTCGTAATGACGACCGATGCAGCGTTGGGACGGAAATTGGACCGTGCTGTTTTCCCGGGGGAACAAGGCGGACCGCATATGCACGCGATTACCGCCCTGGCGACAACTCTCAAGATTGCGAAGACAGAGTCCTTCCGCAAACTGCAGCAGCAGATAATCACCAATTGCGCAACCCTCACCAACCGAATGGCAGAACGCGGCTTAAGGATCTCCTTCGGTGGCACAAACACGCATCTGGGAAATGTCGATTGCAAATCGATTGTCGGCCCGGATGGCACTCCACTCTCCGGCGATATGGCCGCCCGTATCCTAGATATTGCGGGCATTGTGCTTAATCGCAACACAATTCCGGGTGATAAAACTGCCATGGCAGCCTCTGGGATTCGCTACGGCACCCCGTGGATGACTCAACGAGGGATGGGTGAGAAGGAAATGGTAGAAGTGGGGGATATCATTGCGGATGTGCTTCACGCCATTACGCCGTATGCTCTTGAAACCCGCAAGGGAGATGCAATCCGAGCAAAAGTTAATTTCGAGGTACTCGAAGACGCCAAGCTTCGCACCCGCAAACTGGCAGAGGCAGCAGGATATGACGGTGATGCTACCCACCGATCCGGGTACCCGCATTACTTCTTTATTGACGATCAGCCAGCCGCGAAAGATGGTTGGGCGGCATACGATTTGAATGGTCACGGCATTCGTACGTTCGTAAACACAGTTTTCACCAGCGATGTCGAACTGCTTAAGGCAGGCGAGAGCCAAAAAACGTTGTTAACCACACCCAAAGGAGTGGTCGAAGGCGTCATCACCTGTATTACGCCATATCAATTCCAATTTAGCGTACCTTCAGTCAAAGCAGCCCTGGCTGCCACCTGGCTGCGGGAAATGTCCGACGGCTATGTCCATTTCGATACGGATCTTCTTCGCCGAACCCCCGGACCCATCTATGTGACCGAATCGACCCTGGCACCGGTGACCACCGCTGAGGGAAATGGAGAAGTGACCCAAAAGCCATTTGTGGTTGGAGCGGCTGCTAAAAGCGGCGTGGCATTACCAAAGTTCACCTGGGACGATAAGGAACCTGAAACCCTGCGCCGCACACCTTTATACGATTCACATAAAGCCCTGGGGGCAAAAATCATCCCCTTTGCTGGCTGGGAAATGCCAGTCTGGTACACTTCGGTTGTCGATGAACACCTGGCATGCCGTCAGGCTGCGGGCTTATTCGATGTAGCACACATGGGAGTTTACCAGGCAGAAGGACCGGATGCGGCTGTCTTCCTGGACAGTGTCTGCGGTAATGATATCGCGGCACTTGAGGTCGGCGAGTCCTGCTACACGCACTTCCTTACCCCAGACGCAGATGTGGTGGATGACCTGCTGGTTTACCGTCGCGGTCACGAAAAGTATCTGGTCGTGGTGAATGCGGCCAATGATGACAAGGATTGGGCCTGGTTGACTGCCGTTCACCACGGCATGGTTTGCGTGGATAATGACCACCCTAACGCCCGTGCCTTCGGCCGAAACGTCATTTTCCGAAACCTGCGCGATCCTAAAGCCGGTGCAGATATGCGCGTCGACATTGCCCTGCAAGGACCAAAATCACGCGAGATATTGTTGGCGCTGGGCGTGAGCGCAGCAGACCGGCGCAGGATCATGGCACTCAAACGCACAAACTTATGCGAAGCAGTTGTTGGCGGTATCGACCTTGTCGTTTCCCGCACGGGTTATACGGGCGAGAAGATGGCGTTCGAATTATTTGTCCATCCCGACAAGGCGGTGGAACTCTGGGATGCTTTGATGAAAGCTGGCGAACCCCTTGGCATGAAACCCTGCGGTCTCGGGGCGCGCGACTCATTGAGGACTGAAGCTGGCCTGCCGCTGTACGGTCATGAGATGGGCGGTGACCTCAACCTTGGCGTTGCAGAAGCTAATTTTGGAAGCTTCGTCAAAACCTATAAACCCTGGTTCATAGGTCGCACCGCGTATCTGGCACGGGAAGCCGCCCGTAATAAAATCGTAATCCGCTTCCGCTTTACCGAGAAGGGTGTTCGCATGGCGCACCATAACGACCCGATTATCGACCGCAAGGGAAAGACAATTGGCGTCGTAACCAGCTGTGCCATCGATTCTGAAGGTTACCTTACAGGTCAAGGCCTGGTGGAGGAAAAAGTATCAGAGGAAGGCACACCGATCTACATTTACCAGGGTGCACCCAAATCCATCGGCAAAGTCCCTGGGGAGCTGATTATCGGTGATCGGATTACCCTTCCAACCGCAGCGGTTATTATTAGCCGGTTCCCTAAATAAGCAGAATAAGGTGTGTTGAACAATTCAGCACACCTTATTTTTTTCTTCGGGTTAATGAATCCGTCATCTGAAAAAACTATTTAAGAATGGAGTTTCGATAAACAAGTCTACATAATTTTCGGCCAAAATCTGATTCAACCTGTTTTGTACAGAATTTGAAAAGGAGACAAGATAAAAATGCAGACCCCTTGGGACCATCGTTACGCCCAGCGCACACACCGTTTGAAAGCTTCGGCTATCCGTGAACTTCTCAAGCTGGTGGAAGATCCGGATATCATATCTTTCGCAGGCGGATTGCCTGCCCCGGAGGTTTTCCCCACTGAAGAAATCCGTGAAGCTTGCAACCGGGTGCTCACAAATCAATCCGCGACCGCGCTACAGTATGGATCCACAGAAGGGTATTTACCCTTGAGGGAAATGATTGCTCGGCATGCGAGCAGGTCAGGTGTCGAGATCAAACCGAATAACATTTTGATCACATCTGGATCACAACAAGCCCTCGACCTTATAGGCAAGGTCTTCATCAACCATGGCGATCGTCTGCTGGTTGAATCTCCAACCTACCTTGGAGCGCTCCAGGCCTGGAACCAATACGGGGCAGAGTATGTCACTGTGCGTACGGATGATGACGGCATGGTGACCGAGGACATTGAGCAAGCGTTGCGGACCGGGCCAAAGTTTATTTACGTTCTCCCGAATTTCCAAAACCCAATGGGCGTATCCATGTCCTACGAACGCCGGGTGAAATTGGTTGAAATGGCAGACCGTTATGGCGTACCCATTGTCGAAGATGACCCTTACGGTCAACTCCGGTTCGAAGGCGAGCATATCCCGGGTGTCAACGTACTGGACGCAAAATTACACGTCCAAAATGGAAAATATACCGGCAACGTCATTTACTTAAGCACATTCTCGAAGATCCTCTCGCCTGGTTTGCGCCTGGCCTGGGTGATTGCGCCGGATGAAGTTATTTCGAAATTGGTCCTGGCGAAGCAGGGAACCGACCTGCATACGGCAACGTTCAACCAGGTTGTTGCTTATGAAGTTGGTCACGGCGGCTTTCTCGATCAACACGTCAAACACATCTGCGATGTATATCGTGAGCGCCGCGATGTGATGCTGGATGCTCTCGAAGAATACATGCCAGATGGTGTTACCTGGACGCACCCCCTCGGCGGTTTATTCCTGTGGGTTCGCGTTCCGGAGAGCTGTAATACCGCTGAAATGTTCCCCGCTGCGGTACGCAACAAGGTGGCTTATGTCCCGGGACTCAGTTTCCATCCTGCAGAGGACGTCCACAATACCATGCGGTTAAACTTCTCTTACTGCAAACCGGAAAAGATCGTTGAAGGGATTCAACGCCTAGGCAACATGCTCAAAGAAGAGCTGTGTAAATAATTCCGGTTTACAAACAGAAAAAGAAAATCAAGGGCAGCTACGCTGCCCTTGATTTTGTCACCTGTTAGTGCGTGGAGTTATTTCCCCACAGTTTAAAGTCTTTCAAAATTGATTCTCCCAGGAATTCGCGCACAATGGAATTGTCCGGAATCAGGCTGAGGTCAATCGGTAAGAACCATTCCAGGAAGGTAAGCAGGCGCTTGGCTTCGATATACTCCCCCGTACCAAACGGAACCTGCCTAAGCAGCGGCTCAACCTGCTGGCGTAAAGCCGAAAGTTCATACACCAGCGCAGAATTGAACACTTCGTCCGCATTTTCCTGGAATGGAAAAATGTGACGCTTTTCTCCGCGCCGAACCGACTCCCAACGGCCAATCGTTTCCAGCGCAGAGTACCCTCGTTCGCGTTGATCCCGCACAATTCTACGCAGCAGCCTGGTATCCGTTGTGGAAATACGGTTATGACGGTCAAGGTTGAGTTGGGTTAAACAGGAAACATACAAACGGAAGGTATTCTGCTGGGGTACATTGGGTAGCAGTTGGGGGTTCAAGCCGTGGATTCCCTCAAGCAGGATCAATTGATCCTTGCGAATGGACACCACTTCCCCGTTACCGCTCTTCCCTGTACGAAAATCGTAACGGGGCAGCTGCACTTCACTGCCGGATATTAATGCCATCAAGTCGCGTTCAAGGCGGGCAATATCCAGAGCATGCAGCGATTCATAGTCGTAAGTACCATCCTCGTCTCGCGGCGTTAACTCCCGGTTGACAAAATAGTTATCCATTTCAATCGGCACGGGCGAATA
>CAYPJS010000167.1:0-3583 GCA_964411135.1 uncultured Anaerolinea sp.
ACCCCCATTGGTTAGAATAAAGTATATCCGTTGTTAGCTGCGGGAACGAGGCCGAAGGAACCCTTTGGGGAGGGACGGACGAGTTCCTTGTTTTGGACTGTAGAGAAAGGCGCACCACCATGACCATCCAAAGGCTTTCGAATTGGCCCCGCAAGAAGACCAAGGGTCAGACCATGGCCGAATTTGCCATTGCCTTCCCGATCTTTTTAATTGTTGTTTTGGGCATTTTCGAGTTTGGCCGCTTGTTTATCACGTACATCTCGGTCTATGCGGCCGCCCGCGAGGGTGCGCGTTACGGCGCTGCGGCTGCCAACCTGTGTACGCCCAATATCGAGGCGGAGGCGGAACGGGCTGGCTTCCTGGCCGGAGACCTGGTCGTTTCCAGCCAGTACCAGGTATATGACGATGAGTTGAAACTGGTCAGCGCGGACTGTGCCAGCGCCAAAGCCGGTGACCGGGTGGTGGTGACTGCCTCCAAGGTCTACGAGTCGATTACCGGCTTGATCCCGAATATTCCCATGTCATCGCAGGCACGCAGGACGATTGTGGTGGAAGCCCACCTGAGCTGGACGCTGGCCCCGCCGTCCACCTCGGTGCCCAATGCCGGCGTTCCAACTTCAGCTGGCGGCGGGGGCGGCGGCGGAACCAGCACACCTTCCAGCCCGACCAGTACGCCGACAGAGGCCGCAGCTTCGCCCACGGTTACACCCACTACATCGGGTGTGTGTGACGGTACCATCACCTGGACGGCCAACACTAACAGCGCTTCTAACGCCACCTTCACAAACAACAGCGGCGAGCAGTACACCCTGACGCAGATTATCGTTACCTGGCAAAAACTTGATCCGCTGTTGAACGAGGTGCTTTACGTCAACAGTCCTTATGATCCCATCACCGACCTGCTGATGAGCTCGCCTGCCACTGTTGAAATCCCTGATTGGGTGATTGGCACGGGGTCTTCAACTTTTGAATTCACCTTCTCATTGAACAATGCCAAATTTACCGGCGTCACCCTGATCATGGAAGACGCCTACGGCAACTCCTGTGAGGTTCACTAGCCATGGAGCGGGAGATGAACGGAAATAAGATTACCAGAACCGAAAAGGGCCAGAGCATCGTGGAACTGGCGTTTATATTGATGTTCCTGATGATCCTGCTGTCAGGCATCATCGACCTTGGCCGCATGATGTACGAATATCTGTCGATGCGCGATGCCGCCCAGGAAGGCGCGGGGTACGCTGCCGTGTACCCAAGCTACTGCGCGGAAATCTTCAACCGCATTGAAGATAACCTGCCCCCCTCAGGCACCTACAATCCGATTGTGACGATTGACGGCATCAGCTGCGAATCGGCCTGGGCAGGCGATAAATCCACAGCGCTGCCGGTTCACGGCTGTGAAGGACATGAGGTCATCGTGTCAATCGACCATAGTTCGCCTGTTTCGATGCCGTTCCTGGAAACTTTCACCGGCCCGGATATTTCGATGCATGTTGAAATCAAAGACCGCATTGTTCGGCCCAGTTGCAATTGAAAGCGTGCACCTATGAAAACAATTAGATCCTCCGAAAAAGGTCAAATTCTGGTACTGCTGGCGCTGGTTTTTGTTGGCCTGCTGGGCGCTGCAGCTCTGGCTATCGATGGCGGCATGATTTATGCTGACCGCCGCTTCCTGCAGAGCGGTGCAGATGCTATCAGTTTGTCGGGCGCCGGCGCAGTGGCTTCCGGTGTCGAGACATTGAACATGACTTCGGCAGAGTGGACCTGCGGCGACCTGGGCGCTTATATCAGCAGCGGTTACAGCGAAGCCATCAGTAAAGCAACGAATAACGGATTTACCATTGCAAAAAACACCTCCCTTGGATCCGGGGGGAATAATAATGGTGTTCACATTATTTGCAGCGATTCCGAAAATTTTGTGGATGTTTTTGTCATGCTCACCCGCGACACGCAGACATCCTTTGTCCAGCTGTTCACGGGCAACCCCATGACCAACACGCTTTCCTCGGTGACCCGCGTTTACCCGGGCATCAACGCCGGCGACGGCTCGGCAATCGTCTCGCTGAGCAAGGAATGCCACCCGAATGCGGACGGGGTCTGGATCAACGGTGATAATGACACGACCTTGATTGATGGCGGCATCTGGTCGAACTCCTGCGTGGAGCGTTCTGGTAGTTCGCTGCTGGACATTACGAATGGGGGCGTTAATTATTTCTACACCTCGCACGCCACCGGAATCTCGGACCCGATCCCGGTACCTCAATATGAATATCACGTATTGACGGAGCGCGAATTGATGCCAAGCCTGGGCGACCGCTGTGCGGATGCGTCTTCGGACTCCTACAACGATTTGCATTTCACACCCAGCACGACGGAAATTGAAACCATTTCCCCGGGAAATTATGGCGATTGGACTTTCCAGCGGGGCGTCGAACTTGAGCCGGGATTGTACTGTGTGAGCGGTACAGTGAGCATGAACGGGGGATATATATTCAGCACCGACCAGGATGGCGGACAGGATCCCGGGGTAACCATTTATTACACGGGTACCAGTTTGACCATCAATGGCGGTGCCGGTACCGATCTTGGAGCGCCGAATGGCTACACTAATAATCAGACCCCGCCCGGCGGGGCGGTTGAGGACATTCTGATTTATGTTCCGCCATCAGTGGAGGCGACTGTGAGTATATCCGGTGGAGCAGACAATGTGTTTGGCGGTACGATGTATATGCCGTCCTGTGATGTCACGATGAACGGTACATCGGATGAATCCTCCATTACGACCATGTTTGTCTCGGTTATTGGAAATGCGGTAAAAATCACCGGTGATTCCTACCTCAACTTTACCTATGACCCGAACCGTGATTACGGCATGTCTTCCTATCTGCAGGTACAGAAGTAACCCGCATCCTTGTTCGGGCAGCTGAATAAATGAACATAACCGGCCTAAAGCCGGTTATGTTTTTGAGGCTGTTATTGCCGGAAGTGCTGGATTGGCTATGATACAATCTCTGGAAAGCAGGCAGCGGCGGGGACGATTGGCTGCCTGATATCCTCAAACTCAGGCAGATAAACCATGGAAGCAATCGAAGCCTTATTGTCACGGCGCTCGGTGCGCCGCTTTACGGATGAACTGGTGAAGGAAGAAGATGTGACGCTGCTGCTGCGGGCTGCCATGCAGGCGCCTTCAGCCGGTAACGCCCAGCCCTGGCACTTCGTGGCTATCACCGACCGCACCACATTGGATAACATTCCAACCTTTCACCCCTTTGCGAACATGACCACTGAAGCACCTCTGGCGATCCTGGTGTGCGCCGATCAGGGCCTGGAAAAATATTCCAGCCGCTGGCCGCTGGATTGCGCGGCTGCTGCTGAGAACATGCTTTTGGCAGCCCATGCCAGCGGTCTGGGAGCGGTCTGGGTGGGTGTTTACCCGGAAGAGCAGCGAATGGGGGCTTTCCGTCAGCTGCTGGATATCCCGGAAGAAATCCTGCCGGTGGCATTGATTGTGATAGGCCACCCGTTGGAAACACGACCGCCGGTAAACCGGTTCCGACCCGAGCGCGTGCATCACGGAGGGTGGTAA
>CAYPJS010000168.1:0-1613 GCA_964411135.1 uncultured Anaerolinea sp.
GTCCGGACCGAGCTCTCGGTGAGCTATGTGGACCACAACACGCTGCAGGACGGGTTCGAGAACGCCGATGACCATCGGTATCTCCAGACCGTCGCGGCGAAGCACGGCATCTTCTATTCCAAGGCGGGGAACGGCATCTGCCATCAGGTCCACCTCGAGCGCTTCGGCAGGCCGGGCAGGACGCTCCTCGGCTCGGATTCCCATACGCCCACGGGCGGCGGCATCGGCATGATCGCCATCGGCGCGGGAGGTCTGGATGTTGCCGTTGCCATGGGCGGCGGACCCTTCTACCTCACTTGTCCGAAGGTGGTGAAGGTGAATTTGACGGGCAGGCTCAAACCCTGGGTCTCGGCAAAGGATGTGATCCTTACGCTCCTTAAACAGCTCACGACCAAGGGCAACGTGGGCACGGTGATCGAGTACGGCGGCGACGGGGTGAAGACCCTGTCCGTTCCCGAGCGCGCAACGATCACGAACATGGGCGCTGAACTGGGCGTCACCACATCGGTCTTTCCGAGCGACGAAATCACGAAAGGGTTCCTGAAGGCCCAGCACAGGGAAACAGACTGGGTCGCCCTGGGTGCTGACAGCGATGCTGAATACCACAAGGTGATCGAGATGGACCTGGGGACCATTGTCCCGATGATGGCAAAACCCCATTCGCCGGATAACATCGCAACCGTGAAGGAGCTTGCGGGAACCAAGGTCGACCAGGTGATGGTCGGCTCCTGCACGAACTCGTCCTACCGCGACCTGATGATCGTCGCTTCCCTGTTGAAAGGCAGGCGGGTGTTCCCGGATGTCAGCTTCGGCGTTGCCCCGGGATCGCGCCAGGTCCTGGAGATGATCTCCAGGAACGGCGCCCTCGCCGACATCATCTCCGCGGGCGCCCGGGTGCTTGAGTCGACCTGCGGTTTCTGCATCGGCGCGGGCCAGGCGCCTAGAACGGATGCCGTATCGGTCCGCACGAGCAACCGGAACTTTGAAGGCCGCTCCGGAACGAAAAGCGCCAAGGTCTTTCTTGCAAGCCCGGAGTCCGCAGTTGCGGCTGCGCTTGCGGGCGGCATCATGGACCCCCGCGACCTGGGCATTCCCTATCCCGAGATCACCCTTCCGGAGCATTTCTGGATAGACGATTCCATGGTCCTGCCCCCAGCCAAGGACCCGCTCTCGGTCACGGTCTTCCGGGGCCCCAATATCGGCGATCCTCCGGCTGCGGACCCGCTGCCTGATTCAATCCAGGGCGTGGTCGCGATCAAGGTGGGAGACAAGATCACGACGGACCACATCATGCCCGCCGGTTCACGGCTCAAGTACCGGTCGAACATTCCAAAATACGCGGAGTTCGTGTTCGAAGGAGTGGATGCATCCTTTTCCAAAAAGGCGCTCGAGAACAAGAAGGCGGGCGTGCATAACCTGGTCATAGCCGGATCAAGTTACGGCCAGGGATCGAGCCGGGAACATGCCGCCATCTGCCCGATGTACCTTGGGGTCAAAGCAGTGATCGCGAAGTCGTTCGAGCGGATCCACGCGGCGAATTTGATCAACTTCTGTATCCTTCCGCTCACGTTCGCGAACGAATCGGATTACGAGTCAGTAGGATAGAATGACAA
>CAYPJS010000169.1:0-9191 GCA_964411135.1 uncultured Anaerolinea sp.
TACGACGGCGGTCCGCGCGGATTTGGCGCGCTGCGGCTGGTCACATCCGATATGGAAGAGGCTCTGCGGGATGCGGAAGTGATCATGGTGGTGGTGCCCTCGTCGGCGCACGGCGACGTGGCCCAGCGCATGGCACCCTTCCTGAAGGACGGTCAAACGGTCATCCTGCATCCCGGCAGGACGTTGGGTGCCATTGAGTTTGACGCAGTCATCCACCGCTGCGGCTGCACCGCCGACATCAATCTGGCAGAGACCGAGACCTTCCTGTACGCCTCGCGCGCTGAAGGTCCGGCTCAGGCGCGCATTTTCCGCATCAAGGATGCTGTACCCCTGGCTGCTCTTCCGGCTACACGCACAAATCTGGTCCTCGATCAGATCCGCCCGGCATTCCCCCAGTACATCGACGGTGTCAATGTACTGCAGACCGGCCTGAACAATATGGGTGCCATCTTCCATCCCGCACTGACGCTGCTCAACGCCGGCTGGATAGAAGCCACCAACGGTGATTTTGAGTTCTACATCGACGGGGTGACGCCTTCGGTGGCGCGTGTACTGGAGGTGCTCGACCGCGAGCGCGTGACCGTGGCCTCCGCCCTGGGCATCCGTGCCCGCACCGCCCTCGAGTGGCTGGAGCTGGCTTACAACGTTGCCGGAGATACGCTCATGGAGCGCATCCACAACCAGAGCGGCTACTATGGGATCAAAGCCCCCGCCACGCTCAATCACCGCTACATTTTCGAGGAAATCCCCATGAGCCTGGTGCCCATCGCCAGCCTGGGCGAGCGCTACGGCGTGTCGGTCAACGGCATCAACAGCGTCATACGGCTGGCGTGCATTGTCCACAGCACCGATTACTGGCGCCGCGGCCGCACCATCGAGAAACTGGGCATCCAGGGGCTGTCCGTCAGCGAGCTGACGCATTTCGCCCTCACCGGCGAGCGTGCGGTGGCGTAGGTTCGGTCATACGCAAATAGATGGAGGGATCGCGGCATGGCGAAAATAATGTAGGGGTCGGCATCTCTCTCGCTACGCTCGTGGACGCAAAGTTCGCGTGCCCGACCCGTACCAGTTTTTCAAGCCTAAACCTTACGTTTTCGTATGTTAGGATCCACACCCAATGTCATCAATCCGTGTAAAAATCGATTGATGGATGAGATTTTCCCTAAACGACGAAAATCAATACGATTGCCATATTTTGATTACGCCGCACCTGCTGCCTATTTCGTGACCATTTGTACTTACCTGCGTCAACCTACCTTCGGAAATATTGACTCCGGAGAAATGATCTTGAATCCATTTGGCAGGATCGCATTGGATGTCTGGCTCGAAACCCCTGCCCATTTTCCCGAGGTCGAATTAAGTGAATTTGTGGTAATGCCAAACCATGTCCATGGGATCATTATAAATAATGTAGGGGTCGGGCATGCCCGACCCCTACCAAATCCTCATGCCCTAACCCTTCCAATTATTGTCGGCTCGTATAAATCAGCCGTAACCAAACGTATCAATCAATTGCGTCATAACCCCGGAAAACCTGTGTGGCAGCGGAATTATTGGGAACACATCATCCGGGACGATGATGATTTGGCACGGGTTATGGATTACATCGTAAATAACCCCATCCGCTGGGAAGTTGATGAACTCTATACATAAATGGATGTAGGGGTCAGGCACGCGAACTTCCCTAACACCGCCCGCCACATCGTCCTGGTGTCCTTCGGGAGGGCAGGTGTCAGTCCCCGGTGTAGCGAGAGGGATGCCCGACCCCTACGGATTAATATAATCCCCCCTCAGCGTTTTGCCTTGCGCCAGCCGTTCGCTGCCGCTTCAGCTTCGGTACAGAACCAGCGCTCCCCTTTCGCCGGATTGATGACCGTGTCAGCGTAAAAGCTCATTCCCGGAAGGTGATAAATCTTTTCGCCGTCCATGGAGATGTTGCCCTTGATCGAGCAGCCAGGGCTCTCTGCGGTACACCCGTTCGGGCAGGTACCCGCGGCGGTTGTGCCCTCAATCCCAAGCGCAGCGGTCATTTCGGCTGTTGGCAAAAGGGGATCCGTGGGAAGGGTGATCTCGTTCGAGCGTACCGCCGGCTCCGCGTCTTGAAAAGTTTCGTGACAGGCCGTATCCGGCGGATAAGCCTTCGCCTCTGCATAGCCTCCGCGCACCAGTTCGAGGTTCACAAACGTATCCCCCGCCAGCACGTAGCGCAGCAGCCGTCCAAACGTGTCCGTTTCGGATTCATCCCGCACCAGGATCACATTCCGGCCTGCCACCAGCTCTGAATTCCTCTGGCTGGCTTGCTCGTACAGCAGGCCTCCGGTATCCCTCTCGGGTGCATCGATGCCGATGTAGCGCACCGAATATTCCTGCCCGTCAATATCCACATGGATCGTGTCCCCGTCGATGACGCTGGTCACAGTCCCCATTTCAAGGCCGTTCTCCACCGGAATACAGGCATAAGGGAAGACCGGAATTGCGGTTGAGGTATGTTCCTGCAGGGCTGCAGGTGGATTAAGGGTATTGGTTGGCTCGTTTCCCGCCAAAACCGGTGTTGCACTGGAGACCGCAGGGGTAACGGATGAGCCCGGGTTGTTCCTGTCCCGCCCGGGGAGGATGGTGGTGATCAGCACACACATCCCCATCAATCCAATAACCACCCAGGTGATCATTTTAGTTTTTTTGCGGTGGTCAGCCATACCCCCTCATTCTACTCGGTGAGATCAGGCTTTATTATACAGAAACCCTGCACCAACCAGGGGGGACCGGGAGTGATATTTCCGCGCTGAGTGTTGAGACGGGATAATCCGGCTGGCAGCCCACACGCAGCCAAAGGGGGAGGTGGTAACCCGGCAGCCATCACACCCACCCCAAGGGGCGACCCTTTGTAGTTAACAAGGGTCGCCCCTTAGCCCATTTACTCCCAATCCAAGGTTCTCAAACCGCTCTGGTTTACCCATTCACAACCATCCTGTTTGCCCGCTGTGCCTCTAGGGTGCAAATTCAATCCGCGAGGTCGCCAAGAAACACTGCATCCGGGTGCGCCAGGCGCATTTTCATCTCGTCCGCCAACGACCGCATGCGCCGCTCCAGCAGATCCGCCAGCGGTTCGCCGGCAGCCTTCAATACCTCATGCGTGTCTGCCAGCCTGATCATGTTGTAGAGCATCTGCGAAATGCCGAGTACAATCTCAGCCTGAGCGGACAGAGAGTTTGCTTCTTTGCTTTCCATGAAAACCCAGTGCATATTCGCCCGCACATGATCGATATCGCGGTCGATCTGGGTCTTTTTCGGTAATTTTCGTATGCGTCGTTTTGTAGTGGCACGAGCAGCGGGTTCACCCGGCTCCTCCGGTTTAGTGTGCTCAATTATATTAATTCTGGACATTGCTCAACCCCTTTCTAAAACATTTGTTCTAATTTCATCTATCGTAGCTTGTTTAGGGGGTGCAATGCAATATGTCAAAAGGTGCAATGTCTCAGGCGTGGGGGTGCAATTTTTAGAATGAATACAAATTTATCATGAGTACATCCTTAAACGCGTTTTGATTAATCCCCAGGCGGCGTAGGGGTCAGGCACGCCTGTCCTGGGTCGACACACGGGCCGATCCCTGCAATACCATTTTTCGTAGGGTGGGTACCGCATTTGTACCCACCGACAGCCCCAGGCGGCGTAGGGGTCAGGCACGCCAATCCGGGTCGACACACGGGCCGACCCCTGCAATACCCTTTTTCGTAGGGTGGGTACCGCATTTGTACCCACCAACCGCCGCATGGGGCGTAGGGGTCAGGCGCGCCTGACCCTCTGTTTTAATGGCTGGACCGGTCTTTATTACCCTGCACAAAGTGCAAGGGCCGACCGAGTCCACTGCCCGACCGAAGGTCTCCCGATCGCACAGGTTGACACCTACACCCTGATTCCCCCGCCAAATGCTCTCTCCCCCTTTTAACAGGTTGGGGGCGGCATTGGGAGTTGCCGCCCCGCACACCCTGTACCTCAGTTTACACCCAACACATTATTGAAACGGTAGCCGTGTAAGCCTGAGCCCGAATGATTTTAGATATTCCGTGCGGTCAGGTTACCCGCTTCCACGGCGTCCACAATCACGCCGGGTTTTGCGCAATCGCCAACAGCGAATACCGCGGGTACTAACCCCTGCAAATCATCCACCAGACTCGAGTTCGGCACTGTATCCAATGCCACAATGATCGAATCAGCGGGGATGGTCTTGGTGATGCCGTAATCTGTCGTGACGGTCATGCCTTCATCGGTAATCTCACCAATCTTCACGCCCATCATGGTCTTCACGCCGTGCGACTGGTTGTAGAGCACCACACGCTCTTTGACGTAGTTCGGCATGTTCAGACCCAGTTTTTCCAGCGGTTCTTCGTCGACAATGGTTATGTCTTTGTCATACTGGCTGAGGAACTCTGCCAGCTGTACACCCTGGATATGCCCGCCAATGATGATCACTTTATCGCCAACCGGCATATACACCTTGCCCAGCGTGCGTAGCGTGTACGGACTGAAGATTTTTAAGCCGGTTTCGAGGGTCTTATGCAGCGAATCGCTGCTCATCACGATCTTATTGTCAATGCCCTTGATGTCTGGCCTGGGGGTCGCGCCGCCAACAGCCACAATAACGGCATCCGGGTTGAGCGCAGTGATCTTTTCCACCGTCGCCTCAGTGCCGGTCCTGACATCCACGCCTAATTTCTCCAACTGACCGGAAAGGTAATTGGAATAATCCACCAGGCGTTCGTGGCGACCTTTGACCACTGCCGCAACCGGCATCAAACCGCCCAGCCGGCTAGTTTTTTCAAAAAGGGTGACATTGTGACCGCGGACAGCAGCCACACGCGCAGCTTCCATGCCGCCTGGGCCGCCGCCCACCACAACCACAGTTTTCTTGGTGGCAGCCGGCTTGATTTCAGGCCCATCCGGCATTTCCGGCGTTTCACCGCGCGTCGAGGACGCGTTCACACGGCAGCGCGTCATGGGGAAGCAGGTGATGCACTGGGTGCAGGGAGTAATATCGTCGATTCTGCCTTCGGCAATCTTGTTAGGCAGCTCGGGATCGGCGGTTAGAGGCCGGGTCATGGCTACATAATCAATTTTTCCTTCTGCCAGAGCGTTCTCCACCACGTCGGGGTTGGCACGCGGATCCATACTGCCAACTGTCATTACCGGGATGGTTAATGCCTTTTTGATAATGGCAGCAGTGTCGATGAAACCGCAGGAACCGTCATATTCAGTAACAAACTGCGGCCAGAATTTTTTGATGTCAATGGGCTGCCCAAATCCGGTATCCGCCTGCTCGCCGAACATCCAGTAGCAATCGGGGAAGAATCCGGTAATATGGTTGCCAATGGAGTGACTGCGCACCTGAATCTCGTCCGCCCCCGCCTCTTCGTAGAGTTTGGCCAGTTCCACCGCCTCTTCCACGGTCATCGTCAACCGGTTGTTGCCCAGTTCCACGGTGTCAATTTCATAGCCGTTCATCAATACGCCCATGGCAAAGTCGCTGCCGCAGCGTTCCTTCACGGCTTTGATGATATCGGTAACGATTCGGGCGCGGTTGACGAAGTTCTGAGCGCCGTATTCATCTTCGCGCCTGTTCCAGAACCGCGAGGTGAAGGTGGCAAACATGTGGCTGCAGCCAGTATTCAGCTCGATGCCGTCGTAACCAGCCTTCTGGCAGCGCTCGGCACAGTCCGCGATCAATTTGGTGTTATCGTGGATCTCGTCGATGCTTAAAGCCACCGGCATGCCGTTGTTCATGTCCAGTTTGGACGGATAATTCACAGCGCTCGAGGCAGCAATGCCCATCAGCGGGCGGAAATCGGTGATCTGCGCAAAAATCGGGCAGCCGTGCTTTTTGACGCGGTTGACCAGCTCCTTCTCCACCTCAATCTGCTCGTCGTTTTGAAGCGGACGGCCGATAGTATCCGGGCGGAAGGCCGGGTCTTCCATGATCATCAAACCCACGCCGCCTTTTGCGATGGATTCATAATACGATAGTCCGGCGGGCAGGAACTTCTGATTCTTCATATCCCACAGGATCCAGCCGTAGGCTGCGGTTTTAACCATGCGGTTGCGGGTTTTTACCTTGCCGATCATGCCCGGCTCGAGCAATTTCTCGATCTTCAGGTTTTTAACGCGCAAACGCCAATCCGAACGCTTCCAGACTTCCTGCTGCCTGAGAAGTTCTTCCTGTTCGGCAGCCTGTGCGCTGGCTGTCACGTCGCGAGGACCCACGGCACCAATCACACCCGCCGCAGAGGTCACTGCTGCTCCCTTTAGGAACTCGCGCCTGCTCAACCCCATCTTTTCTTCATTCTCGTTTTTCATGTTTCATCTCCTCGGATCCTTCATTTTCAAACCAGGTTCAAAGCCGAACCTGTAAAGTCTTGATTCCAAAATCATGCATTTTATTGTTCGTTTTTGAACGAATGGACATTCTGACTATAACGCGATAGGGTTTGTAAAAATACCCGATGTGAGTATGATTAAGGTGTTAATTAAGGGTGGGGAGAGGGTGAGAGAATTATTTTCATAGTGAAGGAGATTGCACCTCAAGTGGAGAAAACTTTCACGGCTTTCGAGCCGTCGGCCAACGATTTGATTGCAACCAAGCTCGAAATGCCTCCGTTGGCACCGCGCGTGGTCAATCGCGGACGCCTGACCAGCGTTTTGCAGGGCGGACTTCCTGCCCGGGTCAGCCTGATCGTGGCGCCCGCGGGTTACGGTAAAACCACCCTGCTGGCGGAATGGATTATCAAGGGGCTGCCGGCAGGCTGGCACCTGGCATGGGTCTCTCTGGACAAGGACGATAACAATATCGGTGTTTTCTGGTCATACTTCTTGGGCGCTCTGCAAAAAGTACTGCCAGAGGTTGACCGCACGATGAAGCACCTTTTTCGTTCGGAAATGCTCTTAAACGAACAGATCTTTCTGAAATACCTGATCAACCAGATCGCTGCTTCCGAGAAGTCGATCTGCCTGGTTTTGGATGATTTCCACACGATCACCGAGCCGGCTGTGCTGCAAAGTATGGCTTACTTTATCAACCACCAGCCCAAGAATTTTCACCTGGTCATCGCCAGCCGCAGCATGCCTGCCATGCCGCTATCGCGCTTACGGGCCCAGGGGCAGTTGGTGGAAGTGCTGGCGGATGAACTCTCCTTCACCCCGGCAGAGGTCAAGGTTTTCCTCCACAACGTGATGGAACTCGATCTGGGGTACGAGCTGGTGGAAATGCTGACCCGCGCCAGCGAGGGCTGGATCGCTGGTCTCAAGCTGGCGGCAATTTCGATGCGCACCAAAAAATCCAGCCGTGATTTCAGCCTGGATAAAACCACGCTCAACCAGCAAATATTCGATTTCCTGGTGGAGGAGGCACTTCAGTCACAGGATGAAGCAATCAAGGAATTCTTACTAAAATCTTCTTTGTTTGCGGAGTTTTCGGCAGCCATGTGCAATGATTTGTTTGAACGCACAGACAGCCGGCAGATCATCAGCCAGCTCCTGCAGAACCAGCTTTTCATCATCCCTCTGGATACCGCCCAGACCTGGTACCGCTACCATCCGCTCTTTTCGCAGACGCTGCGCATCCTCTCCCGCGAGGCAGATCCGGAGGGCAGTACCAGGCTGCTGCGGCAAGCCTGCTGCTGGATGCAGACCAACGGCTACTCCAGTAAAGCGGTCACCTATGCATTGGATAGCGGTGATTTTGAATGTGCCGCCGAGATCATCGAAAGCTGCGCCCTGGCGGCTGTGACGCATTTCAACCTGACAGACCTGGTGCAGTGGGTCAACCGCCTATCGCCGGATCTGCTGGAGGCACGCCCGCAGCTCGGTATCTATGTAGCCCTGGCTCACTTCTTGATGGGCCAGGCAGATAAGGTCGAAGCGCGCCTGCGTCAAATTGAGCTGGAGCTGGAAAAGAAGTCATCATCGATCCAGCCAGGGTTCGACCAGGATTTCATCCACTGGCAAATTGCTGCTCTGCGTGCAGTTCTGGCGTGCCTGAGCGAGGCAAATGAGCACACCATCGGGCAGCTAATCAGGCTGCGAGCCAACCCGCCTCCCAACGATGTGTATTTCGTCGGGAGTATGACCCACATCCTTGCCGATGCCTACGTTCAGACCGGGCAGCTCGAAAATGCCCTGGTGGAATACCAGCGCGGCATGGACTTTGCCCTGCAGCACAACCTGACCTATGAAGTCGCTTACTCCCTGACGGGGCACGCGAATGTCCTCAAGCGGCAAGGCAGACTGACCTTGCTGGAGCAGGACTATCTGTATTTACTGCAGTACGCCGGGCAGGCCAACCTTGGACCAATTTTCAATGCCTATGCAGTTTCGGGTTTGCTTGAAGTGGCAGTCGATCGGAATGAACTTGCCGCCGCCGATAACCGCGCAAGCGAATTGACCCAATTGTTGGCTCAGGTCGAACGCGCGCCAGGTACCTGGATCCGTCCGGAATTTTTGTTCCTGCGTCTTTGCCATTACTGGCTTTACGGTAAGAACCTGGTCCACGCCAGACAGTACTTCGACCTGGCCTATGACGGCTTTATGAACCGCCGCCTGACGGAATTGTTCCTCAACGTAGACCTGATGGACCTGCAGGTACGGCTCTGGGAACAGTCCGATCCGATGGAAAAAGCCAGTTTTGACCTGCTCAACCGGCTGGCGTTGCTCAACTTTGACCAGAAGGCTACCCTTGTGGAAAAAAGCAGCCTTGCCCGCTATTACCTGGCAAAAAACAAACCCGCAATCTGCCGGCAAATCCTTGACGGGATCTACAATACCGTCGCAATGTGGGGATTGAAAAATCGGCAGGTGGAACTGCTCATCCTTTACGCGCGCAGTGAGCAAAGCGGCGGAGAGCCGGACACAGCTGCCGCCTTCCTGTATCAGGCACTGCAGCTGTCTGAGCCAGAGAACTTCCAAAGGCCTTTTCTGGAGGACGGCGAGTCCCTGGAAGGCCTGCTTCGGAGCACGCAGGATTGGGTCGTCCATTCTGGACCCGAGGATGCTCCAGTTATTACAAGCTTTATCCAGAGACTGCTGGATGGGCTCGGCGAGCTCCGGAAGCATGCCCTGCAGATTCTGCCGGGCAGTTCGCCGGTCACGATCCAGCTGGAGCCGATGGGCAAGCCGCTCAGCAGCCGTGAGGAGGAGGTGCTGGG
>CAYPJS010000170.1:0-7481 GCA_964411135.1 uncultured Anaerolinea sp.
GATTTATGTTTTGACAGCTGGAGCCTACTCCAATTCGATGGAACGCTACAACGGGATCGAATTTCCAGATACAGTCGTCACAGGGTTGAGTTAGCATCTATATCTGGGTGAATTCCGTTTGATCAATTTTCAATACGAATAAAAATCCTCGGAGCCTGCAGATGCTCCGAGGATTTTTAGTAATGCTAGACACTTACCCTGGAAACCGAGACATCGGAGGGCTGTCTGTACTGCGAACCAGGGTTTTATAATTAATACTGGCAGGTACCTTTTACCGTCGCGAATTAGAATTTTCTGGAGGAAAGATGACTGCATATATCACCATCCGCGGCGCACATCTTCATAATCTCAAAAACATTTCACTGGAGATCCCCAAAAACCAGTTCGTGGTCCTTACCGGTCTGTCGGGGTCAGGTAAATCCACGCTCGGGTTTGACATCCTCCATAAAGAAGGCCAGCGGCAGTATTTGGAATCGCTGGGTCTGGTTTCATATGGTCTTACCAAACCCCCGGTCGATTCGATCAGCGGATTGTCGCCAACCATCAGCATCGATCAGCACCTTACCAACCACAGCCCGCGCTCAACGGTTGGCACAGTGACAGATGTTTTCACGTATTTGCGGGTTCTATTCGCGCGGTTGGGACACCGCCCGTGTCCTGCCTGCGGGAAAGATGTCCCACCGTCCTTTGATGCTTCCAGCAGCGCCTGGCAGGGAGAATCAAGGTCAGACGATGACGATACCGCCCCGGAAGGTTCCTTCCCCTGCCCTCACTGCGCATCCCCGGTCCCTGAAATTGGCATGGCCCACTTTTCATTCAACAAACCGGATGGTGCCTGCCCAACCTGCACCGGCCTTGGATTTATACATCAGGCGGATATCCGTAAAATATTGGATGAAGAAAAAAGCATCCAGGCGGGCGCCGTCCGTGCCTGGGACTCAGCCTTCCTTAATTACTACAGTTCGACGTTGCTGGCTGCTGCAGCTCACTACGGCTTCGAATTCGATGTAGACCTCCCCGTCAAATATTTCTCGCCTGAACAAAAAGAACTGCTGTTAAATGGTGTAGGCAGCCCGGCATTAAAAAAATATTTCCCCAATATTGACCCTCCAGAAACTGCAAAGAAGGGGCGTTTTGAGGGGATCGCAACTGGTCTTCTGCGGCGTTACGCCGAGCGCATCCAGGATGCAGCTTACCGCGAGAAAGTAGAGGAGCTGCTCATTATCCAAACCTGTCCGGATTGCGGCGGGTCCCGCCTGAAACCAGATAGCCGCGCTGTCACCCTTAATGGTTTGACAATCATCCATCTTTCACAAATCGCGCTTACCGAATTGCGGGAGTGGCTGGCCGCCCTGCCGCAGGTTCTGACTGAGGTTGAAATGCTCATCGCCGAACCGATTCTGGTTGACCTGTCTGCCCGGATTGGCCGATTGGTCGAGGTCGGCGCAGGGTATCTGACCCTTGACCGTTCCTCTCCAACTTTATCGGCCGGCGAAGCTCAGCGACTGAGGTTGTCGTCGCTGCTTGGGTCCGGTTTGACCGGAGTCCTGTACGTTTTCGATGAACCGACCATTGGCCTGCACCAGCGTGACACGCGCCGATTAATTGAAGTGCTGCGCCGATTGCGGGACCTTGGCAACACTGTCCTTGTGATCGAGCATGATCTGGATATGATCTTTGCAGCCGATTACGTTATCGATTTCGGCCCGGGCGCCGGATCCCACGGCGGGCAGGTGGTAGCCTTTGGTACGCCCTCGGAGGTTGCCGCCAATCCTGCATCGGTCACCGGTGATTATCTTTCCGGGCGTGCTTCAATATCGGTACCATCCAACCGCCGCGAGCTGACCGGGAAATCATTGGTGATTCACGGTGCTCGCCACCACAACCTGCAGAATATTGACGTTGAATTTCCGCTGGGTGTTATGATCGCGGTAACCGGCGTGTCCGGTTCGGGGAAATCCTCGCTGGTGTTCGATATTCTCGATCCAGCCGTTCGACGGCATCTTTATGGCTCAAACGACGAACCCGGTATCCATGATACGATCGAGGGATTGGAATTTCTGGATAAGATCATCACGATCGATCAGAAACACATCGGGCGGATCCCGCGTTCCAATGCAGCCACATACTCCGACACCTTCACACCCATCCGTGATACCTTTGCAGCCACCCCAGAGGCACGCCAGCTGGGATACACTGCCCGGCAATTCTCTTTCAATGTTCCGGGAGGACGCTGTCCTCGCTGCGAAGGCAGCGGCGTGCTGCCCATCAATATGCACTTCATGCAGGACGTAGAAGTTCGCTGCCCGGTTTGCCGTGGACGACGCTTCACGCGTGAAACCCTGTCGGTTCAATACCATGGGCTGGATATTTCCCAGGTCCTGGATTTGACCATTGAGGACGCGCTGGTGCTATTCCAGGATGTTGCATCCGCCCGTACCCGTCTGCAGGTTCTTTCGGATGTGGGTTTAGGATACCTTCAGCTGGGCCAGCCTGCCACCACCCTGTCAGGCGGCGAGGCGCAGCGGGTTAAACTCGCCAGAGAACTGGGGCGCAAGTCCCGCGGCCGGATGCTCTATTTACTGGACGAACCGACCACCGGGCTGCATCTGGCAGATACTGCACGGCTGCTAGGAGTGCTGCAGCGTCTGGTGGATGCTGGCAACACGGTGATCGTGGTCGAACACAATTTAGACGTCATTAAAACCGCAGACTGGGTTATTGACCTTGGGCCAGAAGGCGGAGGTGCAGGCGGCAGGTTGATCGCTCAGGGCACCCCCGAACAGGTCGCAAGGGTTCCAGGCTCGTACACCGGTGAAAGCCTGAAAGGTAAACTGGGTTCGGTAAGGAATTAACCGGCCCCCGGACTCGCAGTCTTGATCGCCAAAGACATATTGATATTTGTAATTTCAAAGCCTGCGCGTTCGTAAAGTGTGCGGGCGGCGGTATTATGTCCAAAGACATGCAGCCCAATCGACTCAATACCCTGCCCGGCAGCCAGACTTTCTAGTTTTTTCAAAGCCTGCATCGCGTAACCGCGACGACGGTGGTCCTCAAGGATGTAGAAGTCATAAATGAACCAGATAGGCCGAGTTGAATTGGCAATTCTGCCGTACCAAATGATCCCGACCGGCTGACCGGATCCGCATTCAATAATACTGCAAAGGAACATGTCCGCAGTATCTTGACCTTCAGGAAGGAGAGTGGCGAACTCCTTTTGGGAGCGCTCCAGCGCTTCGGATTCTACCCAATTGCCCGCTTTTACCTTATCTTCGGCATACTCGGCAACTGAACGATCAAGGTATATCGCGTACTCTTCACTGGTCATTGGCCGTAGATCAATCATCGAATTTCCTCTTTGCTTTTTGATATAAAGTTGTATAATAAATAGAACAATTATTCTATTACATGAACCGCAATCAGGTGAAACTATGGAGCAAAGGTTTAATGGTCTTTCAATTGTAGCACTTGCTTTGATGGGGCTGGCGGCTTTCAGTATCCTATCAGACCGAAACCAATCCGCATCAACTGTGGTTGCCGCGCCGTTGACAGTTGAGAATACTACCCCAATATCCCTTGAGGTAAACCAAAATCCAGAGCCAACGCCGGAAGAGCGGCATACTGAGCCAGAAGATATTCGGCTGCCTTATGATGCGTACGTTCTGACGCAGGGACCCCACGGTTTTTCATACGGAGATGCCGCTATTGACCTAACAGGAGGAGAAGGTGAGGCAATCTTGTCCCCCATCAGCGGAATTGTGACAAAAAACGGTTTCGATGAATGGGGAAACACTGCACTGGTGATAGAAAATGAACGTTGGGAGGTGCGGCTGTTGCACGGCGATTACTTCCCGCCAGAAGGAGAAACCATTGACCTGGGGCAGGTGATCGGGGCAGAAAGCAACCATGGCTATACCATCGACTGGCAGGGTCGGTCTTGTGCCGGGCGAGACTGCGGCTATCACACACATATGAACGTTTATGACAAGCTGGCAGGTCAAAACGCCAATCTGATTGAATTATTGCAACCTTAAGTTTTCGTGGTTAACCGCCCAGTAATCCTAGTTGATCCTGGACTTGCTGAACGTACCCGTCTGCACCCATGCGTTCGAAAATGATTGCTGATTCAGCCAATTGATTCCGTGCAGCCTGCAGATCCCCGGATTGACCCCGCTGAAGCAGAACATTTCCGGCATCCATCATCAAACGCGCGCGCATCCAGTTCAATCCAAAATTAAGCATCACCTGATCTAAACCCTTATAAACCTCAAGGGCTTCATCGTACCGTTTTTCGGCAGCTAAAAGTTTTGCCACAGCCCAACGATAACGTGAGTGGTGGGATAACCTTTTAATACCAGCAGAATTCTGGGCAAGTTTTTCCAGTTCTGCCCGCGCTCTTGGGAGTTCATCCCGTCGGATGAATATTTCTGCCTGCAGACAGGCTGCCTGGGTCATATCTGAGTGCGGCTCTTGCGCCAAATATTGCATTATTTCTTCGACCAGAGCTGCAGCTTTATCCAGCTCACGTTGGCTGATAAATAACTCGGCTGCGGTAACCAGGGTGTCGGCCCGGAAATCCCCGTCCAGGTTATTGCGGATTTCCTCCATGAGGCTTTCATAGCCCCACATGGCGTCCTTATGGCGGCCGGCGAAAAGCTCCATCCTGGCCTGGATTAATTTTCGGATCAAGCTGTAATATTCGCGGTTGGCGATCTGAGCCTCCATTAAACTCATGGTTTTGATCGCATTTTCCGCAACAGAGAAATCTCCCAGCATGAGTGAGGTATTGGCGATTCGGCCCAACTGGGCAAATTCCCAATCAGGCATACCCATCTGTTGGGTCAGTTCGCGGGCACGTATTTGATGCGCCCGTGCTGCTGAATAATCCAGCTCGAGAATTAACATTTCGCTTAAATTGTCGTGCGCGCGAACAGCTGTTGCAAGCAGCCCGGCCCCTTCCGCCAGAGTTATAGATCGGCGCAGCGCCTGCCGCGCTTCCTCGGGAGTCATATTAGGCATGATTCCAAGCGTCGCGAGGGCTTCAGCCTGCACTTCAATCAAACCCAATTTTTCCGCCAGCGTAAGCGCCTCACGACAAAGATTCAACGCTTCATCAAATTTTGAGCTGAAGCGGAATGCACGTGCGGTTTCATGCAGCAAATGCGCCATGCCCGGGGTTTCGCGTTCAGCAGCATCCGGAACCATGGCGCGAATCTGGGCCAGGGTCTGTGTGCACATCAAAAGTGCCCGTGATTCATACTGGGTAAACCATTCAGCCCGCGCAGCCCGGGCAGTGATACGGGCAGCATTATTATGGTCCCGTGCAGAAAGGTAGCGGCGGGCACATTCCTGCCAGGATTTTGCCGCTTCCTCGTAGCGCCCCAACCGGAACTGGGCTTCACCCAGTCCATCCAGGGCATGGGTGCGTTCCGTGTCGATTAAATCCATATCAAGGGCATCGGTGTAATACTGGACCGCCTCATGATTGGTGTAGAGTGATAACGCCCGATCACCTGCCTGCAGGGTATATTGGCGAGCCAGGTCCTGGTCGCCGGCCTGACGGGCGTGGAAAGCGAGGGCTTCAAAATTATCTGGCTGCAGTTCCTGAATCGCCGCAATGACCCGGCGGTGAAGCCGGTGCAAACGCAGGGTTGATAACTCCTCACGCAGTGAGACCGGAATTAAACCATGCGCAAACGTAAAGCCTTCCTCTCCTTCCGGGCAGCAGGATGGCGAGTCCAGCTCATGAATCAACTGCGCCTGCTGGGCTTTCTCCAGCCGCGAGATGATTGCTTCTTCTTCCTGACCGCTGGCTTTCCTGAGGGTGGCAAAATCAAATTCCTTGCCGATTACAGCCGCCAGGCGCAACAAATCGCGGGTTGGCTCGTCAAGCCGGTTGATTCTGGATTGAATGGTTACGTGAATACTCTGCGGCAGTTGAATCTCGCGGATATCTGGTTTTAGCTCCCAACGGCCATTCTCACGATAGATTGCGCCTTCTTCAATAAGTGCTTTACACACCTCTTCAATGTACAGCGAATTGCCCTCGGTCACCTTGAAAATAAGGCTGGCAAATTCGGGACGGACTTTTTGCTGGAACATGGATTCAAGGATTTCATGCGTCTGCTCATGGTTGAAACGGCCCAGCTGGATATGTTGACTGAGATTTTCAATGTTGAGGTCAAAAAGCACCTCGCCCAGTCCACCTTTGGAGTCTACGTCCGAGTCGCGGAAGGTCAAAATAAACCAGATCGGTGGTCGCGGCTGAAGTGCCCGGATCCGCCTGGCAAGATAGCGCACCATTGCCAGGGTGCCGCCGTCCGCCCACTGGGCATCCTCGAATTCAAGCACCAATGGTGCAGTAGAAACCAGTGCCTGGCACAGTAATAACATATTCTCGAACAAGCGCTGCTGGTCGGTTAAGGGGTCTATTGGAGTTCCAGCCGCCTGCCCGGTTTGAACCGCAAATTCAGGCACCAGACTGTGCAGGCTCTGGGTTACCGATGCAGGAAGTTTGGTTTCCACGAGCGGCAGTGCTTCGCGCAATATATGGGCGACCGGTGTATAAGGTGCAGTGCCCTGCAAAAAACAATGCCCGGCATAAGCCCTTGCCCCAGAGACCTCAACCATGGCATTAATCTCGCGCAAGAAGGGGGTCTTGCCGACCCCGGCTTCACCGCTGATCAACAGGATCGGCTGCTGCTGCCCGCCGGACAACACCTGCTTCCAGGCTTTTCGAGCAATTGTAAATTGTTCGTCCCGGCCAATCACTCTTCCGCGAACCAACCGGTCTAAGGGAGGAGCCGGAGCGCGTTGTTGACCATCTTTCTTCTCGAGGATACTGGTAAGTTCCTGATGGACTTCGGCAGCCGACTGTGGGCGGTCCTCAGGGCGCTTGGCTAAAAGCTGCAGTACCAGAGCATCCAACGCCGGGGGTATCTGAGGGTTATGCGTGCTGGGCGGGATTGCCGGAGCATGGATATGCTGTGAGATCACAGCCAGAGGCTCGTCTGCCGTAAATGGCAGCTGACCTGCGGTTAATTCATACATCATCACACCCAGAGCATACAGGTCCGAGCGGGCATCCACCGGTTTTCCCAGAGCTGCCTCGGGTGCAATGTAGAATACAGTTCCGATAAATATGTCTTCCTGTGAAATACGCGAGGAAAAAGTGCGTGCCAGACCAAAATCGGTCAATTTGACCACGCCCTCTGGCGTGATTAACACATTCTCAGGCTTTAAATCGCGGTGAACAATACCGTGCTCATGAGCTGCCTGAAGTGCCAGGCAAACCTGACTCAGGATCTTGAGTGTCTCCGGCAGTTCTTGTGGTTTTTTATCATGGATGGTCTCGCCTTCAACCAGTTCCATTACAATGAAGGAAAGATCAAGCCCGGGGTTCAAGGCTTTATCTGTGCGGCCGGCATCGAAGATACTCACGATATTGGGATGGATCAGTTTTGCCGCAGCCCGTGCTTCGG
>CAYPJS010000171.1:0-1829 GCA_964411135.1 uncultured Anaerolinea sp.
CCATCACCACAGCCGGTCAATTGTACCCCTGATGGGTGAGGAGAGAGGCAGGAGGAACTTCCATATCGGACCGGAACAACGTCACGTCCAGTCGTTTTCCAGCAAAAGATGGCATAATATCTGGAAGCTTCTTTCCCTGGACCTGGTCTGTTTTGGATATTTTACGCGCCACAAACGATACCTGTGCAGACGCCGCCGGCCTGGTGGTGGTCATCGACGTCCTGCGTGCATTTACCACGGCAGCCTATCTATTCGATGCGGGCGTGGAAGAAATCTTCCTGGTTTCTGGCGTTGACGAGGCTTTTGCCCTGCGCGACCAGTTTCCCGGCAGTTTGCTCCTCGGTGAGGTAAACGGCATCCAGGTCCCCGGCTTTGACATGGGAAACTCTCCATCCGCAGTATTGGCAAGGATGGACCTCGGTAAAAGGGTCATCCAACGCACCTCGGCAGGCACACAGGGAGTGGTCAGGGCTGTTAAAGCAGACACGGTCCTTACCGCCAGCCTGGTCAACGCGGCTGCCACGGTAAAGTACATCCAAAAACTGGCTCCCCCATCGGTCACGCTCGTTCAAACCGGGTATTGGCTTGAGGAAGGCTGGGGAGACGAAGATGTCGCCTGCGCCGATGTGATTGAAAACCTATTGCGCGGCGGTGGATACGACCTTGACAACCTTACGCACCGGGTGCGTGCGTCCCGCTCCGGGCTGCATTTTGACGGATCGCGCCCAGATTTTCCGCAATCCGACCTGGAGCTGGCGCTGCGCATCGATTACTTTGACTTCGCCATGCAGGTCGTACGCGTCAACGGTCTGCATGTGCTCCGCAGGGTAAATGAAAGCCCGGTGTAGAGGCAAGGGAGCGTGTGAATAATCTGGGCGTGGTTGTTCCACGGGTCCGATCGTAAAATATCTGGCCACGGGGATTTACGATTCATCAAGCCAATTGACTGAAGCCCGTGCCCCCATCGCACGTAACAAGAAAAATCTCTGCGCTCTCAGCGACGTCTGCGGTTATATCTTTTCAATCAGCCAGGCTTATCACCGCGTCAGTTTGGCATAATATTGATAGCGGTCGGCGCGGTACAGGATGCGCACGTGTTCGATGGGACGGCGGTACTGCGAATAGGTGACCCGTACGCTCAGCAGCAGCGGGCTGCCAGGGTCGATCTGCAGCAGCGCCGCCTCGCGCGGGCTGGCCAGCACCGCCTCCAGCGTCTCATCCGCTTCGGTGGGGTGCAGGTTATATTTTTCAGCCAGCAGGTTATATATCGAGCCGGCTCCCTCGAGCATGTCCTGCGCCACCTCCGCCCCCTCCGGCAGGATGTGGTACGAGGTCATCAACCCCATGGGCACGCCGTCACCCAGGCGCAAGCGTTCAATGAACAGCAGCTCGCCGCAATCTGGCGGCAGTTCCAGCCGCTGCCGGACGTCCTCCGGCGGACTCTCCATGCGCATTTCCAGTATCTTCTGTCCCGGGACAATGCCGCGGGCGCGCATATCCTCACTGAAACTGGTCAGCTCCGAGATGCCCTTCTGCAGCTTGCGCGGCGACACGAATGTACCGCGGCCGTGTTCGCGGTAGAGGTACCCCTGGCGCACCAGCAGGTCAATGGCCTGCCGGATGGTGGTGCGGCTGACCGAATAAATATCCTCCAGCTGCCGCTCGGAGGGAATCGGCTGGTGTGGGTCAATCTCGCCGCCGGAGATTTGCTCACGCAGGATGTTCGCCAGTTGGTAATACTTCGGTGTAAAGTCGTTCGGGTCAACGATGGCAGGCATACAGGTTCCTTTTGATACCCTCAAGACATCATGTCGATATTACCAGTATAC
>CAYPJS010000172.1:0-8651 GCA_964411135.1 uncultured Anaerolinea sp.
GTAGCTGGCAACGCCATTTGGATCAAAGCGGCTTGCCACCTGCTGCAGCGCGGTCTGATTCTCCAGTTGACCTTCCATGAAGACATGGGTTTTAAAGGTGTCGCTTAAGCCAAGCAGGACCTTGAATAACACCAGGTCATCGATCTGATCCGGGGTGCCCAGCACAGCTGCTTCGTAGCCGTGGTCCTTGGTGATTTTCATACCGGTAATACGGAAACTATCCTGGTATTCGTGCAGTGTCTTAGATGTGGAATGGATAATCCAATCTTCAGAATAATCGTTTTGCATTTCCGCCATCCAGACCATCTCGGCTTCCCAGGATAGGTCCGTGAATTGGCCCGGTGCGTAAACGATTTTTGCATAAAAGCTGTGAACCGCGCCGCTTTCCTGCACGGGCGCTAGAGGAGCCATAATAACGTACTGCCCGCTGTCATCGAGCCAGGAACGGAAGCTGTATTTTTCGCCCAGGTCGGCAGCCGGGGCCGCGTTGGTTTTGACAATCAGGTAAGGGATCAAGCGCAGATCAGCGGTTGAATCGTCGAGGTCTTTGACGTTGCCCTTATGATCCTCTGGCCAGTCGAGGGCTGTGGTGGTGTAGCGCAGATGAATGGCTTCCTCGGGCTGCATCTGAATTTCGATGCTGGTATATTCGTTGGTGCCGCTGCCCGAAAGACTCAAATCGGCGCTGGTGGTATAGCCAGACAGGGCGTACGGGGACAGGTCGTGTACATCCGGCACGGCATCGCCGTCGTCGTCCTCATCCCACAGGTTGGGAAGCATGTCGCCATCGACATCAAAGGTGGCAGCCTGACCGTTCGGGGCAGCATCCGTAGCGGCCCATTCAACTGTATCCATGGTCCCGTCGCCGTTTGAATCTGGCTCCAACGGATTGGAATCCCAGTGCTTCTCGCCAAGGTCAAAGCCGTCAATTTCGGCCTTATCAGGGATGCTGTCCTGGTCGCTGTCGGCATCGTACAGGTTGGTGCCAAGGCATAATTCAACTGTGTCAACCAGACCGTCGCTGTCGCTGTCTACGCCCGCTTCCCCCTGACCGCAGCGCTGCAGGGGTTCATCGCCGGTATTCTCCTGTAAAGGCGCCTGGCTTGGATTCAGCAGTGTGCCGGGTGTAATGGTCCGCCCGACCTGTGCCTGGACGGCAGGAGTCGCATCTGCTGCGGTTTCGCCGCTCTGACTGATGTCGAAGCCAAGGGTTTTTAATAAATCCGAGGTCCCCGCCGCGTTCTCTTCGGCTGCCAGCGCCTTGCGCTCAAAGTAGCGTACCAGCCCGGCTGATTCCAGAACCGGTGTGAGCACCATGGCCGTAACTAAAACCACAACGGTGACAGCGTAGCAGCGCTTTGGGTTGCGGCGGTAGTAAAGGATGAACACTGCTGCCAGCAGCGCCACTCCGAAGAGCACCATGGCACTGGGGCTGACCTGCAGCGGCAGGGTGGGAAGTAAACCAGACCACCAGGCAGGTTCAACCACCTGGCTGACATCAGCACTTGCGACGGCTGGTTTTTCCAATCTGGTAGATTCGCCAGCAAAGGGGAAGACTGCATCAGAAAGACTGCCGTCCAGACGCCAGGTGCCGTCTGCACCTTTAACCGCTGTGGGCAGGGTCTCGACCTTCCCGTAGGCAGAAAAATCGGCGGTAATGGAGATTCGAGCGCTGTATTGAGGATTTACTTCAGGTATTTCCAGCTCAATCACTTCTCGTACAGGCAACCCGGCTTCGTTAACCCACAATTCGCCCTGACCGCTGAGCTGCTCCAGAACTGGCATGGGTTTGATGGATATCCCCTGCGGGGCACCTGGTTCAGCTTTCAAGGCGGCCTCTGCCTGTTGACGCACATACTCGGCATACTGCGGTCCATCAATGATGAATCCGTAGCGCTGCAGGGTGGGATGTCCTTGCGGCGGATCAAGCAGGGTGACCTGATTGGCTGCCGCCAGATAACCCAGCATGTCGTTGGTTTGGGATGTCAGGGACAGTACATTCTCGACCGGCTTGAGTTCGCCATTCTGCAGCATGAACGACTGCTGCCCGTCCCGTAGAATCACCACAGACCGAGAATTCTGTTCGTCGGCCACGCCCATTTCAAGGTAGGCCTGATCGGGCAGGACAACGGCTCCGTCGGAGGTGAGGGAAAGCGCCGTTTCCTGCTGGCCGATCATTTCCGGCACCGGTCGCGGAATGAGCAGCTGGTCAATATCCGAGAGGAACCTGTAACTGCCAGTATCCTGGGCATTCTGCCAGGCTTGCTGGAGCATTTGGGCAGGCGTCAGCCCGGCGCCGTTGGCTGGACTCGTTTCGCCTGAAACGGCCAGTACTGCGAAAAGGCAGACAAGGCTGATAAGTATCCAGAGATTACGAGACTTGTTCATGAGACCCTCTCACTTCATCCTTCAATTATTTGGATCAATTGCTCAGGCGTCGGCTCGGTAGCTGACGAACCTGAAAAAACCATCAAGCGATGGTCCTCGATGTCTAAACCGATTAACTTCATGTGCGGATAATCCTGCAGAATTGACATTACAGCTGTGGATTTCATCAGCGCGGTTTCAAGAACCAGGGCATCCGGCGTCCATACGGCAATGCGGCTGCGAATATGCATGGGATTAGGATCCACAAGTTGTAAATTCAAGGATGGTTTTGCCTCAAGGATGGTTTGCAGGCACGCGACGAATAGGGAGTTTCCGCACAGCAAGACTCTAGTCATAAATAAGATATCCCCGCCTGAATGATAAAAAGACGCCAATAAAATTATGAAAAGAATGACGCTCGTTTTCCACTAGCCGGGGGATAAAAAAAGTCTAGTGCTGGGGCGGCGGCACTAGACTTCGGGCAGGCTTATTTAAGTGGCGGGATCAGGTCTTGTGTATCAGGCCGTTCTTACGCGCATATTCCGCCGCCTGTTCGCGGTTTTTGAGGTTCAATCGTTGGTAAATCTCGCCAAGATGATATTTCACGGTGTGTTCACTGAGCGAAAGGGTTCGGGAAATTTCTTTATTGGAAAGACCCTGCGCCACCAGTTGCAATATTTCAATCTGGCGGGATGTCAATTGAAGATTTGCAGATCCGTTTGGGTTTGGGCTGCCGTTTTCATTCTGCCGGGATACGACTTTAAGCAAGGTGCCAGCCAGTTCGCGCGAAATGGGAGCTTCGCCGCGTTCCAATCCTTTTATATACGTCAAAAAAGGGCCGGCCTCCAGCGACTTGAGCAAGTAGCCATCTACCCCGCTTTTTACGGCTTCCACCAGGTCCGGCTCATCCGACGAGGTCGTCAGCATGACGATCTTGCACTCAGGCCATTCGGCTTTGATCAGCCGGGCTGCCGTTACCCCATCACATACCGGCATGCGAATGTCCATCAAAACGATATCCGGGCGCAGCTGGAGCGTCTTCTCGACCGCCTCCATGCCGTTTCGAGCGGTCGCGATCACCTGAATCCCGTTCAGGGTGAGCAGATTGCGCAGCCCCTCCAGAAAGAGGGCGTGGTCATCGGCTAATAGTATTTTCATGCTTCCTCATCCGGGTCGGTTTGCCCGGGTAATAACTCCGACAGAGCCATCACGGCATTCCTCTGCGATCGTTGTTGACCGGAAAAGTAACGGTCACCTGAGTACCCTTGCCGGGGCCCGATTCAATATCCACCCACCCGTTAATTTCTCTGGCGCGTTTTGACATGATGCCAAGACCAAAGGTTTGCCTGGCGGTTGGAGGGGTGTCCAACGAAAAACCAACGCCGTCATCGACTACCGACAGCTTACAAAAATTAGATTCATTTATGATGGAAACCTTTACATGGTTGGCTCTGGCGTGTTTGCGAATATTGGTAAAGGCTTCCTGAATGATGCGCATGAGCTGAACCTCAATCACTGGCGTGGTTGCCGCTGTTTGGCAGTTGCCTTCCTGCACCAATTCGGTTTTAATGCCATAGGTTTTCTCAAAATTGTTCAGAAAATTTTGGACCGTCTCAAGAAACCCCTTTTCATGGACATTGTGGTTGGACAGGGTGCTGATTTCTTCGCGTACATCCACATGCGCTTCGCGGGCTGCCCTGGCCAGGACCTGCAGCTGGGCTTTGGCCTGCTCTTCCTGACCCTGGTCGAGCAGAGTGGTCACCAGCTGAGACTGAAGGTTAATCAACGCCAACTCCTGCGCAAGCTCATCATGCAGCTCGCGCGCCAACCGGTCGCGCTCCTGCAGGGTTGCCAACGAGCGCTGTTGGTCAATCACCTTTGCCTGGGCCAGGCGCTGCGCGGTTACGTCGCGGAAAAGAATTACTTTTCCAACCGCCAGCTTGCGAAAATCAGCCAACGTTGAGATCATCAACTCGTACCAACGGACATCTACTCCTGTGCCAATCTGGAGGTCGATTGGTTTTGACTGCCCGTTTTCGCTTTGAAGCAGCGTATCCAATTCAGGGATCATTGGGAACAATTTCCCAACCGGCTGATTGCGCGCCTGTTTCAATGGGACATTGGCGATAGTTTCCGCTGCAGGGTTCATGCTGGCTATCTGATCCAGCAGGTTCAACACCACCACGCCGTCTTTGAGTTGGTTAAGCACGGTCTGACGGGCAAAGGGGATTGGATCAAAAATACGAAAACCATATAAGGCGATGGAGTACATTAAGACGATAAAAACCAGCCCAATTTCATCCAGAACGAAATTGGTCCGGATGTTCCTGGCTCTTTCATACAAGAACAGAGCGCGGAATCCTACATGTCCCAACATCATAATTGCGACCGGGAATCGATGCTGCGGGGAGCGGATGAACAACCAAACGAAAATGCCCATATTGATAAAGACCAGCACAAAACTAAAAGCGACGGCACTCCATCCAGCCGGTCCAAGCAGCGGTGTAATAATGCCGTTGAGGTGGAAACCCTGCCACATAAGGTGATGGATGTGGTCAGTGGCAATAAATCCCAAAACAATCACCGGCGGGATGGCTAACAATGCCAGGTTGCGGCGGGTGAGCCAACGGCCCGGCCAGGCATATTCCAGGACAAAACACGTCATGCTCGTGGCGGCTGGCAGCTGCCAGAGCGCTGCAAACTTGATCCAGAATATTTGTCCCGCGGTTTGGGCCGAAACCTGTTCCATCAGGGAGCCGAGCATCCACAGAGCGCCAAACAGGTTGGTGATCATGAAGGGCAGCACGCCCGGAATGTTTCGGCGGCGCATGCCATACAAAGCCAGCCCTACCATCAAGAGGATGGCAAGGGTGGACGGCAGTAAGCGCGAAAAGTAGGCATGATCCCCGCCCATGCTTGCAGGACCCTTCCGAGTAAGGTATTAGAAATCTAAAGGATGAATATACAAAGGAGAATACCGAATACAAGACTCTCAAGAAGAAAGCTTAATTTTGATTGTACAGCACCACCGGCCTGGTTACAACCGTTTATCGCTGGCAGTCGGACCCGCCGCAGCGTTATTTTCAGTTTAAAAGAAAAAGGGAGGCTGTGAAAGCCTCCCTTGACCTCATTTTAAATATACAAATCGCGCTTGTTGTAAACCCAGTATGCCCCGGCCACGCACAGGATGATAATCCCGGCGGTGAGCAGCAAATACACACTTTCCACCTGCCCCTCGCGGAAGAGCTTTCCGGCATCGTAATATCGGAAAGGGGTGAAAAAGCGCAGAAAGTTTAATTTCTCCTGCATGGTCGAGAGGATGGAAAGGAAGTAGGACACCAGGATGATGGCCACGGCAGTGGATCCGGCCCGTTTGTACTCTTTCATGGCGCAGCCCAGGAGCAGGCCCATCGCCAGGAAGATCATTTCGATCAGGAACATGGCCATCATTTCCAGGCGCAAAAAGTCAAAGAATGCCTGGTCGGGTTTGTACGTCTGGACAGCAACCAGCGAGATGCCCCATGTGATTAACATAAAGATGAGGCAGTTGACCAGCGCTGCCAGGGCTTTGGCGGTGATTACGCGGCTGCGCGATACGGGCAGCACCAGCGAGAACTCTACTGTCTTGTCGCGCTCTTCCTTCGAGATGATATCACTGCCCCAAATGGCGCCTGCCATGGCGCCCATCAGACCAAAGTACACGAACATGATGCCGTAGAAACCGCTGATGGTGGTCAGGTTGAAAGCCCGCATATTGAGGGCATCCAGCACCGCCGGCGGCATCGAATCCAGGATGGACAGCATGGACGGGTCACCGGCGAAAGCCGCATATTTCGATACTGCGATGACGATCAGGAAGGCGATGATGGCAACCCAGATCAGCAGTGATTTCAAATTCGCTTTAATTTCACGGAAAAAGATGTTCACGCTGTCCTCCTCAAGATACCGCATGGATGTCGCGCCGCAGGTACAACACGACACTGACAACCAGAGCAATGATACTCATCGCCAGATTGAGCATGAGTAACGGGCTGTTATAGGCGCCATTGTTGACGAGATAAGCCGGGTCTAACTGTTTGAAAGGGGTGATGTATTCCAGCTTAATATCGGCAAATATGCCGCTGAAGGCGCTGAGAACGTATGCGCCAAAACCCATCCCCAGCGAGAAAGGTGTGATACTACGCACCCTCCTGACCAGCAGAGAAATCAGCAATCCAATACTGACAAACCAGAATTGTAGGACGGCGATACTGGACAGGACCAGCACCAGCCTTGCCTTTTCCCAGGGGTTGCCCCCGCTGTAGAGTGCCAGCGAAAGAAAACTGATCCCCCAGGTGAAAAGGTTGGTGATTAACAAGGCTGTTCCGGCAGCCAGCAGCTTGCTGCCCAACACCTGCAGGCGGCTGACCGGCCGTGTCAGCAGAAAATCGGCAGTCAATTCGGTTTCCTCGATCGATACCAGGCCGATGCCGTAGTTGGCAGCCTGAATTGCCAGACAAAGCTGGGCAAAGATAAAAAGGAACCCAAAGTAACCCATCACCGAAGAAAGGTCGACATTTCCCAGACCAAACGCATCGCTGAGTGCGGGCGGGAACTTCTCCATCATCTGGTTCATTACGGCAGCCTGGTCGGCAAAACCGGAATAGATGGACGAGAAGAAAAAGATCAGGGCGCCAACCGACAGCGACCATACCAGAACAGACTTCAGACGGGCCCGGACCTCATGCAGATAAATGGTTAAGCTGATCATCGCTGCCGCCTATTCATAGTAGTGCATGAAAATTTCTTCCAGGGTTGGCTCTTCAATGGTCACATCGGTTACCTGTGTTTGGGCCATGCTGTGCAGTACCTGGTTGATATCGCCTTTGAAGAAGAAACTTATGCTTCCGTTTTCCTGCTGCAGGTTGGTGACGCCTGGCAGTTCAAAGGCTGCCGGGTTCAACGCGTCGGCGGTTACGCGCACCTTCTTGTAGTTGTTTTGCTGCAGCGAGCGGATGTCAGAGGTTTCCACGATCCGGCCCTCACGGATGATGCCCACCCGGGTGCACAGACGCTGCACCTCGCCCAGAATGTGCGAGGAAAAGAATACCGTTACGCCCCTGGCGTTTTCCGTGCGCACCATATCGAAGAATTTGCGCTGCATCAACGGGTCGAGCCCCGCAGTCGGCTCGTCCAGTAGCAGCAGCTTTGGGCTGTGCAGCAGACCCTGCACAATGCCCACTTTCTTTTTATTGCCGTAGGAAAGGTCGCTGATACGGCGGTTCAAATCCAGCTCCATGGTGTTCGAGAGCTCACGCAGACGCTCGTCGCACTCGCAGTCGTAGAAGCTGGCAGAGTATTTCAGCAGGTCGATGACCTTCATACCCTCGTAATAGAAGACCTCGGAGGGGAGATACCCGATATCGCGCCGGATTTCAGGTCCAAGTTTGGTTACATCCTTGCCGAACACGCGAGCGCTGCCGCTGCTGGGGTGGATGAGGGAGAGCAGCAGGCGTATGGTGGTGGATTTACCGGCACCGTTGGGGCCGATGAAGCCGAAAATCTCGCCTTCCTCCACCGCAAACGATACATCCACAATGCCGCGGGATTTCCCGTAGAACTTGGTCAGATTGGTTACTTCAATAACGCTCATGGTTTGGCTCCTGAAATTAGTTGACGACGATACCCGCCGATTGCGGGGGTGATACTGTTAGGGATTAAAAAATCCCACCAGCTCTGCTGCCAATGGGTACAGGTTTTTCAGTACAGGTCCCAGAAAACTGACACCTTATCCACTAGTTGGCTTTGTTGAAATGCTTGTCGGGTAGCAAGATGATTATATATGAGAAATGCGCAGACAAGTCAAGAGCCGGGGCAAAATCGCTCTCCCCCGATTCCGGATTTGCCCTCCTGCACAGAGAATTCAACCCAGGGTGTTTTTACTGGTTTCAGACAGAAGCCTGCGTGAACACGCCCAATACGCCTGCCAGGTTGTCCACGATTTCATCCGGAGTCAATTGCAGCGGCAGGACAGCCTCGTTTTGCATCCTTGGTCCACGGATGAGTATCACCTTTCCATACCCGGCGCTGCGCGCCGCAGCCACATCCCAATCGGGGCGGTCGCCGACGTAGGCGCATAATGCAGGGTCAAGGCCCAGCTGCCGCGCTGCCTCGAGCAGCGGCTCGGGGGCGGGCTTGCGTCTGCCGATCACGCAAGAGAGGATGATGGTCTCGAAACAGTCAGCAATGCCTGCCGTCTCAAGTGCTTGCGGCGAATCGACGCTGCTGGTGGTGTTGCTGACCAG
>CAYPJS010000173.1:0-8948 GCA_964411135.1 uncultured Anaerolinea sp.
CGGGCAGCCGGCTGCGGACTGTCTGTTTATTGATGATTCGGCGGCCAATATCGCTGCTGCCCGCCAGCTCGGCTTCGGCACGATCCTTTTCGAATCCGAGGACCAGCTGGAACAGGAACTGGCTGTGCGCGGTCTGCTGGAATGACGCGCGGATAAAACCGAAAAGGAGCAGTGATGAAGATTCTGATCATTATTAACGATGCGCCTTACGGAACTGAGAAAGCCTACAACGCCCTGCGGCTGGCGCTCACGCTGCTCAAGGAGCACGCAGAACTGGCAGAGGTGCGGATTTTCCTGATGGCCGATGCGGTTACCTGCGCCTTGCCGGGTCAGGTCACGCCGCAGGGGTACTACAACATCGAGCGTATGCTCAAGGGAGTGATTGTCAAGGGTGGGCAGGTCAAGGCTTGCGGTACGTGCGCCGAGGCACGCGGCATCAAAGAGCTGGCGCTGATCGAGGGGGTGGAGATCAGTACGATGAGCCAGTTGACTGCCTGGATGGTTGAAGCGGACAAGGTAATCAGTTTTTAACCTTCGGGAAACCTGGTTAAACCGCAGAGGACGCAAAGCACGCAGAGGGTTTCTTTTGTAGGGGCGCAGCACCGCTGCGCCCGGATCGATAATCCCGCCACAGAGCTGTGGAGACCAGTGACGGTTTCATTCGGTGGGGCGGATCCGCGTGTCCGCCCATGAGGGGAGAGCTTAATGGTGCGTACACAGACGGTACACACCCTACTTTCCTTTCTCATCACAGAGCCGCAGTGAACACAGAGTTATTTGTAGGGGCGCAGCACCACTGCGCCCGGATTGCAAAATATTTCCAATTATTTCTTCGCGGGCTTTACGGTCTTTACGAACTTCGCGTTTTAATGTTTACAAACTTATATAAATTCGGTACCCCACCGCTCCACGCAGGATAAATAAGAGTCTCTTAACAAAGCGTCTGCAGGGTCAACTCCGGGCGACCCTTTCCGTTCGGCAGGGGCTGAAGGTGCTATAATGAAAGTACATATCTTAGGATAACAATCCCAGTTGCCAATCCTTTTATAGGATTGGCTTTTTTTAACAATTTGATTTGCGTCATGCCAGGAGGGAACGATGGACTTCCACGTGGGTGATCCTGTAATCCATTGGAGCTTTGGATTTGGGAAGATCGTGAGCATCGAGGAACGCGTACACGCGGACCGGACCGCGCCGTTTTATTTTGTGGAAATTGCGGGCCTGACCATTTGCGTCCCCATCGACAGCCTGACTGAAACCCGCCTGCGTGCGCCGAAGACGGCAAGTGAATTTCGTGAGTTGTTTGCAATTTTACGGGAGGACGGAGAGGTCCTGCCGGAAAACCGTATCGAACGCAAGGCAACCCTTCGCAGAAAATTAACCGACGGCAGTGCAGAAACGGTCTGTCAGGTTGTGCGGGATCTCACAGCGATGGCTCGAAAAAAGCCGCTCAGCGATGATGACCGATCCATTCTGCACCGTGCACAGGGGCTCCTGTGCGCAGAGTGGGCCTACGCTTTGTCGGTGCCGCTGACCCAGGCTGTACGCGACCTGGAAGAACTGCTGATCAACCCTGCCTTCTCCCCTATTTAAGCCCTATCCGCCGGCAGGCAAATCGATCCATAAACCCCAACCCGATCGCAGCATTCTTCGCGGTTTTCGGGTTTTATTGCCCTACACTTCTCTCGCCCCGGTGATCAGGTCGGCAATGTCCTCCTCAGACAGCTCACCCTTGCGGTAGGTGCCCACGTTCTGCCCCTGGCGGATGATGGTGTAGCTATCGGCGACCATGTAAACATGGTGCACGTTATGGGTGATGAAAATAACCGCCAGGCTGCGCTCGCGGGCGTTTTCGATGTAAGACAGCACCTTGCGTGTCTCGGCGACTGAGAGCGCCGAGGTGGGCTCGTCGAGGATGAGCACCCTGGCGCCGAAGTATACGCCGCGCCCGATGGCGATCGACTGGCGCTCGCCGCCGGAAAGACTGCCCACCCGTTCGGCTGCCGAGCGGATCTCGATGCCAATGTCATGCAGCGAGGAGCGGCAGATGGCTTCCATCTTCCGTCCGTCCAAAAACTCGATCGGACCCAGTCTGCGGGTCAGCTCGCGGCCCAGGAAGAAATTGCGCGAGATGCTCATCAGGTTGACCAGCGCCAGGTCCTGGTACACCGCCTCGATGCCGATATTGCGGGCTTCTTTGGGGGAGCGGATGCTCACCGGTTTGCCCTCGAAGTAAATCTGGCCGCTGTTGGGCTGGTGGATGCCCATCAGCACTTTGATCAGGGTGGATTTGCCGGCACCGTTATCGCCCAGCAGCGCACGCACCTCGCCGCGGTTGACCCCGAAGTTGATGCCCTCGAGCGCGGTAATCGTACCGAATTTCTTGCTGATGTTTTCCATCCAGACCAGCGAGCTGCGGTCATGCACCATCTGGTTTTCCGTCATAATGCCATCTCCACCATTGTAGAAAAACATTTAATCACAAAGAGCACGTAGGGCACAAAGACCACGAAAAAAGTCTTTTATACCTTTTCTTTTACAACAAAGGACACAAAGCACACGAAGGAATCTATTGGAGAACAAGTCAGTAAGGTTTTATTTCCCATTTTTTTATGCTTTTCTTAGTGCTATTCGTGTCCTTCGTGGTTCAAATCCTACCTCAACCGAATTGGACCTATTTACGGCTGCGGATATACACATTCAAAATGGCAGCCGCCACGATGGTCACGCCCACCACTGCCTCGAAGTTGTCGGCGGGGATGAAGGGGATGTCCATCAGCACCACGCCCGTGCGCAGCATGCTGATGATCAGGGCACCGATCATGGCACCCCATACACTGCCCGCACCGCCGGTGATGAGCACGCCGCCGACCACCGAGGCTGCGATGGCGTACAGGTCCATGCCGTCACCGGAAGCCACGCGTACGGTGTGATACTGCCCGAAGAGAAAAATACCTGCCACGCCAGCCATCAGACCGGAAATGGCGAAGCTGAGGATTTTGGTGCGCTTGACATTGACGCCCTGCTCGAGCGCTGCACCCACATTGCCGCCCACGGCAAAGACATGGTTCCCGAATTTGGTCTTGCTTAGAAGTATCTGGAAAATGATGACAAGCAAAAGAAGCCAGGGCAGGGAATTGCGGAAGTTGGCCTCGGTCAGCAGGTTGTTGAGCCAGTCCATGCGGCCGGTTAACAGCGTGTCGAGCTTGAGCACATCAACCGTCTGCAGCATGGTGCCGCCCGTGATGACCCACAGCATGCCGCGGAAGAAGTATTTGGTGCCCAGGGTGACGATGAAAGAGGGGACACCGGTGAACACCAGGATAATCCCGTTGACTGCCCCCAGCAGCGCCGGGATGATCAGCGCCAGCACCAGCCCCAGAGCGGGCTGCCCGGCAACGCAGAACATGCCGTAGATGTAGGCGGCAATGGCCAGATTGGAGCCAACCGACAGGTCGAATTCACCCGAGACCATCAGGAAGGCGATTCCGATGGCCAGCGCGCCGTTGAGTGTGGCAGCATTGATGATGCCGGACACCGAGCGGAAGGATAAAAAGTTGGGGACAAAAGCTGAAAACAGGAGAAAGATAATAATGAAGACCGTCAGCGGAGCGGCTGTGGTCGATTGAGAATAGAAATGTCTGATTTTCGCGATCCAGGTGTTGGAGGATCTCATCCGAAATTCACCCGTTCAGGATTCTGCCTGTTGACCGGTCAGGAAATGTCCGGCCGGTCAACAGGATTTGTGTGGGATTATTGTATTCCAGTGCATCCCTTACGGGGTAGCACTGGAATTAGACGGGTTACTGCAGGTCAGCCAAGGTAATGAAACCTGGGCCGGTCGCCGTAACCGGAGTAGCCGGGGTGATGCCGTAGCGCGAGCGCAGCATCAGGTACATGACCGCGCCATAGCCCTGCAGGAAGGGCTGCTGATCGACAGCGGCGATGGTGGTGCCGTCCTTGATCTTGGCCTCGACCTCAGTCGTCAGGTCGAAGGTGATGTGGTAGGCCGTGGCGGGAGCGCTGGCATCCAGGAAGGCATAGAAGGGGTTGGCGCTGGAAGGTCCGAGGGTCAGGAAGGCATCCACATCCGGGTTGGCGGTGTAGTAGTCGCTGATGGTGGTCTGAGCCTGGGCAGCGTCCTCGCCCTTGACGCCCAACACCTCAGCGGACAGGCTGGCTTCCTCGAAGGCATCCAGCAGACCACGGCAGCGGGCATCCAGACCGGCATGACCGACCTGATGGTTGATGCACACGCCCTTGGTGCCGCCGGCAGCGATCAGCCGTTGACCGGACTGGAAGCCGCCCTGGTACTCATCCATGCCCAGGTAAGTCATGTAGGGGATGCCGTCCACCACCGGGCCGGAGCCGGCGTTGTAAGCCAGCACGGGGATGCCGGCGTCAAGCGCCTTGGTGATGGGTTCCTTGAACAGGACCGGGTCGGTGACGGTCAGGCCGATGCCGTCGGGTTGGGCGGCGATGGCCTGGTCGATCAGGGCGGCGGTCTTTTCGAGGTCAAACTTGTCGGGACCGAGCACCGTCACATCCACACCCATGTCCTCGGCGGCGGTCATGATGCCGTCTTCGACCGTGCACCAGAAGGCATCCCAGGCGCACAGCGCATGCTGCACCATGATGAACTGCAGCCCTTCCTCCTCCACGGGTTCCGGAGCAGCAGTGGGTTCCTCAACCGGAGCCGCAGTCGGTTCGACTGGAGCGGTTGTGGGGGGTGGTTCAACCGGGGCAGTGGTGGGTACTTCAGTCGCCTTGGGTTGGCAGGCGGTTAACATTAACATCGCTATCACCAGCAAAGCGATCATGATATTGATCTTTTTCATATTACTTCCTCCTCCAGACTGACTGATACAACAAAATAGGGTCCGAACGATCCGTGCCAAATCCTTCTGTCTTCCTGCACATGCCTCCTCAAAAGCTGTTGAACCGGGTACAGGATGATGGCAACCCTCAGGTAGATCTGCCGAGGTAAGTATTGATGATGACGGAAATAATGATGATCAGTCCCACGCTGGCCTGAAACACCTGGATGGGGATTCCCATCAGTACCAGGCCCTGGTCGAGCATTTGCAGCAGCAGCGCGCCAGCCAGCGCTCCCAGAATGGTGCCAAAGCCGCCTGTCAGGCGGATGCCGCCGATGGCACAGGCAGCCACAGCAATCATCTCCATGCCGTCACCGCGCAGCGGATCGACGCTCATGCGGTGGGAGAACTGCAGCACGCTGGCGATGCCCACCAGCAGACCCGTGATGGTGAAGGCGGCGATCTTGACGCCCAGCACGTTAACCCCCTGGGCGCGGGCTGCACCGGGGTTGCCGCCCACTGCAAAGATCCAGTTGCCGAAGGGGGTACGCACCAGGATAATTATGAAGACAATGGCCAACAGGAAGAACCAGATGGCGGAGGTGCGGAAAGCCTGCACTTCGAACCAGGAATTCATCAGGGTAAAGTCGCCGTTCAGCAGCTTGAGCAGTGGAATATCCGGGCCGGTGTAGGAAGCAAAGTCGCCGCCGCCAACCGCCCGTACGATGCCCCGGTAAGCCAGCATGGTGCCGAGGGTGGCAATAAAGGAGGGGATATTGGTGCGCGTGACGATGATCCCGTTCAGCCAGCCCAGCGCAGTACTGGCAAGCAGAGCCAGTAATATGGCATATCCGACCGGCAGCCCGCTGTTCAAACTGAGCGCCAGGATGTAGCTGGCCAGGGCAAAATTGGAGCCCACTGACAGGTCGAACTCGCCAGCGATCATCAGCATCCCGACTCCGATGACCACGATGCCAGTGATACTGCCAAAGGTGAGGATGTTGCCCAGGGAAAAGGCGGTCAAAAAATGGGGGGCCGCGAAACTGAAGAAAACAAACAACAGCAGAAAGCTTATCAACACGACAGCTTCTGGAATGTAGGATAAACGGTGACGTGTCCGTGCGATACGCTCACCCAGGAGTGACATGGTTACTCCTAAAGTTGTTGTGTGAAGCGGATTCTATTCAAAAATCGGATTGGTTACTTTTCTTGCAGGACTATGCACACCTGTGCACAGGCTATTAATTAGAGTAGCACAAACGACTAAGCTAGTCAACAATTTACAGTCCCTTGGCTGCGCGCGGCGCGGTTGTGTACCTTTGACAAGCATGCGAATGGTGGGCTCTACCATCCGCGCAAGGGCAGCAACCCGGGGTCTACTGGTTAACTAGGAATGGTAGGAAAGCAACTGACCAAAGTTAAACAAAATTGGGCGGCATGGTTGCCCGCGCCGCCCAATTTTTGATCGATAAAAATCTTATTCGGGGATATTCTCGTTGATGTCGACGCGGAAATTGCCGCTGCGGATGGCTTCTTCCTTGGCCGTCACAAGCGCAATCAACTCAGCGCCCACTTTGGCTTTCATCTCATCCGTTAACGGGGCAATGCTGGCGCCGCCCTTACCCATCATGCTGAAGTCCTTCAGATCCATGGCGGTGAAGGTGCCAGCCTCAAGCTGCTTGATCAGGAAGTCCACGGTCGGGACCATGTTCCAGACGGCACTGGTCACAACAACTTCGGGGGCCAGTTCGTGCTGGTCTTCCATCATACCGAAGGTGTACAGCCCATTCTCGGCTGCGGCTTCGATAGCGCCAAACGGGTAACCGTAGATGATGTCAGCGCCGTTGTCGATGTGCGCCAGAGCGGCTTCCTTGGCTGAGGCGGGGTCAAACCAGCTGTTGATCCAGGTGATCATGAACTCGGCATCCGGGTTGACTTCCTTGGCGCCGGCGATAAAGGCGTTGATAACGCGGGTCGATTCCGGTACGGGGTAGGGGCCGACGATGCCAATTTTATTCTTCTCGGACAGACCGCCAGCATACATGCCCATCAGGTAACCGGCCTCGTGAATCCAGTTGTCGAAAACGGCAAAGTTAGGTTCAACCGGACCCATGCCAGAGCCAAAGGCAAAGGCAATTTCGGGGAAGTCGGCGGCAACGCGGCGGATGGCTTCTTCGTTGCCAAAGCCGTCGCCAACGACCAGGTTCGGCTTTTCAACTTCGCAGATTTCGCGCAGAACACGTTCCATATCGCCTGAGTAGCCAATATCGTCGGTGTAGGAGTACTCGATTCTGCCTTCCTCATCTGCTTGCTGTAAAGCGCGGTGGATAGCGCCATCCCACGGTTCTTCGATGGGGGTGGCGAACGCGGCGAAGACCTTGATTGTGTCTGCGGTTTCGGCGGCTGGCTCTTCTACAGGGGCTGCTGCCTGGCAGGCCGTCAGGATCAAGGAAAACACCATCAGGACAACGATCAGAACGATAGACTTGCTTTTCACAAAAACCTCCCTGGGGGATATAAAATAAAAAACAAATAGAATTTGTTTTTTTATGATTTGACGCTGAGGACAGACCTCAGCGTTGAGAGTGTCGCATCCAGCGAGCCAAGTTCGGGAATCTCGGGAATGCCCAGGATAGGAATGGACAGGCCGCGCCGATCCATTTCCTCCTTTATCTGCTCAAACAGAACGCCGGGATGGCTGATATAACGTACTTTTTGCCAGGGCTGCCCGGCCACCAGTCCGCGCCATTCAGGGGCAGATTGGGTCAAATTGAACCCGCAGGACGGGCTGCCGTCGATGGCCAGGATCACCGGCACCTTGTAGCCCCACTGCAGGTAGTTCTGAATTTGATCCAGAGTATCGGTTGCGATGCGCCGGCAAATTTCCTGGAAGGCCGGGCAGTTGTACTGCTCGTAGCTTTTATCGAAACGGCCGACGCCCTCGTACAGCATCTCCGGGCAGGGCATTTGCAGGATACCCGCACCGGATTCAACCAGGAGATGGACGATCTCGGGAATAACTCCTTTCCAACCCGCAATGCCCTCCAGCTTGGCATTCTGGTTCAGCGCGCAGTGGCAGGTTACAACAACCACCTTGGACCGGTTATCTTCGATACCAGGCACGAAAAGACCTCCTTTTACGGATCTGGTTTCACTATAGATTGGGTTTATATGATGAGAGGGGAAAACAGCGAAATCCAGGCAGTGGAAAAATTATTGGTGCTTTTCATCCTTTTCGATTGAGATATTATATTTTCCCCTGTGCTTATGATTATAGGTCGGTTGCCGCACGGAGCAACTGAAAACCGGAAGTAGTTTTATTGAGGTTAGACAATTCCAGCAGTCAATGGATGATGTTGGCGGCGGCCTGTGGGCGTTTAAGTCTGAAAATACTGATACAACCATTCAATCGCGGGCAGTTCGGGAAGTCCGTGGTAGAAAAACGATAACTAATTTCTATGAATTGCCGATTGCCTATTGTATTCTTGCGCGGCAAAACATATAATTTTTAAACCACAGTATTTACCATATAAGTATAAATCGGATGTGATGACCCCACCTCCACCACCTGGACGCCAGGGGATGGGCGAGCAAATGGCGTAACCGGCCGAAAAACCCAATCGAAACGGCCGGTTTTTGATTCTTGGGTTGCAATTCCCGGGCCATGGGGGCAAAACGGGAGCCCAGCTCTATCGTTACCAATCCCTTTATTGTTTGAACTAGATAGAATTTTCTAACAATCCTAAATCCGTTGTCGGTCAAGACAGACTGGAGGGGTCGCGTTCAAATCCGATAACCATTTGCCTTCGATTCTTTCACGACAGGTTGATTTACTGTTCCTTCGCGCGAAAAGGAGAACCGTGCGAGAACTGGATTTATCGTTTCCGGCTTATTGTGAACACTGCCGGTAAAAGAGGAGGTGAGACCCGCAGCGTAAACCTGGAAGAGCAAGGATTGACATCCCATAACGTATTTTCTTTGGACAGGAGAAAATGTGATGAATAAAAGAATACAAATATTGCTGGCCTTCTTTGTGGTGATGAGTCTGGTCTTATCGATCGCCAGCCCAACAGGCCATGTGGTTGCAGCGGAGACCAGGGATATCGTTATCCTGGGCACCTCTGATCTGCA
>CAYPJS010000174.1:0-4580 GCA_964411135.1 uncultured Anaerolinea sp.
CCGGTTCTTGCCAACCTGGGAGATGACCCCAACCTGCCTTTAACCACTGAAACGGAAGCCGCATCCTCCTATTATCATGTGGAACGGACTTTCTCAGAATTTATGCTATCCGCCTATGGGCAAATTGGCGGTGCTGTTGGCATTGGTCCTTTTGCGCCCGCGGTTTTCAACACCTCACAACCGGATAATAAAATCGCCAGCTGCCAGGATTGCCACATGCGGGATGGTATCGGCGCCGGGGCTAATAAAACAGACGCCATTAACCGACCTTCTGGAAGTACAGAACACCCGCAGAGCGGGCAGCCGCTGCATGATCTAACCGGCGGCAATGTCTGGGTCTCAACCGTCCTTGCCAGCGCGGTTCCGGGTTCAGTCAATTATGATTCAATCAACAGCAGCTTGCTTTCACAGGGACCGTCTGTACTGACGCTTGACCTAACCCAGGGCGAGCCTATGAATTCGGCAGCTTTACTGGCTGGGGCGCAGCGGGCTATGCAGCAATTACAGCTAGCCGCAACGATAAAAGACTCAAACTATAACAGCAGCAATGGCAGCCTGACCTTCAAAGTTCAAAACCAGACCGGTCACAAGCTCATTTCCGGCTTCCCGGAAGGCCGTCGAATGTTTCTTAACATCAGGGCATATGATATTAACGGTCAACTGGTTTATGAAATCAACCCTTACGATCAAAATGCCAGCACTTTGAAAGGGCTGGAATATCCCTATTCCACAGCACTGACGGTACCAGCTGCTTTGGGTCCACAGGAAGTTCACGTGGATGAATTGGTGTACGAGATGCAGCCTACCAGTAGTATCACCGGCGAAGAGCATACCTTCCATTTTGCCCTCGCCACCGACCGTTACAAGGACAACCGCATCCCGCCCGTTGGTTTCCAGATCGGTCAGGCAGCAGCCCGCCTGGCCCAGCCGAGGTCTGAGGGCGCAGACGCTTTAGATCTCTTCACTGCCGCTGAATATGCTGGCGGGTATGATGAGGTTTCTGTAACCTTACCGCTGGCAACAAATTCGGTGGAAATCAACCTGTATTACCAGACCACCAGCCGTGAGTACATTGAGTTCCTGCGAGACGAAATCAACGGCACCGGCAGTCTGACTCTTGAAGGGACTGGTGCGGGAGGTGATCCGGCTTATTTGATCCAAAGCGATCCCTTCTTCTCAAAACTTAAAGCCTGGGGTGACACCATCTGGCAGCTGTGGCTGCATAACCGGCAGGCTGCAGGCGCCGCTCCCATATTAATGACCCAACACCTTATCAACGGTGTTGGAGCCTGCTCGGTCGAGGCACCGCAGTTATTGACTGCCGTTCCAGACTTCAGTCAGGTGTCGCTTACCTGGAGCGACAAACACAGCACCAACTCAGCCATAACCGGATACCGCATATATTACGATCAGGCAGGCAAGGCGCAGCTGCGGGCAACCGTTGGGCTGGTAACCAGCTTTACGGACCTGAATGTGACCAACGGTCAGCAATATTGTTATAAGGTGACCGCAGTAACGCCAGGATGCGAAAGCTCCACCAGCAATATCCTCTGCGCAGCGCCGCAGGGCAGCGAAGTTTTCCTACCCCTGATCAAGCGCTAAGATCAGGCTTCATCAGGCAATCAGGTTTGCAGTAAAAACGGTCACTGCCTGACCCATCAGGATGACCCGTTCACCTGCATCCCGGACGCGCAGTTCGCCGCCGCGGGCGGAAGCCTGATAGGCCAGCATTTCCTGCCTGCCAAGTTTTCTGCTCCAGTAGGTTGTAAGGGCACAGTGAACCGAGCCTGTTACCGGGTCTTCGTTGATGCCTCCCGCAGGGGCAAAGTATCGTGAAACAAAATCGTACAACCCAAACCCTCTTGCCGTGACCCCCACTGAACGTGCATCAACCTTCAAAAGGGCGTTGAAATCTGGCGAAACCTCCCGGACAGCAGCCTCGTCCAAAACTTCAACGATAAAAGTGTTCTTATAGCGTCCAACAAAAACCGGGGCATCAATCCCAAGCGCAGACAGCAAACCTTCTGCCGGGGCTGCACCCATAACTTCTCTTGCCGGAAAGTCCAACGCAATCCAACCATCCTGCATGCGGTCAGCCGTCAGGATGCCGGAGCGTGTTCCGAAGATGGCCTTTTGATCAGGTTTGAGGTATCCCTGCTCCCAGAGGATATGAGCGGAGGCCAGGGTGGCATGCCCGCAAAGCGAGACCTCAACCTTGGGAGTAAACCAGCGCAAGCGGTACCCGGCACCCTCCGGAACCAGGAAAGCGGTTTCAGACAGGTTCATTTCGCGTGCTACCGCGGTCATCCAATCCTCAGTTCGAGGGAAATCAAGCACACACACCCCGGCTGGATTTCCAGTGAACGGCTGCGTGGTGAATGAATCAACCTGGAAAAGGGCAACCGGCATGGGGATTTAGCGTGCCAGCATCTGAGCCATTTCGTACACGTCCATCGGCAGCCGCTTTTGATTGGATAATACGGTCGAGAGAGGAATCGCCTCGATCTCACGCCCGGCAAGACCCGTCATGCTGCCGGTCTTACCTTCGACCAGGAATTCAACTGCCTTAACCCCAAAGCGCGAAGCCAGCAGCCGATCAAACGAAGTGGGCTTACCGCCGCGCTGGATGTGCCCCAGGATGGTCACACGCGTAGAGAACCCCAGGTCGCGTGAATTGATCATGGCTGCGAGTTCGCTGATCGGCGGATTGGCACCCTCAGCCACCACCACAATACAGTGCGATTTACCGCGTTGGTACGCCGCTTCCATGGTATGGGCCACCACCTCAACGTTGGTGGGCACTTCCGGCACCAGCACCAATTCGGCCCCCGTGACGATTCCCGCCTGCATAGCGAGATAACCAGACATGCGTCCCATGGTCTCCACCAGGAAGGCACGGTTATGCGATGAAGCTGTATCGCGCAGTTTATCGATTGCATCCACAATCGTATTGAGCGCCGTGTCGACGCCGATGCACATGTCTGTACCGAAAATATCATTATCGATGCTGGCGGGCACGCCCACCACAGCCATCCCGCGCTCTGCCAGAGCCTGGGCACCATGCAGGCTGCCGTCACCGCCAATTATCACCAGTCCATCGATTTCAGCATTGTTAATGGCCCGAATAGCCTCACGCTGGCCCTGGGCTTCCATAAACTCCGGGCAGCGTGCTGTCTGCAGGATGGTGCCGCCGCGCTGCAATATTCCGCCAACATCGCGTGCCCCTAATTGCCTGAAACGTCCGTGTATCAGGCCTTCAAAGCCATCCTCGACACCCAGCACCTTCAATCCGCGCCACATACCGGCGCGTACGACGGCCCGGATGCAGGGGTTCATGCCTGGCGCATCACCGCCAGAGGTCAACAAGGCAATAGTCTTAATCGGGCGGCTCTCAGTCATACGACCTCACGATCTGGTTATAAAACTTTGATTGTCTCAACAGAAACATTTCCCTCGCCTACCATGGCCGTCAAGGCACGGATCAGGTCGGAGGTAATGCCCGTGGTTTCGTTCGGGAACTCCATTAAATAACGGCCGCCCCCCTCGAATACCATTAAGGCAAATTTATCTCGCCCGGGCACGGATCTTAGCATGCCATGTGCCCGACGCAGGCGCAGCACGTCCCGCCTTTTATCACCGGTGGAACGCAGGATGACTTTGATCATGCGGATTTCGCCCGGGGTTTCCTCGCTGCTTAACTGCGGCGAGACCAGGTACCGCATCGGAGACGGCTGCAGAACCGGTTCTTTTCGTTGTACAACCGGAAGTTCAAACGCCTGTCCTGCTGCCGGATCGGTCATGGAGGGGGCCAGGTCCACCGAAGTATTTGAACGTTGTGGTTCGCTCCTTGGAAGTTCGGCTGGAGACGCGTATTGGGTCAACGGAGATTCAGCCACTGCCAGAGGCTCAACAGCCGCAATAAGCTTTGGATTGTTATCTGCCGGCATGAACCCCTCCCAATCATCAGGAGGTGGTGGTTGGGGCGGCATGTCATGCAAGTCATAAACCGTGCTTGAGGGGAACACTTCGTCCATCCTGGTGGGTGACGAACTGCGGTTTTCGGTTTTGGAGGGGGTACTTCCACTGGGAACCGGGTTTTCCTCATCCGGCAAATAGCTCAGGTACGGATCGATTTCGCCTCCCGAGCCGGCATCCTCGCTGTCAACGAAGACCTCTGCCAGGCGGTCCACCAGTACCTTCGGATCGCCCCCTTCGTTATCCAGCCGCCCTTCGCCTTGCACCACGCGGTCCATCACGATCAACCCCGCAAACTGCGCCCATGCCCGCGGGAAAAGTACCAGTTCAATCACCCCCTGGATATCCTCCAGGGTTACAAAACCCATCATGTCGCCTTTTTTAGTCTGGTGGCTGCGGAAGCGCGTCACCAGACCGGCGACCGTGACTTTTTCTTTATGCGGTAAATCTGGCAGAGCGCCTGAAAAATGCGACACGCGCCGCTGAAGGGTGGGCAGATAGGGTGTCAACGGATGGTCAGAAACATACAGACCGATCAGTTCACGCTCCCACTCAAGCTGCTCCCGCCGGTCGAGTGTTGGCGTTACCGGCAGCTTGATCTCCTC
>CAYPJS010000175.1:0-3510 GCA_964411135.1 uncultured Anaerolinea sp.
ATGGAGCGGCAAGGAGAACTGGAAGGACCGCGCTGACCAGGGCGATGAGTGGAGTCCGCTGGAGGAAAAGTGGTTCGAAGATTGACAGCAACCTGGAACGTCCAAAAGCGTATGTGAAATGAAACCATTTCACCGGAGGTACCCATGTCTGAAGAAAAAGTCCACACCGAGGAGTTTCGCGTAAACGGCGAGGAATTGATCGCCAAAATCAAAAACCTGCTCAAAGAGGGAAATATCCGTAAGGTGATCATCAAGGACAAGGAAGGCAAGGTCGTTTTCGAGATCCCGCTGACGTTTGGCGTGGTAGGGGCGTTGATCGCTCCACAGCTTGCCGCCATCGGCGCGATTGCCGCGCTATTGTCCGAAGCCACGGTGGTTGTGGAAAAAACCGAAGGGTAATTTGGAACAATCCGGCGGCTGGCGCCGTTACCAGATGTAGAAGGCCGGCGGCACAGTCCCGGATTTCGATACTTTTGGGTCGTTTGATTTTTGCCGCCAAAAGTGCTATAAATGATTCAGGGGATCCGATCGGCACATTAACATTCAAACCCAGATAAGGAGGTCGTATGGATCGAAACGTCGGAGTATGGATTGACCATAAACAGGCATATCTCATCTGGTACAAGGAAGGCAGGGTTGAGGCGATCCAGTCTGACATCGAGCCGCCCGAACATTTTTCGGGCGGGACGCAGCTTGGAGGCAAACTCAACCAAAAAGGAGATGTCGAACTTCATCACAATGACCGCTACCGACTTAAACTGACCAAATTTTACAGGCAGGTCGTCGCAGCGCTGAAAGAGGCCGATGCGGTCTTCGTCATGGGACCGGGCGCGGCAAAGATCGAATTCGAGAAGGTGCTCAAAGGGCAGAAAGCCATGCAGAAGCGGCTTCTCAAAGTGGAAACCGCCGACAAGATGACAAAAAACCAAATGATCGCGCATGTCCGCGAGTTTTACAAAAGCCAGGCGATTGCGTAACGCATACAATTGAATAACAAAAAGGGCCAGAGGCAGTTGCCTCTGGCCCTTTTTGTTAAATTTCTAGACTGTATTTTTACAAGAGGGAATTACCCATCCAATGAAAGTCATCGGCGGCGGCATTCATCTCTGGGGAGGGATTACTCTCTCCCCAGAGATTACCGTTAGAAAATGGAGGCTATGGCGTGGTCATAATGATGGTGTTCGACCAGCCGGACTGGGTTGTGTCGCTGAAGGCATGGATCCGGTAGTAGAAGATCGTGCCGCGTGCCACGTTCTGTGTGAAGGTGACAGTATTCCCTGTGACTGTAGCATTCACCACACCGCTCGTAAAGTTGGGGTCATAAGCCCGCTGGATCAGGAAGCCCGTTTCGTTTGCAGAGTTGTCAGTCCAGTTCAGAGTGATTTTGGCTGTCTTTTTGTTCACTACAACAGCGCTTCCCGTCAGGTTGGAGGGAGCTTGAAGCACTACAATGACCGGCGGGGTGCCGCCCCTGGAGTCGAGGGTTAGGGTGGGCCATCCGCCGCCCGGCAAAATCTCATTGAAAGCCGGGTTGGAGTAGTCCCAGGTATCCCCGACCACATTGATGGCGTACACCTGATACTGATATACGGTGTTCGTATTCCCAATGCGGTCAACGTATGTCCGGGTTCCGCGCCCTGGACCAACTGTCAGCCGGTCAGAAGAGACCGTTGCGATTGTGGTCCATGCACCCGTTGAGCCTACCCGACGTTCAATCACAAAGGCGGTCTCATTCTTTGAATTATCTGTCCAGGTGACGGTATACCGTCGATTTGATCCACTCCCAGATCGAACTGCACTGATAAATGTGGGTGCTTTGGGAGCCACACCGACAACCTGCGAGTGCATCATATCCATCTCTTCGTGGCTCAGGATGTGGCAGTGGTAAACATACTCCCACCCAAAGTTGACGAAGTGGTTGACGATGTCGACCGGTTCTCCATCCGGGTTGAATGCCAGGAGTGGCAGTCCCATCGCCTCGCGTTGAGAGGTGTTGGCGCCCATCAGGTACATGCCCTCGGGCAACGATGGGTCAAGCAGGCGGATGCTGTTCGGCAGGCCACCCCAGGCCTCTGGGAGATATGGAACGATTGGCCGCATGGCAACGATGGTATCCTCAAGCGGGCTGACACGAACCGTGTCCTTCCAGCCCAGTTCGTTTGCATCGGGCTTGCGGACGATGCCATCCCATCCGACTCTGTTGAGCAGTTGTACATCATACAAATGGAAATGGATTGGGTGTGTGTCCACGCCATTGTGGGTGAATTTCCAGATCTGGGTTCCATCATCAGTCGTAGCGAGCGGTTCCACTTCGACACCGGGCGGCAGCTCAACACCGTCGAGAATTTCATCTGGCGGATATGTGTACGGATGCAAAATCATGTTCTGCAGACCAGCCTGGGCATTGGGCGTCTCCACTCCCAGGAAGCCACTCATGCGTCCATATTCCAGCTCGAATGCCTCGCCCATTTCGTCCTGAATCATCTTGGGCTTGAGGTTCATGGTCAAGGGGACGCCAGCAAGCGTATCAAAGGTTAGTGATGTGTCAAAGATCTGCACGGTCCCGTTCCTGGGGCCATTGGTCTGGAAGGTGGTGCCGTAGGCAGAGTTGTACTCACCCTGGCCGACGATGATCGGGTTCTGCCCGCTCTCGAAAACACCCGAGCCATCCGCCTGATGTGTGAATGCGCTCTGGAGCGCACCCAGGTTGAAGGCTGGCGCCGGTGCGGCAGCAGCAACTTTGATCTGCATAATGGTGCGGGTGTTGGGACCATAGCCAGGCAGAGTTGACGGCGCACCGCCAGTTCCGCGGTAGTCTCCGTTGCCAGTGTAGTAATCGTAGCGCGGATCGCGCGCAGGGAAGGCTGCCGGGGCATCGTTGTATAGGATCAATGTCTGACCGGCGAACTGAGAGAAGTCCACGATCACGTCATGCCGCTCAGCCGGGGCGGTCAACAACGAGTGCTGGTCAACGTTGCCGGCATTGAAAACAGTCGGGTCATTGACCCAGGTCGTAGGATGGGCGGGGATGACAACCGGCGCAGGCAAGAAGCCACCCTCAGTAGCGATCTCAATCCATGCCGGACCTTCCGTTCCTGCAACAGGGGTTGGGAAAATGGTCGGATCATCCAGTGCTGCCGCGACCTCGTCAGGGTTCAAAAAGACTTCGGTGCAGGCCACGCCGGTGGATTCAGGTGCTGGATTGGGGTTGTTGGCATCACAGAGGACACCGTTGGCATCGATTGCCTGGTACAGGGACAGGTTAAAGAAGCGATCGTTGGCTGCGTTGAGGATTCTGAAGCGGTAGGACTTCGGCTCCACGGTCAAGGTTGGATACGCTGTACCATTGACTACGGGGGTATCGTTGAACGACTCCATGCCCATCGAAAGATATGGTACGCCCGGCATTAGCGGAGGCTCGCACCATCCGAGGTCAGGATTGCAGGTTGGGTCAAAATAAGGATTGTTAACTGGTCCATATTCGATATTATTCGTGGGAGGCCAGAACCA
>CAYPJS010000176.1:0-8378 GCA_964411135.1 uncultured Anaerolinea sp.
GAAACCTTCTCGTTTGGGAGTCTGTTCGGTCATAGGATCCTCTCGAGGGGCAGGGGGTATCGTGCCATTTTGACAATTATAGCGTTTCAATGCAGCCTATGGCGGATTATGGGTATGGTCGGAGGAGGGCAAGGAGTATGAGGTAACCTTGAGAACGAGCCCTACCAAACTGCGGACGCGCAGTGCGCGCCCCTACAAAAGCCTTTCCGAACTGCGGATGCGCAGTTCGCGCCTACACCGGCCTTACCGAACTACGCACCGCACCCACAACTGATTTAGCTGCGCTGAATCACATCCAGCATGAGCGGATGAAGCATCGGGTTGGCAGCCACCACATCACACGGGGCGGTCAGCACATCCAGGCTGCCGTCCAAACGGGTGACAGTTCCACCCGCCTCGCGGCAGATAAGGGTGCCGGCTGCAATATCATACGGGTGCAGCCCCACCTCCCAGTAGCCGTCCAGGCGTCCCTCGGCGATGTAGCACAGGTCAAGCGCGGCAGAACCCAGGCGGCGCATACCCTGCCCCACTCTGGCAAAGCGGCTGAACATTTCCAGGGGATCGACCTGCCCCGGGGCGGCGATTGTGTACGGGAAACCGGTGACCAGCAGCGCATCGATCATCCTTTCGGCCTGGGCCGGCCGGATTGGCGATCCGTTCAAGGTGGCACCCTTGCCGCGTTCGGCTGCGTACATTTCCTCATGGCTGGGGTCATAAACTACCCCCAACTGCACCTCTCCATCCAGCGCGTAGGCGATCGACACGTTCCAGATCGGGATGCCGTGAGCATAATTGACCGTTCCATCCAACGGATCGACAAACCATTGATGGCGTTTATTTTCACCGCTATGCCCGCTCTCCTCGGCGTAGATGGCATGATCAGGAAATGCCCCGCGAATTTGCCCGAGCAGGTATTCCTCGGAACGGTGGTCCATTTCGGTTACCAGGTCGGTGGCGCCCTTGTGATAAACCGCAATTTTCTGGCGGAAACCAGAATGTAAAATTTCGCCGGACTGGCGCGCCCAATCAATAATTTGATTCAATGTTGGCTGCATCGTTTTCCTATCGTATTTTAGTCAGCTTTCGCCGTTAATTTCGGCAATCAGACGTTTGAAGTAGTCATCCAGGTAAAGGAAGCGTTCCCCGGCAATTTTCTTCGCTGATGGTGTGAACAGGCGGTCCTTAACTTTGCTCAGTTTGAAGAGATGCTCGTGGTAGGCGCTGTGCGGTTCGCCGGGCTCTTCAACGCCGGAGGTCAGAAATTTTTGCGAGGGCCAGGCAAAGACAGGCTGACCCGCCTGAACAGCATAGCCGATGACGCGCGCTACGCCCACAGCGCCCAGCACATCCAGCTTGTCTGAATCGAAAAGCACTTTAGCCTCCAGCGTGGCAGGCGGCTCGCGGTTGTCGCGGTAACGGTGGGCGCGGATGCAGTGCTGTACAGCCTGGATACGCTTCTCGGTCCAGCCCTCCTCGCGCAGAATATCCGCAGCCAGGTCTGCAGATTGGAAATGGTGGTTGGCGCGTTCATCCTCTGCCGGGTGGCTGCCCTGGATGTCGTGCAGCAGGGCTGCAGCCAGCACAATCTCCATGTCGGCGCCTTCAGCCGTACCAATCCGCTGCACCATGGCATACACACGCTGGATATGATCGAATCCGTGCACCGGGTCCGTACCCGGATACCATTTACGGGCATTCTCCAATGTCAGCATGAACCGCTCCGTTTGGGTGAACTTAAAAGACTACGAACTCGCCGCGCTTCATCACCTGTGCTACCAGGTTGCCGCCGAAACGGTAACCCAGGTGGCGGTAATCCGCCACCTCCAACAGCAGCAGATCTGCCTGTTTGCCGGGTTCAATCGAGCCGATGCGCTCCGCCCTGCCGATGGCTGCGGCAGCATTGATGGTGGCAGCCGCAATGGCTTGAGCCGGGGTAAGTTTGAGGTAGCGGCAGGCCAGGGCAATGGCAAACTGCATGCTCTCGCACCAGGCAGTACCGGGGTTGAGGTCGGTCGCAATTGCCAGCAGCGCACCGGCGTCCAGGAAAGCCTGCGCGGGCGTGTATTCACCGGTCGCCAGGCCAAAGGGCGTGCAAGGCAGCGATACCGCCGCAGTCTGGCTGGCTCCAATCAAGGCGATATCTTCGACCGAGGTCTTTGCCAAATGGTCGGCGGATACCGCACCCAAACGGGCTGCCATAGCGCCGCCGCCCAGGTTGTCGAACTCATCAGCGTGAATTTTTAGCGGGAACTCAAGGGATTGGGCTGTTTCCAGGATGCGCTGTGACTGCTCGAGGTTGAAGGCAATCGTCTCGCAGAAAACATCCACAAACGGGAGGGGGCGGTCGGGGTAATTGGACTGCCACCAATCTCGTAGTTCTGGCAGCATGCTGCGGCACAACTGGCTGGTGTAATCCTCAGGGTTGTCTTTAAATTCCGGGGCAACATCGTGCGCCCCAAGGTAGGTTGGCACTAGTTCCAGTGGACCTTCGCGGTCCAACTCAACAATAGCCTGCAGCTGATTCAGCTCGCCCGGATGCTGCAGGGCGTAGCCCGTTTTGACCTCGGCGGTGGTGGTGCCATGGCGCAGCATGGTATGGGCTCTCAGGCGCGACTGCGCCTTCAATTCCTCCAGGCTGGCGTTGCGTGTGGCACGGACTGTCGAACGGATCCCGCCTCCAGCGGTCGCAATTTCCTGGTAGCTCATGCCTTCCAGGCGCATCTCGAACTCAGCTGACCGGTCGCCGGCCCAAACCATGTGGGTGTGTGGGTCCACAAAGCCGGGCATGACCACCTTGCCGCCTGCGTCGTAGCGTTCCTCGGTCGGGTAAGCACGCAGCATACGGTCGCATGGACCAACCGCTTCGACTAAATTGCCGCGTACCAGCAAGGCAGTTTCCGATTGAATCCCCAGCCGGCCGAGTTCGCGTCCGCGCTGCGGACCGCCTGCCAGCGTAAGGAGTTGTGAAATATTGGTAATAAGCATGATCACACCTAGAATGAAGTGATCTGATTATACCTTGCCGGAGGCAGGCGGTGCAGTCTGTTCGGATCAGTCTCCCGACCGAGTCGCCGGCAATACCCCTTCCCGGTGCCTCCACCATTTGGTGAACGCACTTTCGCTTCCCTTTCGCGGTATAATCCCAGCCATACCTATGGAACTGACACTGCACACAACTTTCCCGGATGATCTCCGAACCGAATGGAACGCGCTGCTGGACGAAAGCGTCAGCCACGTTCCTTTTTTACGCTTTGATTACCAGCAGACCTGGTGGGCCAACCGCGGCGGCGGAGAATGGCCTCAAGCCCAACTGGCACTGGTAACCGCCCGCCGTGACGGGCAGCTGGTGGGCATTGCCCCGCTGTTCTTCACCCCCGACCATTCCGGCCGTCCCAGCTTGATGCTGGTCGGCAGCATTGAGATTTCAGATTACCTGGACCTGCTGGTGCGCGAGGCCGACCTGGCGGGATTCCTCGATGCGCTGCTGCCCTTCCTGTTGAAAGCCGATCTGCCCGCCTGGCAGGCGCTGGACCTCTACAATCTGCTGGATTCTTCGCCGACACTGCCGGCGCTCGAAGCTGCTGCCGAAAAACACGGCCTGTCCTTCGCGCAAGCCCAGCTGCAGCACTCGCCCTACATTCCCCTGCCCGGCAACTGGGACACCTACCTGGCCTCCATCGACAAAAAGCAGCGCCACGAGATCCGGCGTAAAATGCGGCGTGCCGAGGAAGCCGAAGTACCGGCACGCTGGTATTTCGTCGAGGACGAGACCACGCTCGACACTGAAATAGATGCCTTCCTGTCCATGATGAACCAGGACGATGACAAGTGCGCTTTCCTCACCCCTGCCATGCGCAAGACCATGCGCGAAATCATCCACTGCGCCTTCGAGGAAGACTGCCTGTTGATGGCTTTTCTGGATGTTGGCGGCGAGAAGGCAGCCTGTTATTTGATTTTCGACTATCTCGAACGCCTGTGGGTGTACAACTCCGGTTTTGACCGGCGCTTCATGGAATATTCCCCGGGTTGGGTGCTTCTGGGTTACCTGCTGCAGTGGGCCAATGAGCAAGGGCGCAGTGAGTTCGATTTTCTGCGCGGCGCTGAGGAATACAAGTACCGCTTCGGCGCCATCGATCGTTTTGTAATGCGCGCCACGCTTGCCAGGTAAACCATGACGACCACCGATCAGATTCTGGATACCCTGCGCAAGGTGGTCGACCCCGAACTGGGGCATAACATTGTTGAACTTGGCATGGTGCGCGATCTGTCGCTGCTATCGGACGGCGAGGTCTCCTTTACCCTAGCGCTGACCATCCCCACCTGCCCGATGAAGGATCACATGTCCTTCAACGCGCGCCAGCTGCTGTTGACGCTGCCCGAGGTCAAAAAGGTGACCATCTCATTTGGCAATATGACCGATGCCGAGCGCAATGCTGCCTTTGCCAAAGCCAGACCGGTGCCTCCTAAACTGAATGCTTTCAATGCCATCAACCGGGTAGTCGCGGTCATGAGCGGCAAGGGCGGCGTGGGCAAGTCTTCGCTGACGGCGCTGCTGGCAGTCTCTCTGGCACGCAGCGACAAAAAGGTCGGTATTTTAGATGCAGACGTGACCGGTCCCAGCATCCCTCACCTGTTCGGGCTGCCTTCTGGCGGCCTGAGGGGTGGTCCTCAGGGCATTATGCCCGCCATCACGCCGCTTGGCATTCGGGTGGTATCCACCAACCTGCTGGTGCCCGAGGAAGACTCGGCAGTAATCTGGCGCGGTCCGCTCATATCCGGCACCATCCAACAGTTCTATAATGAGGTGCTGTGGGGCAAACTGGACGTCCTGCTGGTCGATCTGCCTCCCGGTACGGCTGACGCCGCCATCACTGTCATGAAAAACCTGCCACTTTCCGGCGTGGTGGTGGTGACTTCTCCGCAGCAGTTAGCCGGCATGGTGGTGCGCAAGGCCGTGCACATGCTACAGGGTATGGTAATTCCCATCCTGGGACTGGTGGAGAATTACAGCTACTACCGCTGCCCCGACACCAACGCCGTACACGAGGTTTTCGGGCCCAGCCATGCCAATGACCTGGCAGCGCTGACAGGCATCGAATTAACTGCGCGCATTCCCATCGATCCACAATTTGCTGCCCTGTGCGATACCGGCCGCATCGAACAGGCGCGTGTCGAAGCACTCGAACCGCTGGCAGCCCTGCTGGTCGAGACTGTGCGTCAGAACTGAATCCGGTTTGCGGATCAAGCCGCGAGTAAGATCAACAGCATGGCGGCTCCGATGATGGCAAACAATAACCCTGCCAGCAGACTGCTTCCGGCATTCAAGGCTGCATACAACCCGAACGGCACCAGAATCAGCAGCAGCATCGCTGCCGCAGCAGTATAAAAACGCCGGTTTTTACCCCCAAAATTGATCTGCCGGATTTTGAAGCCCCTTTTCTCAGCTTTGTTCCCATGCATGCCTTTATTTTACCCCGACGTTTCCCTTTTGCCGATTTCTGACAATATTTAGGATTCTCGGTGACATTTTAAGCACGAACTGGTGACAATCGACAAATTTATTCGGGTGGGTTCTTGTGCTATGCTATCTACTGAAAATTGATCGACTAATATCTATCGATAAATAGCCCTGTAACGAAAGGATTTACCCCATGGCATACGTAATTACCGATGACTGCATCCAGTGCGGCGCATGTGAACCAGAATGTCCCGAAGGCGCAATCGCCGAGGTTAATGGCCTGTATGTGATCGATGCATCCAAGTGCCAGGATTGCGGCTCCTGCGCGGATGTTTGCCCGACTGGCGCAGCTCAGCCAGCCTGATTCCTGCTGTACGAAATCCTGCAGGGCAGTCAATTGACTGCCCTGTTTTGTTATCCATGGATTAGAGCGCTAATTTTCGGCAATGATATAATTTTTCCATGTCAGAAGAATCCAAAAAAATTCAAAATCGTAAACGAGTCCGTCCGCAGGCCGACTGGCGCATCCCGGCCTTAATGATCGGCATGGGTCTGTTTTTCTTCCTTGGACTGGGTACCGGCTACCTGGTCTGGGGCAAGGAGACGGCTGCTGTCGAGAACACCAACCTGACCGCTGATGCTGCCGACCCTGTAGCGGAAACCGCCGCGGATCCAAAACAGGTCACCCGTTACAATGTCTCGGCTGACGATGATCCCTCCTTCGGTCCGGCAGATGCCCCAATTACCATTATCGAGTTCAGCGACTATCAATGCCCGTACTGCCAGAAATGGCATGCACAGGTCTGGGCAAAGATTGCTGCGACATATCCGGATCAGGTGCGCCTGGTGTACCGTGATTTTCCACTGTACAGCATCCATCCTCAGGCGGAACCCGCAGCCAATGCAGCTAACTGTGCCAACGAGCAGGGCAAGTACTGGGAGTTCCACAGTCTGCTCTTCACCGGCGGCGTGGGTGAGGGCAATGATGCTTTTGAGTCTTACGCCACCAGCCTTGGGCTGGACATGGACTCCTTCCGGCAGTGTGTCACTGAAAACCGTTACGAAGCTGAAATCACCGCCGATTATGAATATGCCATCGGGATTGGAATTCAATCCACACCTACCTTCTTTATCAACGGTATAGCCTTGATTGGTGCCCAACCGTACGAAGTTTTTCAAGAAGTGATTGAAATGGAACTGGCAGGAAATTAGTCCGATTCGCAGGGATGCCATGAAAAAATTTGTTGCGGTTGCCGGGAACATTGGTGTAGGAAAATCAACGCTGGTTCATTTGCTGTGCGAGAAGATGGGATGGGAACCCTTTTACGAACCCGTCACTGAAAACCCCTACATTGCCGATTTCTATAAGAACATGAACGCCTGGAGTTTTCATTCCCAGGTGTTCTTTTTAACCCACCGGCTGCGCATCCACCAGCAGATTTTAAATTTCAGCGGCTCGGTCATCCAGGACCGCAGCATTTATGAAGATGCCGAGGTCTTTGCCTACAACCTGCACCTGCAGGGGCACCTGAATGAGCGCGATTACGAGACTTACCGAGCCCTGTATCTGACCGTAGCTGAATTCATTCCCCCTCCCGACCTGGTTATTTACCTGAGGGCTACCTCAAACACATTGCAGCGCCGCATCAGCCTGCGCAACCGCGATTATGAGCGCAAGATTCCCTCCGACTACCTGGACCAGTTGAATAAGCTTTACGAGCAGTGGATTCATTCCTTCGTCCTCTGCCCGGTTCTGACCGTCCCTGCCGATGACCTGGACTATGTGGAGCACCCACGTCACCTGGATTTGATCCTGTCCAAAGTACAGGAGAAATTAACCGGTAAAGAAGAAGTGGTCTTTTCGGCGGAAGATGTAAAAATGGCTACTGATTAAGCGCAGGCTGACTGCCTGATCGTTTCTGTTCTCAAAGATAAGTACCCAATCACCGCGGCTCAACGGTTAATTTAATAGCAGTGCGAATTTTTCCATCGATGTCCACATCGACGAATTCGGGAATGCAAATGACCGGGATGCCGTCTTCAGCCAGATATCCTTTGGCCAGCACCAGAGCCTTAACAGCCTGGTTAACTGCGCCAGCACCAATCGCCTGAACCTCAGCGTGTTTGTGCTCGCGCATCACCCCTGCGATTGCCCCGGCTACTGCTGCGGTACGTGAGTTTGCTTTGACTTTAATGACGTCCATGGCTTGGTTTCCTTTCTGCGGTCGGTACGACGCCAAGCAAACGACTTTGCCCAGGGACTAAATCTTACAGTAATTGTATAAAAATTGTACTGGAATTATGATCAAGATTCAAGCACCCAGAATCTTGCCAGAGCCTGCCTGTGGGTAGTGTGTGAATTTGGGATAGATCTATGGGATTATCTTTATTCTTATTAGATATGTATGGATTCGTAGAACTAGTAGGGGGTGTGTAAAAGTGGATAAATATGAAGAAAGAGGGTAATACCGCCACAGACGGTGATTTCGAGTGTCATACGGTCCATATGTATGCATCAGCCGTCGGGAGGTTATCCTTTAATACTGTGGATAAAAACAGTTCAACTTTCCTGGTATTCTCATCAAATAGAGGGTAACTTTGCTATATGGACAATTCGGTCAGGATACCCCCATATATAGGGGTTTGGTGCTGCTGATTAACCAGGATTTATCGAACGTTTTTTCGGATTTGTCCACAATAAGGGCAAGTTATCCACAGTTTTTGGCAGGTTATCCACAGTTTTCAACCCATTGTCAATCGGGGAGTTTGTTTGGATCGACCCCCATATCTGGACGGCTATACGCCATATTTTTCAGCCCACCCGTCCAGCGTTTCCTCAACGGCGTCCAGGTAGGCATCCAGCATTTCCAGGCGCTGATCAATGTGTTCAGTGTCCAATTCTGCCATATGGCAGGCGTTT
>CAYPJS010000177.1:0-27567 GCA_964411135.1 uncultured Anaerolinea sp.
ACGCAGTTTTCGGCTTTAAGCGATCCTGGTTTGTAATAGATTCCCGAGTGAATGACACCGCTGTTATTTCCGGTTTGGTGGTACGCCAGGCGGTTTTCTGCCTCAAGCACAACCACCGAGGCGCGTGTTTTATTGGTGAGCGCCATCGCCGTGGCTAAACCTACGATTCCGCCGCCAATGATTGCGATGTCAAACCGGGTTTTTTCCATGTAAGCTGCTCCTGTGCGATTTAAATGACAAAGTCTATCGGAATAGAATTAATTATACAGGAAAAGCAATGCCAGAACATGACCCGATAGGATTATTAATGCATCGCCCGAAAGGGGAGGGGTATGTGGAAATCTTACTTTTTTTCTATCGTGTCCCAATAGCCGCGGTCAAGTTCATCGTTGGAGAGGTGTGCATAACGCTGCGTGACTGCAATGTTCCGGTGGCGTGCCAATTCCTGGGCCAGTTTAAGGTTTCCAGATCCGCGCAGCACTCTGGTTACAAAATAATGCCGAAACGAATGGGGGGTGATGGTGCCTACAGCATCCTTACCAAGCGCTTCCGCAACACGTTGGCTGACGATATTGCGGCCGGTGGTGGTGGTCATTGCCCTTGTTTTACTGCCTGCAGCGCGGTCATGCCGGGCGAACAGCGGCAGACGCACCAATTCGCGTCCGCTAGCTCCATCAATTCGAGCCCGAGCCTGTAAATATTGGCGTATAGCCTTAATTGCCCGGTTCGAAAAGCGCACCACATCCTGCCGGTTGCCCTTGCCTATGATGACTGCCCGCTGCTCATTCCAATCCAAATCCCCGCGGACCAGCTTGCAGGCTTCATGCACCCGCAGACCGGTGTCAGCCAGTGTAATCAGGAAAGCCCTATCTCTAAGGTCCCGCAAGCGGTGAATCTCATCGGCTGCTGGATTTTCAAGTAGCCTAACCATGTAATCCAGCACACGCTCGATATCATCATTGGGAAATTGCGGCAGCCTAATTCCCGGACGGCGCGCCCGCTGCCGAATCAACAATCTTATCCGCGGTAGATTTACTTCTGCCAGATTTTCTGCGGCAATAAACTCAAAGAAACTGGTGCAGGCTGTCAAATACAGCCTTTCTGTTGTTGGAGCCAGCTCCTTGAGTGAATCTGAAAACCAAACGATCGTTTCCTCGGACAGTTCCTCAATTTTCGATAGTTCAGGGTCCAGTCCTGAGGCAGACAGCACCTTTACGAAGGATAACATTCCATTCTTGTAAGTTTTGTATGTGTTGTGGCTTCGTGAAAGATGGATGCTGTCCAGAAAGGCTGAAACCGCTTGATTTATTGTAAAGGTTGGCATTTCAAAATTATCGCACACTTTAAGGGTGGATAGCAGGCGGGGAGGATGTACAATAATTACTGGAGGGTTTATGGACGAGAAAACTGTCGCAATGTACAAAGATTTCAGAGAAGACGAGCGAAACAGTGCGTTTACCTACCGTGCCCTGGCCGAAATGCAGAGCGATTTACGCCTGGCCGAGGTGTATCAACGCATGGCAGTTGTTGAAATTAAGCACGCAGAAAAATGGGAAGCTTTGCTGCGTGAGGCAGGCATTGAGCTTCAACCTTTCAAACCAGAATGGCGGACCCGTTTGTTGGTGTGGTTGGCCAGAAAATTCGGGCCGGAGCTGATCCTTCCCAGTCTTAAGGAACGCGAGAAAGACGGCGTAGCCTCATACGCCAGAGAAGGGTTGGCGCGCGGCATGGCAATGCAGGAACAGTCACACGGCATGCTGTTAACCGAAATATCCAAAACGGCTCGCGGCGGTATTGAAGGCAGCTCACTGGCACAGCTGGAGGGAAGACACCGGGGGGCAGGTGGAAATGCATTACGAGCGGCAGTGTTGGGCGCTAACGATGGACTTGTGAGCAATCTCAGTCTGGTTATGGGCGTTGCCGGGGCATCCATGAACAACAAATCGATTCTGATCGCTGGCCTGGCAGGACTGCTGGCAGGTGCATTCTCAATGGCACTAGGAGAGTGGCTGTCGGTACAATCCTCACGCGAGTTATATGCAAATCAGATAAAGATTGAAACGGAGGAGATTGATCAGGCACCAGAAGAGGAAGCGGAGGAACTTGCGCTAATTTACGAAGCGCGCGGGGTGCCCGTTGACCAGGCTCGTCAAATGGCTGCCCAGATCCTGTCCAATCGGGATTCAGCGGTTGACGTGATGGCGCGGGAAGAACTCGGCATTGACCCTGAAGAACTTGGCGGCTCGGCATGGACGGCTGCCATAACATCCTTCATCCTGTTTGCGATTGGCGCGATTATCCCGGTACTTGCGTTTATTTTCTGGACCGGTTCTCAGGCTATATTTATTAGTATCATCCTCAGCACACTTGGTTTATTCCTGTTGGGAGCGGCAATCACACTCTTTACAGGTAGATCCGTGGTTTATTCCGGTATGCGAATGGTTATATTTGGGCTGGTTGCAGCCGCCATTACCTTCGGAATCGGCAAATTAATCGGCGTAAGCATTGCCGGATAGGCTTAATTTTCGCATAGCTTAATGTACACCGTACTTACTGGTAAATAGTAATCGGCAGCGAACCCAATGGATCGGTTGCGAGGGTCACTGATCTTAGATGCCGACCACCAGATATTTGTCAAATGTAAGGAAAATCAGGACCAGAGAAACTAGATTTGAAATATTTTTGATCGATCGGGGAGATGGAAAATAAATTGAAAGCCGATTTTCAAACATTTAGTTTGGTTCCTGAGGGGAGCAAAAATTCAATTTTTTTTGGAACCAAATCAAGCTGGAATTTCTTCATCAGAAGGGGGCATATGCTCAACTAAATACGCCTAACCTATGCTTTTGATAATAGTACTTATCGAAAGCATAATGTTTAAGACGCTTTTTTTATCTCCCCCCGCCTGCAGCTTATCCTCGATGGTGCAATACTCAATTGGGAAATGTTCTTTTTTGATTGTATTTAATTTTCTGAGGACAATCTACTCTATCTGCGAAACAATCTCTCGTCTCCGGCTCGCACCCCTGCTGGGAGGCCTGATATATAATCGGTTTCATGCACCGTATTGCCGCCGGGGTCTACTGCTTCTCACGTTTATCCATCTTTCAATATATCCTGGTCGACCAACATAAGATAACTTTGATCGATACCGGGCTGGCGATGTTTTCTGCTGCTCTTTGGAAATCGATCTGGAGAGCGTTCCCAGACCATACTATTGACCAAATCCTGCTAACCCACGCCGATGGTGATCATTGCGGCGGTATTCCAAAAATCTTGGAGCATTTTCCGGAAGTTAAAATTGCTACCAGCTTGAAGGAGGCTGCTGCAATGGAAAACGGCGTCATGTCGCGGAAATTGAAACCACTCAACCTGCTAAATGCCCTTGTGGTCCGCTTTTTCTCTCCTTTTTTCAAAGCCGAGCCGGTTATTGCAGGTGAAATCCTTCGTCCGGGACAAATCCTTCCCATTATGGGCGGTTTGAGCGTTATTGATTCATCCGGTCATACCCCACAGCACCTTTCCTTCTACCTACCCGGGAAGCGCATCTTGTTTGCAGGAGACTCGATTGTTAATCGGGGCGGAATCCCCTCCCCTGCGGATGGGTACAATTGCTGGGATCTATCCAAAGCTGTTGAATCCTTTGAGCGGCAAATGTCACTCGGTGCTTTACACATCTGCTGCGGACACAGTACCTTCAGCCAGTCTCATTAAGTTGTCTGACAACCTTCCGTCCCGCATCCTGAGGTTTTATGGAACGTCCGATCATTCAAAATCCTGAACTTAATGGCAACTCCTTTATTTTGACAGGTATGCTTGACGTTGGTGTATTACTTTTCCACGGTTTTACCTCGACCACAATCGAGGTCCGCCCTCTGGCTGAATCGCTAAATGCAGCCGGGTATACAGTCGCCGCACCGCTTCTGCCAGGACATGGAACCCGGCCTGAAGATATGTTCAAGGTTACAAAAGATGATTGGATTGGTACGGCCGAGCAGGCTTTCAAAGATCTCAGCCGAAGGGTCAAGAAAATAATCGTCGGTGGGGAGTCAATGGGTTGCCTGCTTGCCCTACATTTAGCCTGGGCGCAGCCCGAAATTCTCGGACTTGTCCTGTATGCTCCGGCAGTCGAAATTAAGGGCCAATGGAGAGCGCAATTTATTGCGCCCTTCAAGAAAATACTTCCCAAGTATTATTTATCTGCAGCAGGATCTGTAGCCGTATCTTCAGCCGGACAGGATATTCTTCCGTGGCAGGGTTACACCGTAATCCCAGTTCCAGCTGCTGCGCAGTTTTACCGGCTTCAAAGACAAGTGCGGCGCAGGGTCAGGCATATCAAGCAGCCCGCCCTGATTTTTCAAGGCAGGCTAGATAAAACCATCAATCCTGCAGGTGCAGAATCGCTGATCATGACGCTTGGCAGCCAGGATAAACGGTTAATCTGGTTAACCGACTCAGGTCATACCCTCTTGTTAGGCGCAGAACACCCATTTGTTTATCAGAAAAGCATAGAGTTCATAAGTAAGTTAACGTCCTGAATTCAGCTCGAATTGCTTTGGCTATACCACCCGGGTCTTTAAGGTTATAATGGGATTAATTGGACGATTTTTCAAGCTTATGGAGGTTTCATGACCGATCCAATCCGAGCCCCAGGAAAAACTACCATCGCCCCGGAAGTCCTTGGCACGATTGTACGATTAACGGTTACCGGAGTACCGGGCGTGAGCAGGCTGGCGACCAACCCCACTGAAGTAGAACGCTGGTTTAGCAAAAATAGCAGTGAAGGTATTCGGGTCAGTGTAGAAGGTAATGCGGTTTACGCCGATGTTTATGTGATTCTCCAACCCGATCTGAACGTTCGGGATGTGAGCAGGAATATCCAGGCTCAGGTCACACGCGCGATCTCGGAGACGGTTGGCATGGAAGTTGGTCGAATTAACGTGCACGTTGAGGACATCGATTATTCACCGGTTTCCAAAAAATCAAGCAAGTGATCTAAGGATAATTTTCTTATTAATGGCTGCAGCATTCTGATCATGGAACTTTACAAAGCGTAACCTTATGAAACCGCGAACCAAGGCCCGAAGCATCGCCTTGCAGGTCCTTTACGAGTGTGATTTAACAGATCACCTGCCCGGTATTGTGCTCCAAGAACGTTTGCAGGAAGACGAGCTTGACGCCGCGCTGGTCGAATTTGCACAGCAGATCATTCTAGGTGTGCTGCCGATTTCGCTCACGCTGGACCAGTTTATCGCTGAACATGCACCGGAATGGCCGATGGATCAGGTTGCGGTGATCGACCGCAATATATTGCGCATCGCATTATGGGAATTTGCAGTTGCCGGCTGCACCCCGATTAAAGTAGCCATCAATGAAGCAATTGAACTGGCAAAAACCTTCGGCGCAGACAGCACTCCTAGATTTGTCAATGGGGTCTTAGGGAGTCTGGCCAACCGGCAGCAGGAAATCAAGCTTAAGTTTGCAGCCTCTGCATCCTCAGATTCCCCCTCGCTTCCTCCAGAGTAGCGGGGGTTTTTCGGTATTAAGACAAGACCACCCGTGAGGTCCCTGGATGAACTCATTACTACGCCGCCGTGCTTCCAATGGATTTTTTGCAGCCGTTCTAATCACAAGCCTTCTCACAGCCTGCAATCTTGACCTAAGCGGGATCCTTTCCGGTCTCACTCCAAAGACTCCTCCTGTAGCCGAACCCCCTATCGAAACAAACCAAAATTTACCTTTGGCCGAGGTAATCTTCAGCGTTTCCTTGAAAAATCCAGCTCCCTCAGAGGATGTGAGTTTGGAAATCGTGGATGAGGTAACGGGGCTGGCTTTGAACCCAAAGCGCTATTCGATGGAAACTACTGGCGAAAGTTCCTTCCAGGTTACAGTGCCAATCGTTATTGGGTCTGATGTGAAATACCGCTACATACGCCCGGGATCACCAACAGCCATCGAATATACTGCCGGAGGAAATCAGGTCCGTTATCGGATTTTCCACGTGGACGGCCCAACGACTGTGAATGATGTTGTGGCAGGCTGGTCAGACCAACCATACTCCGGTGCTGGTGGCCGCATTACCGGTCAAATAATCGACAAGGAAACAAATTCACCTGTTCCTTCCATCCTTGTGGCGGCTGGAGGAGAACAAACAATTACCGCTTCAGATGGAACTTTCCTGTTGGAGGGTCTGGCACCTGGCGTTCATAATCTGGCTGCATCCAGCCTGACCGGCAATTATGTGACTTTTCAGCAAGGCGCAATGGTAGCAGAAAACGCTACCACACCTTCGACTATTTACATGCAGGCTGCGGAAACAGTAAAAGTTACCTTCGTGGTTCAAATTCCAGGCGTTGAAATTTCCGGCCTTCCCATCCGACTGGTTGGTTCCACTTACAATCTTGGCAACACTTTTGCTGACCTTGAGGGCGGCATGAGCACCGTAGCATCCAAAGCGCCAGTCCTCTCAATGATCGCTGATAATATCTACTCAACCACACTTGAATTGCCAGTAGGTCTTGACCTGAACTATAAATATTCTCTGGGAGATGGGTTTTGGAATGCCGAACATACCGCCAACGGCGCTTTCCGCCTGCGGCAGTTGATCATCCCAAATTCAGACCTGACCGTAACGGATATCATTGACAATTGGGGTGTGGGTGGAAATGCCCCAATAACTTTTAGTGTGAATGTTCCGGATAATACCCCCTCCGAGGACGTGATTTCAATTCAGTTCAACCCGTATGGTTGGACCTCCCCCATCCCGATGTGGCCCCTCGGGGAAAATAAATGGTTGTACGTACTTTACAGCCCGGTAGATATGTTTAGTGAGATTAAATACCGGTACTGCCGGAATGATCAATGTGGCATCGCTGACGACAGTGCTACCCACGCAATGGACACCCAGGGACGGTTCGTCGAGACCAGTTCAAGTCCTAAGTCGGTTGAAGATACAGTGGATACCTGGTCCGATTGGGACGCCATGCCGACGTCTACCACAATTATTGCGCCTGAAATCGCTTCACGGGGGTCGTCCTTTGTGGCGGGTATTGAACTATCTGAAAATTACAGTCCTACTTGGCAAAACTACACGCATAATGGCCTGACTTCCATATCCAGATATGGCGCTAATTGGGTATTTGTTAGCCCAACGTGGAGCTATACCCACGACAACCCCGCTGTACTCGAACCTGTTCCAGGAAGAGACCCCCTGTGGGCAGATACTTTTTCCAGCGTACGGGAATCGATCAACAACTCTTTAAATGTGGGTATATATCCTCGAATTGAAGAAGACCTGATGCCAAATGGATTCTGGGCAGCACCTATTGAAGATCCCGTTTGGTGGAACGATTGGTTCACCCAGTACACGAAATTCATTATCAATTACGCGGATTTAGCCGCCCAGACTCAGGCATCCATGTTGATTCTTGGTGGACCAGACGTAACGCCCGCCCTGCCAGGGGGCACTCTGGCAGATGGGACATCTTCTGGTGTCCCTGAGAACGCTGCTGAGCTTTGGAGCAATATCCTGACGGAAGTTAGAAGCCGGTTTTCAGGCCAAATCGCTTGGGCCATTTCCTATCCTTTCCAGAATACGCCCGTTCCCGAGTGGATTAGCTCGGTTGATGCGGTTTACATCCTATTCTCGGCTCCATTGACTGGCTCCAGTACGCCCAACCAGGGAGAGTTGACTGACGCCTTTGCCCGCGCCCTGGATGCTGATTTATTTCCCCTGGTAGAACAAACTGGAAAGCCGTTAATCATGGCTTTGAACTATCCATCTTCAGAAGGTGCTGCCAGCGGTTGTGTCGCGTTTGGGGAACATTGCCTGCCATTTGATTTTTTAAGCCAACCGACTCCACCGCTGGACCAGGTCGTTGTGGATACTGCTGAACAATTGGATATTTACAACGCCGCACTCAACGCCTTGGTGAGTCGGGAATGGGTAACTGGCATTGTTTCACGGGGTTATTATTATCCAGCGGCCTTGCAAGACACCTCCCCTTCGGTAAATGGCAAGCCTGCTGCGGACGTTTTGTGGTACTGGTATCCGAAATTACTGGGGAAATAATCCCAAAAAACTCTTAGGAGGCGTTAGCCATGCAAAACCATGGAAATCCAAGTAAACATGGGTTGGAACACCACGGCTTTACCAACCTCGCCAATGTTTACTGGAATTATTCAACCGCATTGCTGGTGGAGGAAGCCATCTGCCGGTTGGAGGGAGAATTATCCGCGGATGGCGCTTTGATTGCCAATACAGGCAAGCATACAGGGCGCTCACCCAACGACAAATTTGTCGTTCAATACCCGGAAATGTCTGACAAACCAATCTGGTGGGGAAAAGTCAACACACCCATTTCCCCTGTGAAGTTTGACCATCTGTATAACAAGATGCTGGCTTATTACCAGGGCCGGGATGCGTTTGTCCAGGACCTTCGCGTTGGGGCTCACCCCAACTATTCCCTGCCCATTCGCGTAATTACTGAAAAAGCCTGGCACAACCTTTTCGCCCAGAACCTGTTCATCCGGCTTTCACCCGAGGAACAAGCTTCACACATCCCTGAATTCACGGTGATCCAAGCAGAGGATTTCAAGGCAATACCAGAGCTTGACGGCACCCACTCCTCAACCGCCATCGTGGTCGACTTTGTAAAAAAAGTGATTTTGATTTGCGGTACGGGTTATGCTGGCGAAATCAAGAAATCGATCTTTACAATCATGAATTATGTCCTACCACTCAAAGGCGTGTTGTCGATGCATTGTTCAGCCAATGTGGGGAACGAAGGAGATACGGCGTTATTCTTTGGTTTGAGCGGTACTGGGAAAACAACCCTGTCCTCTGACCCTGACCGAAAATTAATCGGGGACGATGAGCATGGGTGGGCAGACGAAGGAATATTTAATTTTGAGGGCGGGTGTTATGCAAAGACCATTCGGCTCAATCCTGAATATGAACCGATAATTTGGTCGGCAACCCACCGGTTTGGAGCAGTTCTTGAAAATGTGGAATTTAACCCGGAGACACGCCAGGTTGATTTTGACTCCTCCCGGATCACAGAAAACACCCGAGGTGCGTATCCAATCCACTTTGTCCCTAACCACGTCCCATCTGGTTATGCCGGGCATCCAGAGAATGTTTTTTTCCTGACGGCGGACGCTTTTGGTGTTTTACCCCCCTTAGCCAAACTCACGCCAGAACAGGCGATGTATTATTTCCTTTCCGGATATACCTCTAAACTGGCGGGTACAGAGACCGGACTTGGCACGGAGCCTGAGGCAACTTTCTCAACCTGCTTCGGATCCCCCTTCTTACCCCTTTACCCGCAGCTCTACGCCAATTTACTTGGCGAACGCATAGCAAAGCATAAAGCCAAAGTCTGGCTGGTCAACACAGGCTGGACAGGTGGACCCTTTGGAGTAGGAACCCGTTTCAAACTGCCTTATACACGCGCGATGATTCATGCTGCCCTGAACCATGTGCTGGATGAAGTGCCTTTCCGACAGGATAAATTCTTTGGATTGTGGATCCCGGAAAGCTGCCCGGGCGTACCATCAGAAGTCCTGGACCCGCAATCAACGTGGGCTGACAAAGAAGCCTATGCGCTTGAGGCTCGGAATCTGGTGGCGCGGTTTGAACACAACGCGGTTTCTTTTTCAAAAGAAGTACCGCAGCCAGTAAAATAGCTCACAGTCAACGCAAGAGCAGAAAAACAATAGAACAGGATACCCCTGTTCTATTGTTCTTAACCCTATCAGCAGCCTGTCTAAGCCATGTAAATCAAGACTACAGCGGCGATAACGAGGAAAGGGGCATAAGGTATGGCTGTGAAGGCTTTATAGCGTTTGAGAGCCATTTGAGCAAGGATATAGAGTCCGCTCATAAGCCCCCCAAGCAGGATAGCAAAAAAAAGGCACACAATAATTCGGGGTGAGCCCAGCATAATACCGAGCACCGTACTTAGGGTCACATCACCAAAACCAAGTGCAACTTCGTCGATTTCCTGTCCGCGCGCTTTTGACATCCATTTTGTGAAGAGGATGCCAAAGTAATACAATGCCAGCATAACCCCCAAACCGATCGCAAATCCGATCAGGGTTTTTTGCCACCCATTCAACCAAAGGCCAAATGGGACCGCCAGGATCGCACCAGCGAGACTTACCTCGTGCAAGATCGCCTTGTGTTGGACGTCAATCACAAAAACCAGTGCCAGGTAGAAGAAAACGCCCAGCGATAACCAGAACCCCAGTGCCGGGGCCGGATAAAACGAAAGTACAGGCACCAGGATCAGGCTCACGATTTGTACGATCCAGGTGCGGCGTTGTGGTCCAACCTGGCAGGAGTGACACTTTTGTGGAAAGAGAAATTCGAAGAAGGTTTTTTTTTGTTCACAGATGGCACAAACCGGGGCTGAAAAAGAACGCGTCCGCGGCAAAACATCCGCCAGATAATTTAGTACACACCCCACCCCCCACCCCAATGTCAGGGAGGAAAGGATTCTCAAGATCTCAACGCCAATGGATGTGATACTCATGCAGTTGTCGTTTCCAATTTTGCGCGCTCGGCCATTTGCGAGCGCAGTGTAGCAATATCGCGCGGCAGCAGATAAATTGCGCCAAGGATGAACACAAAGCACAGGATCCAGGCACCTACGCAGATATAAAGGATGGCGTTGTGCAGGCTAGAAGCAACCGCTATTGCGCCGGCTAAGGTGGGTGCAATGGCTGACCCGCCTTGCTCAATCAAATACTGAACCGCATTGGTTGTCGCACGAACTTCCGGCAGGGTAACGTCATAAATGGTTGAGATAATGTTTGGTGATGCAAACGGGATGAAGATCGCCGTAATCGCCATCGAGACCGTAAACAGGGCAATCTCAGCTGACGGGATGGATAATGACATCCATAATGTCACGGCACCCAGCAGAATCCCGCATGCGCTGACGATCAAACGACCGCGGGGATTGCGTTTGAAGAAGTAGTCCCCTAAGGCACCGCCAATAGGATAGCCGGCTGCCAGGAAAACGATCGAAATAACCATGGTGATGAGAACCTGACTGTCAGAAAAGTGGCGTTCGGTCTCCAGGTAGCGGAAAAACCAGAATGTAATCACCTGCCAGGGAAAAACACCAAAAAAGCCCTGAGCAAACAAAAAATAGAGCGATTTTTTGGTGAAAATTTCGCGTACACCTTTCCAGGTGATTTTATAGATTTTTGTCTGCTGGATATTTTCCATTTCGGGTTCAGCTTTACCGCGCGGAACTTCCTTCACCCCCATGAAAATTACTACGGAAAGTGCGATGCCAAGCGAACCTGTGATGTAGAAAACTCCCTGCCACCCGACTGCATCGACGAGAAACAGGGAAAGAATCATCCCCGCCATATAGCCTAACGGCTGAGCGATTTGCAGAAAACCATAAATCCGTCCACGGATTTTGGGCGCAAAATAATCAGAAATCAAGCTGTATATTCCCGGGTAGGAGGAATCATCGATGCCGGTTGAAGCACGGGTCACGATAAACGCCGGGAAAGTCCGTACAACTGCCGAGAACCACGTGGTTGCCCCCCAGATGAAGGAGGCCAGCGCTATCAATTTAGCCCGTGAGAATTTATCGAAGAGATAACCCCACAAAGGGTAAAAAATGGCTCCCACCACAATCGCACCGGATGAAACCAGGCCCATTTGAGCTTCATCAATATTAAATTGCTCCATAATGGGTGTGGTCAATGGGCCGATTAACAGTTTGTCAGCCTGGTGCAAAAGCATAAAGAGAAAAAAGATACCAAAAACAAAATAACGATAACGCGGCGATGACTTCATCGGCGAGCACCTCAGTGAATAGGATTGGGTTATTTGCCGTTAAGTATATTCAAACTCCACGGAATGCCAAACCAAAAACCAAGCGCATCCGTATTTCCCGTCCAAATATCTTGAACATTTGTGCAACATAAGGTAAAACAACCTTTATGGTAAAACGACTCGAAGCACTGCTAAATGTCTGGCGTAGTGATCCGACGATTCAAGAGAGCGTGGCACGCTGGGTGGTCCAACCGGCTGTCGCTGCCTCTGAAGTTGAAGTTCCAGCCCAGGTCAGTGAGCAAGTCCGGAATACTCTGCGTCAAATGGGCATCGAAAAGTTTTACTCTCATCAGGCAGCTGCATATGACCAGGTAATGAGCGGGAAACATGTGGTCATTTCGACGGGCACCGCCAGTGGAAAGTCCCTTTGTTACCAGGTTCCTGTGCTGGACACGCTGGAAAAATTTCCGTCAGACACGACTGCGCTTATGCTTTTCCCAACCAAAGCGCTGGCGCAGGATCAATTACAATCCCTTGGGCACCTAGCGCCCCCATATTTAAAGCATTCGATTGCAATCTACGATGGCGATACCCCTTCCCATATCCGTGCCGGGATCCGCAAAGAAACAAAGGTTTTACTTTCCAATCCCGATATGCTGCATCTGGCGGTAATGCCCCACCACACCCTCTGGGCTGACTTCCTGCGGAAGCTAAGGTTTGTGGTTATTGATGAAATTCATGCGTATCGGGGTGTTTTTGGTTCTCATATTGCGAATGTCCTGCGCCGGTTAAAAAGGATTTGCTCGTTTTATGGGGCATATCCCCAGTTCATTTTTACTTCAGCCACCATATCCAACCCGGGCGAGTTTGCCGAACAATTGTTGGAAGATGGGGTGAGTGTCATTCAAGAGGACGGCGCGCCGCATGGTGAACGGAATTTTGTCATCTACAACCCTCCCCTGGTAAATAAGGACCTTGGCATTCGACGCAGTGCCATGGTCGAGGGAATGCGGCTTTCGAGCGACCTGCTTGCCTACCAGGTACAGACCTTAATTTTCGCCCAGACACGCCGCGCAGCAGAGGTTGGCTTACGCTATCTGCGCGAGAACCACCCTGATCTTTCTAACAATTTATATGCGTATCGCAGTGGATATTTACCAGGGGACCGCCGGGAGATCGAAACAGCCTTAAAGTCTGGCGCCGCACGCGCCGTGGCTGCTACCAACGCTCTGGAGCTCGGAGTGGATATCGGATCAATGGACGCGGTGGTGATCCTGGGATACCCGGGATCTATCGCAGCCACCAGGCAGCAATCCGGCCGAGCTGGGCGGAAATTGGAGCCAGCCGTAGGCATGCTGGTAGCTACATCCAATCCTGTCGACCAGTACCTGGTCAATCACCCGGAATATCTCATTGAGCGCTCCCCAGAGAAAGCACTGATCAACCCGGATAACCCTTTGATTCTCCTTCAACATCTGCGCTGCGCAGCCTTCGAGCTGCCCTTCAGGTTGAATGAAGGTTTTGGCCGCCTGACTTCCGAAGTGGTCGGTCAATACCTTGATGTGATGAACCAACTGCATGAAGTGACCATTTCAGGAGAACGTTACTATTGGACTGCTGATAAATATCCAGCTCAGGGTGTTTCGCTGCGCACAACCAGTCCTGGATCCATACAGCTCCGCACGGATGAGGATGGGCTGCTGACCACAATCGGTATGGTGGATACTGCCAGCGCCTATTGGATGGTGCATCCCCATGCTATTTACCTTCATCAGGGCCGCTCCTTCTTGGTCGAAAACCTTGATCTGGAAAATGGACAGGCTATTCTAAAATCAGCGGATAGTGATTACTTTACGGAGCCGCTAATCGATGAAACAATCGAAAAGGTAGAGGTTTATCGGGAGCAAACCGTTGCGGCAGGGAAAATATTCCTGGGAGAGGTTGATGTGACTACACAGGTGACCGGTTTCCGGAAAACCCGGTGGTACACCAACGAAAACCTGGGCGGCGAGGAATTAGAATTGCCGTCCACTACACTGCGCACTGTGGCCTATTGGCTGTCCATTTCAGAAGAAGCCATTGACCAGCTTCAATCAAATAATCTGTGGAGTGCATCACCCAACGATTATGGGATCAATTGGGAGAAGCAGCGCCGTCTCGCACGCGAACGGGATCAATATTTTTGTCAGAGTTGCGGCAAGCCAGAAATGGGTCAGCAGCATCATGTTCACCATAAAATCCCATTTCGCCAATACTCATCCTACATTCTGGCAAATCAACTCGACAACCTGGTTACCCTGTGCCCGTCCTGCCACAGGCAGGCTGAAATGATGGTTCGAATGCGCAGCGGTCTTTCCGGGTTGGCTTATGCCATCGGTCATCTGGCACCGCTGTTTATCATGTGTGATACGAACGATCTGGGTGCCCATTTTGACCCGCAATCCAAACTGGCAGATGGCCAGCCAGTTGTGATCCTTTATGATCATGTGCCCGCAGGAATTGGTTTGAGCGAGAATATATTCGAAATCCACCCCAGGCTAATCCAGGCCACACTCGAACTTGTGGAGGAATGTTCCTGCCAGGACGGCTGTCTCTCCTGTATTGGAGTCTCTGGAGAAAATGTTGCAGGTGGCAAACTGGAAACCATGGCAATTTTACGCCTGTTGAACAACCTGCCGCTTCCGGTATAATTTCAAAACGTATGGATAATTCTCTGCTCAACCGATTAAAATCGCTCGGAGTTCAAATCGGGGCATCGCAAATTAAGCCTCAACCGAGTGCGCTTGATCGGGTTCCCATAGACCGGGTCGTCCAGGGACTTGAGAGGAAGACCCTATTCGGTCCTGCATTCCTTGCAGACGAGCATTTCCCTCAAGATTACCAACATGGGATCGTTCCGTTTGGACAGCCAACCGATTATGGGATCCTTGGTGAGTGGGCGGGGTATCCGGAATTAAATCAGAATTCTCTGCAAAATTTTATATTTCTGGATACTGAAACCAGCGGGCTATCCGGCGGGACCGGTACATTTGCGTTTATGGTCGGTCTTGGCTGGTGGGAACAGGAGGGTTTTCGCCTGCAGCAGTTTTTCCTGCGGGAGCCAGCAGAAGAAACCGCCATGCTCGCAGCCCTGGATGAACTGCTCACACCCTTCTCAACTGTTGTGACCTTTAACGGCAAGTCCTTCGATGTTCCGCTGTTGAACGGTCGCCACATCTTAAGCGCCCTTAAGTCGCCATTCCCAGAAATGCAGCACCTGGATATGCTTGCGCTGTCCCGCAGAATCTGGCGAAACCGCTTACCGAGTCGGGCGCTCGGGAGCCTTGAGCAGGATGTACTGGCAGTCACCCGCAGCCAGGAAGAAATCCCGGGCTGGATGGTACCTGAAATGTACTTTAATTATTTGAAAACCGGTGACAGCCGTCCGATGGCAGGAGTTTTTTATCACAACAAAATGGATATCCTGTCGTTGGCTGCCTTGTTCCTTCATCTTTCCAACTTACTGACGGACCCCATGCATTGGCTGGCTGAAGAAGGATTAGATTTGATCGCAATTGCCAGGCTCTATGACCAGACTGGCAGGCGAGAACAGGCAATCCACCTGTATGAGCATGCCCTCTCACTGGGTTTGCCCCGGCCGTACTTCATCCAAACCCTTTATCGGTATGCAGAAATTGCTCGCAAGGCTGGTAACTGGCCTCAAGCAGTAGTCTTGTGGCAGAAAGCGGCTGAATTTCAGGAGATTCCAGCGTGCATCGAGTTAGCCAAATATTTTGAGCACCAACTACAGAACCTTGATACTGCCGAGGTCTGGACAATGCAAGCTCAAAAGTTGCTTGATTCCTCAGTCCTGCCGTTATATATTAAGAAGAATATGATGCTTGAATTTGAAAAACGCCTGGCGCGACTGCAGGCTAAGAAAACCCGTTTGAAGGGTGCCTCTGAAAACAATAACCAGGTGGAGGTAGTTGATGGACAACCTTGATTATGTTGAAGTTTACTCCGCGAATGGTCAGCTAGAAGCGGATATGATCCGTTTGATGCTGGAAGCCAAGGGGCTGCATGTATTAACCCGCCAGGAAAGTGCAGGCGTTGTTTATGGTCTGACGATCGGCCCGCTGGGAGAGGTAGTCATCCTGGTTCCATCGACCGAAGTTACAGAGGCAGCGGCTTTATTACAGGCTATGGAAGACGGCAAGCTTGAAAATGATATTCAACAGGACGAAACCATGCTTGACGAATCAGAGATTCCTCCTGACTAGATCGGTTCGGTTTCGTTTTCAACCCGGTTGTTAAATTGTTCCATTAATTCTGTTGTTATTGGTCCAGGGATACCGCTGCCAATCGATATTCCATCAATTTCAGTCACAGGAAGCACTGCCCGGCTGGTACTGGTGATAAACGCTTCCTCGAATTCGTTGATGGAAGCCTGCGATGGTGGATAAAAGTTGACTCTGATTCCAGCGTTTTGAGCAATTTCGAGCACAAACTGGCGGGTGATGCCCGAAAGTACACCTTCGCCTGCTGTCCAGATCTCGCCATTGATGACCGCAAAAAAATTGCTGGTCAACCCTTCCAGAAATCTATGTTGGTCGTCAAGCATAATAATTTCTTCGATCCCGGACGGGAGATGCTCCCGAATCTGTTTTGTGGCTTGAATAAACCCTGTCAATTTAGCACCTGGAGTGCTGCGTTGAAATTGCCGTGTTGTGGCACGGACACCATTCCGGCGATCGTAATCATCTGGAACAGATAATGCACCAACGAATATATACAACCTTTCCAGGTCAGGGCTGAAAGGTATTACGATGCGGACTCGAGCGATAGAAGCCGGGAATGCATCCAGCGCAGTACGGATGCAATTACGGAGACTGCTTCGGTCCAGCTTCAATGAATAGCCTGCCAGTCGGGTAGAATATTCTAACCTCTTAAAATGATCCTCAAGTTGTAATGCCATCCGATTAGGATAGGTTCGAAAAGTGGTATACGCCCCTTCCGGTAGTGTGCCGCTGGCTTGATCAAGGGTAGATACCCCGGGGTCAAGGGAGTATGGTTCAAGGCGAGGATTAAGACTATGGATGGGAATACTGAAGGATAATATGGATGACATGTGCGCCTCGGTTGGATACAACGACCGGATTATACACGCAACACCCCCTCTGAACGGCTACCTATGAAAAATAAAATTGACGTTGGATTAATTTTAGCAGCATGCGGACTGGTGTTGATCATTACAGTTGGATCATTTGTAGCTGGTTATTTATCCAATAATGGCTATACGCATTTTAAGTATCCAATCTTTAACGAAGCATTCTCTATCCTCGAAACTAACGGCATCGCTGCTATGCCAGACCCGAAAATTGTCGAGTATGAACTGATCCGCGGGTTGGTAACAGCCTACGATGACCCCTACACGGTATTTGTTGAACCAGTACAGCATGAAATTGAATCGGATCAGCTTGAGGGGAAGTTTGGTGGAATTGGGGCTGAAATCCAGCGTGACACCGACGGGGTAATCAGGGTATTCCCTTATCCGGATTCGCCTGCCATGAATGCTGGTTTGCCGTCTGGCTGCGTTTTGCTGTCTGTTGATTCACTCAAAATCTCCATCGATACCCCGGTCGAAGAGATCATTTCCACCTTACGCGGAGAAGTCGGCACAAGTGTCGCGGTGACGTACATCTCCCCGGAGAACGGTGCTGCTGTCACTGCCGAAATTGAACGAAAGGAATTCGCCATCCCCTCTGTAAGTTGGCGTAAAGTCCCGGAGAAGGAAGGTTTGGGGCTGGTAAAAATCAATGGGATTTCCGCCACCACCGCGGCAGAGATAAAAACAGGCATCGAAGACCTTTTTTCCAATGGCGTTAGTACCATCATCCTGGATTTACGTGGAAACGGCGGTGGTCTTGTGGATGCCGGCATTAAGATTGTGGAGATGTTCACCCTCAAAGGCACCCCAATCATTACCCTTCATTATCCAGACAAACCAGACGGACAAAAAATAACAAGAACGGACGGTGATTATTCCTCCCTTCCGATTTACATCCTTGCGGATCAGAATACTGCGAGCTCAGCTGAAATCATTGTTGGTGCGCTGCAGGGGGCTGGGCGGGCACAGATCATTGGCAAGCAAACATACGGAAAAAATTCTATCCAGCTGGTATTCGACCTACAGGATGGGTCTTCAATCCACGTCAGTGCTGCGACCTGGACGCTTCCAGGGAGCCCCGAATTTGGTCCGGGATCAGGTATTCGCCCGGAAATTGAACTTACATCTGATAATCCCGCTGACGCTGATTACATCCAGGCGGTTTTGGATTCGCTTAAAAACTAGTATCCTGATATCACCGATGGTTCTTCCTCGGACTATTCCGAGGAAGAACTAAAGGGTTTCAAGAATTTAAGGCGCGCTGATAGTCCTCGGGGGTATCCAGGTCCTCCAGGATCGTAGAAGTTTCCACTGGCAGGTAATGAATACTTGCGCTGTGCTTTCTTAGAAAATCGCGCAGGTTTTGCTCCTCGGGCATATCCTGCAGCTCGGCCCAGTGTTCCACACCGATCAACCAGGGATGTCCGCGGCGCATCTGGTAGCTGGGGATAATGATTGATTTTCTTGTCCTTGCATATTCGTCGAGTAATAAAGCAACCGTGTTTTCCTGGATCTGGGGTTGATCACCCAACGCTATCAGAAAAGCATCCAGGTTGAGCGGCAAGGCTTTCATACCAAGCCGCAGTGAATCCATCATCTCAGTATGGTCGGGATCCGGATTGCGGACGATGGTTACCTCTACAGGGAGCTCGCGGATTTTTTCCTCAACCAACTTCCACTCACCGCCGGTGACCACAATTAAAGTCTCGATGGTCGCATTGGATAAAACACTCAAAACCGTTCCAATTACCGATAGGTCTTTAAAGGGTAAGGCCATCTTTGGTGTGCCCATCCGTTTTGACATACCAGCCGCCAGTACGATTGCCCCTACTTTAATCGCTTTATTATTCGTCATACACATCCGATTCCAACAACTTTTGATAATCTTCCGGTGTATCCACATCCAAAAATGCAGCCGATTCGGTCCAATCCAACCACCGAATTGAGTACCGGTCAAACAGCTGCCGCCCGCCGGTATCGCCAGTCAGGCACATCAAATCATTGAATGTACTGCGGTCGAACAATACGGGGTTCACTCGCTGGTTGTCGACCCGGGGGCAAAGGATAGAAAGATTTTCAGTTTGATGGATCCTAATTTCTTCGTGCAGGATATCCATCGGAATACCAGGCATATCGCTCAGCAGAAAAACTGCTGCACCGACCCCATCAGAAAGGTTTTCAACGCCAACCGTAATTGAACTTGCCTGACCGCTTTCCCATTCCGGGTTGAAAATAATCTGAACAGCCATGCCCTCCAGGGCCTCAGCCACTTTATGTGCATCAAAACCAGTCACAACCACTACCGGATCCATCCCGGATTTCAGGGCTTTTTCCGCAATTTGTCGAATCATGGGCTTTCCGCGCCAGGCCAGTAATTGTTTGGTCCTACCCATACGCACTCCGCCACCCGCTGCCAGGATGATGCCCGCAATTTTTTCAAAACGGTAGCTCACCTGCTCATTCTGAGCATGAACTGATCCGATCAAAATCGAATCATAAGCGTTTTTGACCAGGTCCATAATCGGGCTCAGCCAGAAATCTTGGTTCTCAAGAACATCCAATTGGTTGAAATAAACAGTCTTTCGTGCAGCGCTTGGAAAATTCTTTAATCCACCCTCTGGATGCACTAAAAATTTCCCGATAGCATCCATCCCGACCGGGTCTCCCAACTTGATATTCGAAAGCTGGCTGAATAATTCAGAGCGGAATACGCATTCTTCCCGAAGCGGTTGGTTCAGCCCCGTTAAACCAATCATGTAAACCACATGGTTCACCCATGGTGGAATTGGCGGTTCATGTGATGCTGGGGCTTTAAGGGGCAGCTGGCGCGATCCATCAGCCTCAATCAACAATGGCAAACTCAGCTGATCTGCATAATTTAGAATTTCATCCGCAATACGTTCCGTCACCCCGCTTAAGCGCTTCCGATCGGCCTCTGGACCAGTCAGTAATAGGACGCCAGAAACCGGATTTTTGAAAATGGCCGTTAATTCAGCCGGATTTGTGACGACAAAATGCTGGTCTGCCAACCGGCTCTGGTCAACTGTAAGATGCGTAGTGTTCATGCAAATTACTGGCCCGGCAAGCTGGCGAGCCACCCGAAACATAGCGGAGGTTTTACCTCCCGCGCCTACGAAAGCAATTCGTGAATTACTTTCGGCTCGTAAACCTTCAACCAGCCGCATCCCCATGGCTTACCGGCAATATTTTTGACGCAGCCTGGGCGAAGTCAGGATCGCTTCCAATACCCCGCCGCCCACTGCCAGTGACTTGTCCGAAATTTTATCAATATATCGGCTGTCCAGACGGGGATCAATATCTCCAACCTTAAGGTTTTGAGTAACCGGGACCTTATTCCCAATTAACCCGCGGACAATCCCATCAAAGGGTGCTGTCAGAACTTGACCGCCCACCTCAGCAAGGACTTCTCCCCTGGCCACTTTGTCTCCTATCTTAACTCTGGCAAAGAATTCGCCATTCGCAGGAGCCCGTAATACCCGGTCAACGTCATGTCCATTAACGGTTTCCGGTATGCCGGAATTTGGCTCACCAGATCCTCGCCAATACACCCTGCCAAGACAATGCCCGCGCTTGGTCTCAACCACAGCGTGACAATTTTCTCCGGCGAAAAAACCTGGTCCAAGACCGATTAATATGGGTGAATCGGTCAAAATCGGTGCAAGAAGGTTCTTGAGGAGCCGCGCATCAACGACACAATCCGGTTGATACCAATCTAAAATGGCAAGCTCGGGGTCAGCAATGACTGGGATTTCTCCTCGGGTCAATACAGTTTCGATTTCGCTCCGGTGCTCGCACCGAACAGCTCGTACACCTTCAACTTCGACCGCCCCGGAGAAGATTGCCTCAGCAAACGCAACGCTGCGGCGTACAACCAGAGGCATTGCGAGGTCGCAGATTATCACCTGCAACCCGGCCTTATAAAGGCGGTAGGCTACACCTGAACCAAGATCTCCCCCACCTCGAATACAAACATTAATGGTCATTCTGTTTTTGGTTTCTTTCCAGGATTCGGGAAGGAGGAATTATTCCAGGTTATCCAATCCCATTAATATTTTCTCGGCAGTAAATGGAAACTGATCAAACCATTTTCCAGTTGCTTGCCGGATGCCGGCAGCTACAGCCGGGACTAGCGGCAAAAAGGGCATTTCACCCATACCGCGTGCTCCCCAGGGTCCAATCGGGTCAGGATATTCCAAAATCAGTGATTCAATACGATCAGGGATATCCAGTACAGTCGGGATCAAGTAAGTCGACAGGGTACGCGTCTGAGGTACGCCATTTTGCTGAATAAAATCTTCAAGGATGGCATACCCTGCAGCTTGAACTACCGCGCCTTCGATCTGCCCTTTTACCAGATTAGGGTTGACGGCTTTACCGACATCATCAGCACAAATCAGATTTAAGATGCGAACCTGACCGGTTTCCCGGTCAACCTCGACTTCTGCAGCCTCAGCGACATACCCATAGGCATAGTTTGGTTCGCTTTTGCCGGTTGCCGGATCCAAAGGTGTTGTGCGTGGGGGAATATACTTAAATTCTGCACGGGCTGGCCGTTCTTCATTCTGCCATTTTTCCAACGCAAGCGCAGCAGCACCCCGGATGGCATTGCCTGCCATAAAAGTCATCCGAGACGCCGAAACACTACCCGAATTGGGTGTTGTGACAGTATCCGCGGTCACCAATTGGACCTTCTCCAGGGGGACACCAACGGCATCTGCGGTCATTTGAGCAAACACGGTGTGTGATCCCTGACCAACTTCTGCACCAGCATGGTAGAGCCTTGCGACCTCAATTTCACTCTGGCCTTCCAATTCGATGGTCGCAGAGCAGTTTTCTGGTGCTCCGAAGGAAAATCCTACATTCTTAAAGGAGCATGCAAACCCATAACCGCGCTGGAGATGTGGTTTGGAGGAATTAATTGAACCAAGCCCGGCTGGCCTCGACCAGCCCTGCGGCCCATTTACCCAACCAGCCTGGACCGCACATTTCTCAACCACTGCCTTTATGGTTACACCCTTTGGTAATGGCGTCCCTACCGATAGAAGGCTACCCTCATCGACCAGATTGCGCATCCGAATTTCTACCGGGTCCATTCCAAGAATTTCAGCCAGTTTATTCATCTGGCTTTCTGCAGCAAAAGCCCCCTGTGGACCGCCAAATCCACGAAAGGCCCCATTGGGAAGATTATTTGTGTAGACCGTACAAGAATCGACCTTCACGTTGGGAATTTCGTAAGGTCCGGTGCACATCAGAGTTGCATTCCCCAGCACTTTGGGAGATGTATAGGCATAGGCACCGCAGTCGGAGATAACTTCTACCTCGGCAGCGATCACCTTGCCCTCTCTGGTCGCACCCCATTTGGCAGAAATGTAGTAAGGATGCCGCTTGTGATGCCCGAGAATCGACTCTTCTCGTGTCCAAATAATTTTTACCGGTCGGGGGATACCGCGTTGGTGCAGCCTCCAGGAGGCCAGAGCAAGGATGATTTGAACCGACATATCCTCGCGACCACCAAAAGCACCGCCGATAGCTGGATAAATCACTCGGACCTGGTCTTCAGGTAAACCAAGTGCATGGGCAACCTGTTCGCGATCTTCGTGCGCCCACTGCCCACCCACAACTACAACCACTCTTCCCTCAGCGTCCACATAGCTGATGCCAGCCTCTGGCTGCAGATAAGCGTGCTCTTGAATAGGAGTTTGGTAGTAGCCTTCAACGATGACATCAGAGCTGGTAAAACCAGCGTCAACATCTCCTTTACGGATGCGATATCCAATTAATACATTCGATCCACGATCCGGGTGGATCAATGGTTGCCCAGCTTCACGGGCGATTCGCGGATCGGTTACGATAGGCAGGTCGTGATACTCAACCTCAATCAATTTACAGGCCTGAGCCGCAATTTCTTCCGTCTCTGCAACAACCAGTGCCACTTGGTCTCCGATAAATCGGACCCGGTCGGTATACGGCTTCGATGAACCTGGACCGCACAGAACAGGCTGATCTTTTGTCCCCAGCCCATATTCATTGAAAGGCACGTCTTCCGCTGTAAATACAGCCAGTACTCCTGGCACAGACTCAGCCTGCGATTTATCAATACGAACGATTTGGGCGTGCGGCCGGTTGGCGAACAAAACTTTCATATAGGCCTGGTTCTCCAGGTTAAAATCACCCGGGTACAGCGCCTCCCCCTTAACTTTTCCAACCGCGTCGATGCGGGGTATAGATTGCCCGATGCTTGTCATGGGCACATCCCTCCAGAATTGGTATAAGTACCCTGGCTTAACGTGCTTTGCGTTTCTTTACGCCTTCAATGGGCGGAACATCCAACGGACCATAACGGTCTGGTCCAGAAATACGCAAGATAATCATTCCGATGAATTGCAGCACAAAGAATATCAACGCCGCTAGAATGATTGTCAGACCAATTTTTACATAAAGGTATGAGTCTGGACCGCTTGCCAAAAAGTCTCGGGGAACAATAAACCATTTATTTTGTTTATTGGCTTCGATGATCATTAAGGACCCAAAATACCCCATGACTGGCGCCAGAACCATGAAAATAAAACCGATTCCGCGCCAAATCGGGTGAATTTGCTCCTTTTCCTGCCTGGAGCGCGATGTGGAACCACGGAACTGAGAATATTTGGTCATTTCTTACTCCCTGCCCCCATAAGGGCTGCTTGCTCAACTGCCTGAATGATCGAAAAATAACCAGTACAACGGCACAAATTGCCGGTTAGAGCCTGCTGTATCTCGCTGCGGCTGGGTGAAGGTTTTTCCTCAAGAAGTTTGGCTGCTGACATAATGAAACCTGGGGTGCAGTAACCGCATTGCACAGCTCCAAGGTCGACGAAAGCCTGCTGAACGGGATGCAATTCTCCGTCTGTAGCGATACCCTCAATCGTTACAATATTTGCGCCGTGAGCACGGGCAGCCGGAACCATACAGCTCATCACAGCAACTCCATCCAGGAATATCGTGCAGGCTCCACATTCACCTTCCGCACAGCCTTCTTTAGTGCCAATTAGTTGTGCGTCCTCGCGCAGCAATCGTAAAAGTGACTTATTCTGCCCGGATGGAAAGGAAAAAGGTTTCCCATTGATTGTGGTAACGATCGGTTCGTGTGCATCATGCAGGATGGTGTTCGCAAGCTTTGCCCTACGACCGTTGCTATCTGTGCGCAGGAGGACTGGCCGGGCAGGAAACCCAGTATGCTCTTCCTTCTGGGCCAGGGAACGCAAAGCCCGCCGTGTGGTCACCTCTACCATCCTGCGGCGGTATGAAGAGGAGCCGCGGATGTCAGAAATGGGTTTGGCAGCAAGGAGGGTTTTAGCCGCACACTCGGCTATCACCTCATCTGTCAATTTTTTCCCGACCAAATACGATTCGGCTTCTACTGCGTGCACAATGGTTGGCGCTACGGCTCCCAAGGTAATGGAAGCAGCTGAAACTTTTTCTTCCTCGAAAGCAAGAATAACCGCTACATTTACGAGAGAAATTGCCTGTGCGCGCCGTAAAGCGAATTTAATGAATGTGCCGCGTTGGTTAGCCTTGAGAGCTGGAAAGGTGATCTCGACCAGCATTTCCTCAGGCCGCATGTCGACTTTTCTGACGCCCAAATAAAATTGACTCAGTGGTATTACGCGGCTGCCAGATTTTGAGCGCAGTACGACCGAGGCTCCAAGCGCCATCAAGGGGGTAATCGTGTCATTCGCCGGTGAGGCTGTTATCAGGTTCCCGGCAACCGTGCCTCGGTTGCGGATCTGCGGAGAACCTACTTCCCAGGATGCAAGCGCTAAAGGAAAGGCAGTTTCCTGGATTAATTTGGAGGCAGCAATATGATTGTGCGTCACAAGGGGTCCAAGATGGATGATGCCATCTTCATCCAACGTGATGTTATCCTGGCCCGGTATCCGAGAGATGTCCACCAATAGTTCAAGGTCCTTGCGAACACCACGCTCCATCTCGAGTATAAGGTCGGTTGCACCGGCGACGATACGCGCCTTCTCCTGATATTCGGCCAGGGCGTCCAAGGCATCATTGATGTGAGCAACTGAGAGCGTATTATGACCCATAACCACTCCGTCAAATCCTCATTTTGGCGCCTGTTCCGCCGTTTCGAACCATAATGATTTCTGCCATAATACTGACCGCAATTTCTTCAGGGGTTTCAGCTTTTAATTCAAGCCCCATAGGAGAAAACACACGATTCAGCCGGTCCTCTGAAATTCCTTGCTCTTGAAGAAATTTACGGGTCGTCAACCACCGGCGCTTTGAGCCAATTACACCAATATAAGCAGCCGGCGATTCTAACAAAGGGGCGAGCCCTTCCATGTCAACATTACTTCCGCGTGTGGTGAGAACAAGATATGTCTGCGGGGTAATTACCAGCCTGTTAGGTAATTCACGCATTGGAATACAGTAAAACTCATCGGCCCCGGGGTTCGCCTCGGGTGTACAGAATTCAGGGCGGTCATCCGAAACGGCTACGCGAAATTTAAGGTATTTCGCAAGGGTTACAACCGCTTTTCCAACATGCCCGCCACCGATGATTACTACGAGCGGATTGGGTAGGATTGGCTCCACAAAAACCTCCATCGTGCCGCCGCAAACACCGGGGTCGCCTTTTGACGGGTCAACCATAGAATACTTCAGTAACCTCGTCTTACCATCTTTGATCGAATTGGCAGCTTCCTGTCTGACACGATTTTCAATCTCGCCACCGCCCACGGTACCGATAAAGCTTCCATCATCGTACACCAGCATTTTGCTGCCCTCGTGCCGCGGCGTCGACCCTTCCGTATCAATGATGGTACAGAGAGCACCTGCCTGCTGGTTCTTTTCAAGAGTAAGAATTGCTTCAAATATATTTGCCATAATGTCCAGTTCTAACCATTTTATGTTCTTAGAGGCTTTTTAATGCACGCCAAACTCGCTCGGGAGTTGCAGGATTATCTTTCACATCCGCACCGCACGCATCCAGAATCGCATTCCCTACCGCCGGGGCCACACCATCCATTGGAATTTCCGCAACAGCCTTCACCCCGAACGGGTGTGACGGCTCGTATGTCTGAACGAAAATGGTCTCAAGCTCGGGCATTTCGTCCGCCCTGAAGATATGGTAATCCTCAAGGTCGGTTTCTCGGGCCTGACCTTTCTCATCATACACCATTTCTTCACAGACAGCGTAACCCAGCGCCTGGGTCATTCCGCCTTCAATCTGGCCTGAGGCTGTGATAGGGTTTACGATAATACCAGAATCAACTGCCATTACCAGTTTATCCACCACCACCTGCCCGGTATCCGTATCCACCGTTACCTCGGCGAATTGAGCCGCAAATGGTGGAGGTGATACAGGCGAAAAGTATGAGCCGATGCCCATAATTTGTTCTTGATCTTCATGATGCAGCGCATTCAAAGCGATTTCCGCCATAGTAACGGATCGACCGTCAAGCGTCACTGCCTGTTTATCCTCCAGTAAAATATCCTCCGGTGACACAGTTACAACGCCCGCGGTATTGAGCATCCGCGCTGCCCGCGACTTAATCCGCTCTGCAACCATTTCAGCTGCCCGGACAACCGCAGCACCAGAGATGTAGGTGGTACTCGAGGCATACGCCCCCTTATCAAACGGTGTGAAATCCGTGTCGGAGGAGTAAACCAGAATATCTTCAACCGGGACTCCCAAAACCTCAGCAGCCATTTGAGCCAATACTGTATCCGACCCCGTCCCGAGATCGGTCGCCCCGACGAGTAAATTGAAGGATCCGTCATCGTTCATCTTGATGCTGGCGCCGCCCATATCTAGATATGGAATGGCAGTCCCCTGCATGACTGCAGCAATTCCAATGCCGCGCCGAAGATGCGGCTTTCCGGGGACGATGTGCCAATCAGGGTTACGATATTTCTGGTCCCAACCAATGGCTGCCTTTGCCTGGCGCACACATTCCTCGAGTCCCACAGTCTGAACGATTTCCGGGCGAGGTTCACGTCCTTCGCTCCAGGCGGTACTGAATGGGTGCAATTCACCGGAACGCAATGCATTTTTCAGGCGGAACTCAATCGAATCCATACCCAGGTCGCGGCAAATACGTTCAATATGCCGCTCGACGGGCCAAAATCCCTGCGGGACGCCATATCCGCGATAAGCACCGGCAGGCGGAGTGTTGGTATAAACGACATCGGCATAGAATCGGATATTCGGATTCTTCCGGTAAGGCCCGTCACCAACATATAACGCCATGGCTTTATGGCCGGTATTCCCGGTAACCGTTAATGCATGGCAACCGTAGGCACCCGTATCCGCCAGGACCTCCATCTGATTCGCGGTGATCGTCCCATCCAGCTTGACTCCGGTTTTCATACGAACGCGCATCGGATGCCGTGAGCGGGCGGCAATGAATTCCTCCTGCCGGGTAGTCTCGTAAACTACAGGTCTGCCGGTCGCAATCGTCAGGTGCGCCGCCACATCTTCAATTAATACTTCCTGTTTTCCTCCAAAGCCGCCGCCGATGCGGGGTTTGATAACCCGTATGCGTTTTACAGGCAGGTCCAAAACTGGCGCGAGAATACGGCGAACATGGAAAGGTACCTG
>CAYPJS010000178.1:0-6055 GCA_964411135.1 uncultured Anaerolinea sp.
GCTGGCGTACCTGGTAAGTCTTGCACAGATCCTCGACTTTGATCGGCACGGGAGCATCCATGCGCTTTATTGTACTCTATTGAAGCAGGGCTGTCATAAAAGAGGGGCACAGCGGGTATTGACCCAAACTGTGCCGATTACAATATCCCTGTGCCCCTACACATGTGAGACATATAACCAACAGGACAAGCTGGCAGCCTGTCCTACGCTACGGCGTTGAGGAAATCGGCCAGCAGGCCGTAGGCAGTGGTATCCGTGCCGGGGTTGTTCTCGACCAGCGAGAGCAGCCCGAGCACGTCCGTCTCGAACTGGACGATGCTGGTCGTGCCATCCACGCTGTACATGGGCGACTCCCTGCCCACCATCTCGGGCGCCACCCGCGCCTGGATGCCCTCCTCCGTCCGCCGTGCCGAACAAACCAGCTTCCAGCGCTTTCCCTGCGCTTTGGCCTGCTCGATGAGCTGCGGGTTGATGCCGCGGATACCGGTGCGCTCCACCTGGGCAGGCTTGAACGGGGTATCCATCAGCACCGTGACCAGCGCCGCCACCTTGACCGCCGCGTCCCAACCATCGATATCGCCGCTGGGATCGGTCTCGGCGATGCCGATCGATTGGGCATAAGCCAGCGCCTCAGCGAAGCTCTCACCTTGCTCCATACGGGTCAGGATCAGGTTCGTGGTGGAGTTGAGCACACCCCTCAGCGCCAGCAAGCGAGCCCCTGGCAAAGCGCTGCGGAACAACGAGAAGATCGGCGCGCCGTCCATCACCGCCGCTTCGTGGAAAAACTTCACCCCTTTGGTCGCAGCCAGATCGGTCAAGGAACGATAAGCATGCACCACCGGACCCTTATTGGCGGTGATGGCGTGCATGCCTTTGTTGAGGGCGGCCTTGCAGTGGTCAATGGCTGGCTGACCCGTGTGGTGATTTACGGGGGAGGTTTCCAGCATGGCGTCGGCGGAGCTCGAAAAGATGAATTCCTCGACAGTCCCGGGCACAGGCTGCTCGGATAGAATGTCCAGGGATTGTCCGCGGCTGATCGTCTCCAGCGCGCGGGAAAGGTTTATGCCGCCAGAATTAATAGCACCGCCATGCCGGCCGGTGATGATGCCGGTGACAATGATGTTGATGTCGAATTTCTCAGCCAGTTCCTGCTCTTTTTGCTGCAGCAGACGGGCAAATGCCTGCCCGACATTGCCAAACCCTACCATAGCCAGGGCGATTTGTTTCATCGATGACTCTCCCATAAATTGATATAAACCAATGATAGCGATAATACAGCCCTCGGGCAAGCTCCCTGAGGCAGGAGGATCAAATTGGCGGCCACGGGTATGGTCTGCGGTCGGATGCCGGTGCAGGGAATACCCCTGCCTCCAGCAGAGACCGAATGCGCATGCCCACTGCATCCACTTCATCAGGCGCCAATACTTTGTCGAGCAGAGCGCGCAGGGAATCATCGGAATGTTCCAGCCGGTTTGCCAGTCCAGCCAGGTCTTTTCGGATTGTGTCAGGCAGCGGCAGTCCGGCAAAATCCCAGACCACCGTACGCAATTTATCCTCGCAGTGAAAGCTCACACCGTGATCGATCAACCAGATATGATCCTCGGCGTCCACCAGGATATGCCCGCCCTTGCGGTCTGCGTTGTTGATGACGATATCAAACGCAGCAACCGGCATCAACCGGGCCTTATGCTCGGGTCTGAAAGTGAAAAAATGATAGGACGGGTCGTGATCCAGGAACAATTGCACCGACCCGCTGCCGAGCGGCCCATCCTTTCGGTAAACGGTCGGAGGCACCAGATGCCACTTTAAAGCATGACTGACCAGGAAAGCCGCCACTTCTCGACGTGCCAGCGTGTTGGGCGGAAAATCCCACAATGGCTGTTCTCCGCGGTCTGGCTTATAGACTACCTGAATGGTTTCACCCAGGTAACGAATGGAACCCAGGAAAGTGTAGTTGCTTCCGACCTCGAATTGACCCTGCAGTGTCAGGTCCCCTTTTTGCAGGGCGGCCAGGTGGGATTTGAGCTTCTCAGGCCTAAACATGGCTGAAAAACGGTAAAGTTAATGCTTGTGACCGTTCTTTTTTGGGCAGAAATGACCGCCCGGATCCATGGGTTCGCCACACTGTGGGCACAGCGGCCTGCCCCGCAAAGCCAGGTCGGTGCCCCAGTTGCAAAGAGCCAGGAGCTGCGAGCGTGTGCTCCAGAATCGCACGATGCCGGCTTCCTCATCAAGATTTTCATCCGTCACAAGTTCATTGGCAACCAGGCAGGCCAGATCCCGGTCTGAATCATACGCCAGACCAATTTCACCAACGCGGAACAGCGGTTCCACCGGGGTTTCGATGTGCATGGTCGCTTCGTCGTAATCCCCGGAGGCTGGTTCCAGATCCGGGAAACGTTCGCCGAGTTCTTTGAAAAATTGCTCCACGCCAATGGCGAGAGATTGGAGCTGCATTTTTTCGATGAGCAGTGTAATCTTGTGGGAATCATCCCAGCCTTGCAGGTAAAAAACGCGCTGTCCGGGCTGCCCGATGGCGTCCGTGGTTAGAAAGGTTACAGGGTCGAGGTCAATTTCGGTGCGCGCCATATAATATTATCTCCTGGCTAATAAGTATAACAAATCGGCGGTTCTTGCGCGACCCGCTTCAGGCTGAAATAAATGCTGTAGTCCGTTATCGGGGTAAGGTACCGCTGTTCCAATGGACGGCTTCGACCATGCCGTCATGACCCAGCAGACGCGAGAGTATTTCGGCAAACCCCTCAGGGCTGCCGCTGGTATAGAAATGGATTGGTGCCGGGGTTGGGTCAGCAGCGAGCCAGCCACGCTTTTCCAGCAAACGCTGTGCCTGGCGTGCAATTGCCGGTGCCGGATCGATCACCTGTACTTCCGGTCCAACGATCTGCTGGATCAGGGGAATGGCAAAGGGGTAATGTGTGCAGCCCAGCACCACGGTATCGATCTGGTTTTCCAGCATGGGCAGCAGGGCCGCTTCCAGGATGCGGCGGGTTTCCGCACTATCGACACGGCCAGCCTCGATCTCCTGAACCAGGCCTGGGCATGTGTTCTGGAACAGGGTACTCCCGCTGCCAAACCGCTCGACCACCGAAGCGTACAGCGCTCCCTGGAAAGTCGCGGGGGTAGCCAGAACACCCACCCTGTGCGTGTGGGAGCGTTCCACAGCCGGTTTTACCGCCGGCTCCATACCGACAAAGGGCACATCCGGAAAAACCTGCCGCAGGTGTTGCAGCGCGGCTGCCGAGGCAGTGTTGCAGGCGACAATGACAAGTCTGGCTCCGCGGGCAAGCAGAAAGCGCGTAATCTCCTCTGAAAAGTCACGCACCTCATCCAGGGTGCGCGGACCATAGGGCACGTGCGCCTGGTCCCCAAAATAAATCAAAGGGTGCCCGGGAAGCAAGGCATGGACCGCGCGCAGCACGGACAACCCTCCTACGCCCGAATCGAACAACCCGATAGGCGAGTTGACGGTCATTGGCTGTGCCCCGCTGCCTGTACCAGTCCCTGAAAGATACCCAGGTTGCCCGGGTTTTCCACCAGCCATTCAGGGTGCCACTGCACACCCAGACCGAAGGGGTGGTTCTCCAGTTCGACCGCTTCCACCAGTTCGTCGGCGGACCAGGCAACCGGATGAAGGTAGGCGGGAACTTCCTTCAGCCCCTGATGATGCAGGCTGTTAACCGCCAGGTGTTTTCCTCCAGCCAGTTTGGTCAACAGACTGTTGCCGTCGATTTTGAGTTTATGCGCAATTTTATTGCGCGGGATGTTGGGGTAATAGTCATGCCGTTCGGAATCGGGCAGCTGTGCGGCAATATCTGTGTACAGGGTGCCGCCCAGGGCCACATTGATGACCTGCGCGCCGCGGCAGATGCCGAGGAACGGCGTTCCAGAGTGGGAAGCCAGTCGCACCAGTTCGATTTCGAGGAAATCACGCTGATGGTCGATGCCGTAAACATTGGGGTGCGGCTCGCCATTGAAAATGACCGGGTCGATGTCCCCGCCGCCGGTCAATAGAATGCCGTCCAACTTAGCCATTAAGTCAGCTGCAGCGTTTTCATCCAGACCGGTTGGCAGGATGACAGGAATTCCTCCTGCCATTTGAACAGCCTCGGTATATTTTTCATACAATGCATGCTGTTCGACCTGCTTTCTGTTCAATTCTCGTCCGGCGGTAATGCCAATAATGGGTGATGGCATGGTTCCTCTTTGTAATCGGATTATACCGAAAAAAGGACGCAACCTGAGCCTCAGGCTGCGCCCTTTTACAGGGGCAAATTAAAGGGAATGCTTAGTTGAACTTCTGCTTTAGACGGGCGCTCTTGCCAGTCCGGCCGCGCAGGAAGAACAGGCGGGCGCGGCGCACCTGATTGCGGCGTTCGACCACAACCTTGTCGATGCGTGGGGAGCGAAGCAGGAATGTACGTTCAACGCCGATACCATTGGTCGCCAGGCGGCGAACAGTGAAGGTGGAGTTTACGCCGTCGTTGTGCAGGAAAAGGATGGTGCCTTTGAATTCCTGAATACGTTCGCGGTTGCCTTCTTTAATCTTCACGTGAACTGAGACGCTGTCGCCAGGCCGCAGATCGGGGATATTGGGGTTTGCCGGCGCCTCAATTGATTTAAGCAGATCTTCCATCGCAACTTTCCTTCCAAATATTTTCTACAAGTAGAGCGCTACGCCGTAATATGTACTGGCGCGAAGCGAGATTATAACATGAAGCGCCCCGGCAGACAAGTTGGAAACCGAAATTCATCAGATAGGAATTTCGATCCCCGCCAGCCTTGACGCGTATGGGTCTTGGATTAGAATAAGGGAAGCCACGGGGCGGTGGCGGAATCGGCAGACGCAACGGACTTAAAATCCGTCGATGGAGACATCGTGAGGGTTCGACCCCCTCCCGCCCCACAGAGTTTGTTATGGTTTTGCACGGGAATTGACTTTCGCAGCTCTGCTTCCTATAATGGATTCAGCTCTGAACGTCACCTGTTCATTTATCAGCCCACAATTCATCTCCCGAAGCTATATCGTGTGAGCCTCCTTGCCCTGAGCGGAAAGGAGTAGCCAGAACGAATCAACCCCCTTCCGGAAGGTAGTGAAGGGTATTTTTTGTTTAACGTTCGTTTACAGGAGGGAAAATGAAAAGCAGCACATTGCTCCTCACCGTGGCGATCATTGGAATCGTATTTGGTTTGGGATTTCTGATCATTCCCCATACAGCCATCAGCATTTATGGATCCCAACTCGACCGAACCGGGGAATACATGTCCCGCTATTTTGGCTCTGCCCTGCTGGGACTGGGGATTATCTTTTACCAGGTCCGCAACTCCAAAACTGTTGAAGGCAGCCATAAAGGTATCCTCCTCGGCGGGCTGATTTTTGGTGTGTCCGGATTGGTTGTAGCTATTCTGGACGTCTTTTTCGGGACCCATAACAGCCTGGTTTGGTTAAATGTTGTGCTGTACCTGTTCTTTACCCTGGGTTTTGGGTATTTTTACTTCAAGAAATAACGGTAAGGAAAGGGTGATCTTGATGGATCGGGTTCCTGAATAATCAAAGTGCTGGAACCTGATTAGTAACGGCTCCAAGGAGGAGACTGGAATTTTTGATTCCACCCAAAGTTAATCAAACCCCTTATAGACAATTCGCCTGTTTGCACCGCTCACTTGACCCAGGGTTCCATGCCAGGTAGTTGATGGGATTGTGTAAGCCCCCGGCCATTCTGCGTACACGGTCAGAGACCGGTACGAGCAGCTTCTTTACCTTCCCCGTAATTCTCTCATCAGTTGCGCATGGATCTTCCCATTGGTTGCCAGCACACTGCGCCGGTAGGGCGTGAACGGACCCCCGTCCGCCAGCGTGACCTGCCCGCCGGCTTCGGTCACGATCAGCGCGCCAGCTGCGGTGTCCCAGGCTTCCAGGTCGAGCTCCCAGTAGCCGTCCAGGCTGCCGCAGGCCACGCGGCACAGGTCTAGGGCGGCTGAACCGTCGCTGCGCAGAGACACCACCTTTTTGAGCAGCCGCGCCCATTCAGCGCTG
>CAYPJS010000179.1:0-13988 GCA_964411135.1 uncultured Anaerolinea sp.
GGCTGGAACGAAAGCGAGATATTTTGCAGGATGTTTAAATCCTTGCGCACCCATTTATTCAGCCCAAAAGCTTCCACTTTCAGACCGCGGGTTTCGTCGAACTGGTCCAACTGGTCCTGCTTCATAACAAAGCGGTGCCGGCCAATACGAACGGCGTCCGCTTCGTTCAACCAAACCTCACGTTCATCCACCCGCTGGTCGTTGACGAAGGTGCCGTTCCCGCTGTGCAAGTCACGCAGGCGGTAGCGGTGGCCAATACGTTCGATTTGGGCATGGAAGCGCGACACTGTGGGGGATTCGAGCACCACATCATTGCTGGGGTCGCGGCCGATCTGGATCAGGTTTTTCTCGCCAAAACGGATTGGCCGCATCTCTTCAGCCCGCATGGCTACCGGCTGGCTGAAAGTCAGGGTGACCATCAAGCCGGGATCCAGGCTTCCAATGCGCAGCAAATCCCCGTCCTTGAGCATATGCGGGCCGGTGAGCGGACGGCCGTCCAGTTGAACCGGGTTGCCAGCTTCAGGCAGGACGGTCAGCAAATATCCCGCCACTGTCCTCTCAATCCGTGCGTGGCTGCGCGAAACGATGCGCGAGTCGATCGAAATTTCGTTGTCCGGTCCGCGTCCAATCCGAACGAGAGACTGCGAGAGTGTATAAACAGCGGGTTTTTCGCCTGCTACCGTAACCGTCAATCGCGGGGGAAGGGCAGCCATCGAGACAGCCAGGTCCTCGCCAATCATGGTAGCGGCAATACCCTGCTGCTTTTCCATCATCGTCGCAGCATTGGCGGGCTGCTCCAGCATGGTTGCCCGCAGTTCGGTTGGTGGAGATTCCATCACGGTAGCGGTTGCCACCGGAAGGCGGAGCGTCAGAACAACGGCCTGACCGAGCTTAATTTCATCCCCGTTTTTCAATTTTACGGGTGTAGCGATTCGAACACCATTCACATAGGTGCCGTTGCTGCTGCCAAGGTCTTCCAGCAAGCAGGTTTCCCCTTCCAGGCTAAAGCGGGCGTGCCGTCGCGAAACACCCGGAGACTCAATGACCCAGTCAACACCCGGTTCGCGGCCGAGAGTTGTTTCGGGTTTCTGCAGTTCGTATGTTTCGCCGGCTCTCGGCCCCTCTTTCAAGATCAATGCAGGTTCAGCGCTTGAAACCATATGTGTGCCTTTCCCCATCGCTGGATGACACAGGATCCTGTTTTAACATTAATCTTGGAACGGAAACGAATTGCGATCTGCCCCGGTTTCTTTTACCAATAATTGCCGGGCAGGGTCAGACCGTTTCTGCCAGGCATATCAAAAAATGTGAATTTAGATCAACAAAAAAGGAATTGCTTTATTGTAGATTATACAATTGGAAAATCGCAAAAGAAATAAACATTTTACACACACAGCCAGGGAAAATCTTAGAAAATCCAAAGGGAGGTAGTGGCTTTTGGCAAACAGGCGCCAGGAGGTTCACGCGTCCTCCATTCCAATGCGATGTTAGGCTTTTGATATAATCTTTATGCACAGGTTTATCATTTTGTCATTATCAGTCAACCAGGATGCCATCAGAGGGGTAGCATGCCATGACCACGGATAGTTCATTTCGCTGCCCCCACTGTGGACAGTTACACCCATCTGGAACCGTTTACTGCCCCATCAACGGTCTTCCGATCGAAACTGCACCTGAGACGGCTGGCAACCTGGTTCTGGAGTTTCTCAGACCATTTATGACCAGGGGCTGGATTATTGCCGGCGCAGCTGTCGCAGGTTTGATAGTGTGCCTGGCGGCATTTGTTAGCCTGTCCATCCTCCGCGGACGGGTGAACCCCCCGGCTACGCCTACCATGACGATTATTTTGCCAACTTCCACCACTGCGCCGGGAATGCCGAGCGCCACACCTGGCGGGGTAGTCCTTACCCCGACCGATTCCCCCAGTGCGACACCTGATTCCGAGGCCTGGGATGCCTGCCCGGGCGCTGCTTATCAGTCGCGGCTGCACATAGGCGACACCGCCGAAGTTAGCAACGACCCTCCGCTGGCAAACCGCATCCGCACGGATGCCAGCCTGGATGCCGAGGTGCTTGGCTATATCCAACCCGGGGAGGATGCTGTCATACTGGACGGCCCGCGTTGTACGAATAATTGGGTCTGGTGGGAAGTGCGGTCCGCTGCGACTGGTTTGGAGGGCTGGACAGCCGAAGGGGATGAGGATTCGTACTGGCTGGTTCCAGTTGGGAATTAATAATTGGGGAGCAGGACCATGGATGAAACCCATCTGTATGACCGGATTAAGGAAGCCATACGACGTCAAATAATTGAGGGAAAAATTTTGCCGGGAGAGCGCCTGCCTTCCATAAGTGAAATGATCGAGAGGTGGGGCTGCTCGCCGGGAACCATTCAGCGCGCCTACCGCGACCTGGCTGCCAGTGGGTTGGTAGTTTCCCGTCCGGGGAAAGGAACTTTCGCGGCCCTCGGTTCACCCCAGCCGCAGGCCGCACCCTTGCGGCGTGCAGCCTTGGTCCACCGTGCCGAAGCCTTTTTACTGGAGGGGATTTCTGGCGGTCATTCTATTGGCGAGATTGAGCAAGCGGTGCGCATTGCCCTGGACCGCTGGCGTGCGATGCAGCCCAAAGAGCCGGTGCCTGCTGCGGATGGGACAATCCGTTTCGCTGGCAGCCATGACCCTGGAATTGCCTGGCTTGCCGGACATTTCCCGGAAATTAATGAAGGCTGCCAGATCGACCTGCAATTCCTTGGCAGCCTGGGAGGTTTGATCAGTCTTGCAGAAGGCAGTGCAGATATGGCAGGCTGCCACCTGTGGGACGAGGAAAGCGACACCTACAATATTCCCTATATAAGACGCATCCTGCCAGGCAAGCGGGTGATACTGCTGCACGTGGCATATCGCAGCCTGGGGTTGATCCTGCCGGTCGGCAATCCGGAGGGGGTTCACGGTCTGAAAGATTTATCAAGAAGAAATATTCGCTTCATAAACCGGCAATCGGGTTCGGGTACACGGGTCTGGCTGGACGCCCAATTACGCTTCCTGGGGATCAATCCATCCGAAATCAATGGATACCAGCATGAGGTTCAAAGCCACTCTGCAGTGGCTCAAGCAGTGGCTGAAGGCGAGGCGGATTGCGGTTTTGGTCTTCAATCCTCAGCCATGGCCTATAAATTGGCATTCGAACCCCTTGCACGGGAAGAATATCACCTGGTATTTCCGGCAGCACAATTGGAACGGCCGGTGGTGAAAGCGTTCATCCAATGGATGGTTACTGACCAGGTAAAGGCCGGAATATCCAGTCTGGGCGGCTACGATACGTCTCGAACGGGCTTAATCCACATGATTGATTAATCGGGTAATTATTTACTGCGAAATCTGAATCCCTGATGCCATTATCAGGGATTTTCTTTTCTCTGGCATCAGACTTGCATCATAGGTTGGCATACAGCAAACGTCCAGGTTGGGTGATTGCGGCCCGAATCGCCGCTGAATAATCAACCTGCTGACGATCACCATAGACCATCATAAAGTGGGATGACCAGACTATGAACCGGAACATCTACGCCCCAAAGAAACTTACAACCCTGCGCCAAAAACGGTTTACCCATCGACGTCAGACGATGAGCCATTTTATTCATACCCTCCCTGTTCCAATCTGTGTAATCGACAGATTAACCACTTCATACCTTGAGGTAAATCAGTCCTATGTCGATTTGCTCGGCCTTCAGCGGGATGCAGTACTTCATCATCGGGATATCGAGCTTCCCGCGCAGCTTGGGGCGATCAATCTGAATAAGATTCTGGCTCTGCTCGAGGTTCAAACGGTCATCAAAAACCTCGAAATATTCGTATTCGATCTGACGGGTAACCTGATCAAGTCGTCCATCCGCGCAGAAATGGTCGATTATTGCGGCAGAGAGGCTCTTCTGGTCACCTTCACAAAAGTCCACAACCCGAAGGAGTCGTCCCTGACAGGTGCTTATGAAAACCGGCTGCAAGCGGCAGACCGCATCAGCCGGGAATTTGCAGAAATTGAAAATAGCGATCGGATTGTAGAGCGCACTGTAGAATCCTGCTTTGAACTCCTGCCGGATATTTGTACGGTCCTGGTTTCATTCTATGATTCGGGCCTGCGGACTTTTTCGCTGGTTTATGGGCGTCATGAAACTGAAATTCTGGACATCAAGGCCTTTGGTAATGAACATGCCAACCAAAACCTGATGCTCGAGATTATCCATAACCGTCAAACAGTCATCACCGACAAGTTGGATGACCGTATGCGTGCCATTGCCGCCCGCATGCAGCTTTACTCCCCGGGGAAGATTATTCAAGCAGGCATCCATGTGCCAATGATTTCACATGGCGAAGGTATTGGAATTCTCCAGGTTTTCAGCACCAAGGTTCACCGCTTCCATGATAGCGAAACCGCCGTGCTCAACCTGGTTAGCAACGCTGCTGCCGGGGCGCTTAAAACATCCCGGTTGGCGAGCAGTCTGGAACGTACCAGTGCTGACCTCAACCAAACATACGATGCCACCATCGATGGTTGGTCGCGTGCACTGGAACTGCGCGATTTTTCGACAGAACGTCATACGCAGCGGGTCGTTTCAATGACCATGGAACTTGGCAAAACAATGGGCCTGGATGAGCCAGAATTGCTGCGGATAAAACGCGGGGCGCAGCTTCACGACATCGGCAAGATGGGCATCCCTGACACAATTCTGCTTAAACCTGGTCCACTTGACGAGGCGGAATGGCGGGTCATGCGCAAGCACCCGGTTTATGCCTATGAATTGCTGCGGCCGATCCAAAAGTTTAATGACTTTGTGGATATTCCATATTGTCATCATGAAAAATGGGATGGCACGGGTTATCCGCGCCGCTTACGCGGCGCAGAGATCCCTTTGACTGCCCGCCTTTTCTCGATTGTAGACGTGTGGGATGCCCTGAGTTCCAATCGACCTTATCGTCCGGCCTGGCCTCAACATCAGGTGCTGGACTACATACGTTACCAATCCAATCGGCATTTTGAGCCAGAAATCACGCGGGCATTTCTCGAAATTGCCAAGGGAAAAAATAATCATAAACCGCTGACACCTGCATTTCGCAGGCCGGCAGGGGCTGTGCCTCGCGACAATTAATCGCGGCTGAGATGAGCAATCCAATCATTCACCTGTGCCAGACTGCGCAGGTGAATGACTTTAAGATGCGAATATTCTGGTTCCTTGACCAGTTGGGTGTAATCGCGCCGATGGGATTTGCGGGTCCGAAGCATGTGCAAGAACAGGCTGTCATGGGAAAATAGAGCTTCATGCCAGTTCTCGCGATTACCGTTCCACAATTCTTCCTGCGTAACCGCGCGCTGCACCGTCCGGCGGGTTAAACGCCATAACACAACGGGCAGAGGCAATTCAAGCCACAGCAGGGTATCGGCTCGACCCCAGGTTATATCCCGTACCTTGGCGTAGTTCCCATCCAATACCCATTCTTGCCCTTCCAACGCCAGTTCGACTCGATGGCGGAAGATATCAAGCTCAGTTTCCTGCCAGTTGGCCTGCCAATGCAGAGCATCCAACTCGACGTGCGGGATTTCCAGCTTCCGGGCAATTGTTTCAGCCAGGGTGGTTTTGCCGCTGCCGCTGCTGCCGACGACCACGATCCTTCTACCTGGCTGGGAATCTAAATTTTTGCCCTTTGAAACCCTGAATTGAGCTGACATCTTAAAATGGTGCCTTCCTGAAAAACCTGAAAATCACAACCGAACAGAGATATGCTTGAGGCTTCCTCGATCAGACGAGGATTATTGCAATCCTGCCGTATTATAATAGAATCTCAGTCAAGCAATTCCTGATGTTCAAGCTCTTTTGTGTGTGGTTGGCTGTACTTAACCCATCGCTAGCTGTCTTTGGAACAACCCAATTCGTCGGGCCTGACGCCTGAATAAAATTTCGATAGCATTTTAGGTAATGAGGGAACGTGCACACAACTGAATCTTTCATCCAGTTAATCAAGGAAGGTTTGATAGCGGAAGTCAGAGCTGCACTGGAAGAGGATCCAAGCCTGGCAAACCTGAATGAGCCCAACGGTCCAAGCGCAGTTTTGACAGCCGCCTACTACCAGCAGCCCGAGATCGCCCGCCTGTTGGTCAGGCACGGAGCCAGGTTGGATCTATACGAAGCATGCGCTGTGGGGGAGTTGGACCGGGTTCGCAGTCTGCTCAAGGCTGATCCGGGTCTGGTCAACCAGTTTGCATCGGATGGATTTCAGCCATTGGGATTAGCCTGCTTTTTTGGGCACACGGACCTTGTGCGGTTTTTGATCGAATCAGGTGCAGAATTGAACTCACCCTCACATAATCCGCTGCAAGTCATGCCGCTGCACTCGGCTGCAGCCGGCAGCTGGGTCGAAATTGTACGTATGCTGGTCACGCACGGTGCGTCGGTGAACGCCCGTCAGGCAGATGATTTTACCCCGCTGCATAGCGCAGCTCAGAATGGCTCGCTGGAGATCATCCAAATACTGGTTGACGCGGGTGCGGAAGTCAATGCACGCGATTCGGAAGGCAAGACCCCCTTGAGTTTTGCGATTGCCGAGGGTCATGAAGCTGCGGTGGACTTCCTTTGCGGTTATGGGGCTGTGGTTTGATCAGGTTCGGGGAGAAAATGGGAGAATCGGGGATGAAAATTCGCCGAGGGATTAATGCCGGGGTGTTTGTTTTGATGTTGTTTTTAGCTGGCTGCAACCTGCCGCGGCCTGACGCTACCGCTGAAGCCACGTCCGACCCGATCGGCACAGCGGCTGCCCAGACGGTTGCGGCTTTGTCAACGCAGCTAATGCCCAGGGTAACCATTACGCCTCCTGATTTAGCCACTCAGGACATCCTGACCGCTACGGCGACCCTGCAGCCCACGGCGGGTCCAACAACCGAGTCTACACCTGCCAAACCCTGCGACCGCGGCGAATTTGTCGCGGATGTCACGGTAAACGATGGCGACGACTTCAAACCGGGTGAGACTTTTACCAAAACCTGGCGCTTAAAGAACACCGGTTCTTGCACGTGGACCACATCCTACCGGGTAATTTTTGACTCGGGTAATGCGCTTGGTGCGCCTGCCAGCTTCAATTTACCGGTCAGTGTATCCCCCGACGGAATTGTGGATATTTCTGTCCAGATGAAAGCACCGGATGTGGTCAAAGCATACGACAGTTATTGGAAATTGCAAAATGCCTCGGGAGTACCCTTCGGATTAGGCGAGAATGCGCAAAAATCTTTCTGGGTGAAAATCGAGGTGGTTGATTCAGTCAAAACATTTGCCGTGAACAACGTGGAAATCAGCACTGCGAACACCAATGTGGCAGCCACCTGCCCCTATAACTTCCCCTTGACTGCTAAAATCACCACGACCGCAGCCGGGAAGGTCAGCTTCTACTGGGAGCGCTCGGACACTGTAAAATCAGGCACACAGGAAGTTACTTTTGATGCGGCTGGAACGAGATCGATTGATTTCGCCTGGCCCTTCCCGGCCAGTTTTGATGGCACTGTGCGAATCTATGTTGACAGCCCCAACCATCAGTATTTCTCGCCGTTCAGTATTAAATTGACCTGCAATTAACCCTGTTTGCTCGGCCTGGCCTACCATTGCCCTGGTCGTATACCAGACCGTGGGCAGCCCTCAAGCATTTTTGCTTAAGGGACTCCAATAGTAAGCTTGTTAAAAATATTACAAATTCGGGATTAAATCCGGCTGACAGCTAAACGCCTTCATGGTATGATCATTTTCTACTGTACGGGGGCAAACCATTTCCGAATTCACATCTCTTAAAGTATTTCCTATTTACCGAGACCTATATGCAAAACAGAATTAGCCTTCCCAGCGTTCATCGTGAGAACCGGTCGCTTGCTGCTCGTTTTATCCTGGCGGCTTTTTTAATTGCTGCCATAGGGGCATTTCTGACCTACCAGTCCACACTGGCTTCGCCGCCTGAACAAGAAGCCAATCCTGTTACGCTAACCCTCTTCTGGGGCGAGGGCTGCCCGCATTGCGCCGCCGCAAAACCGGTTCTCATCGAAATGGCATCCCGCTACCCGAACCTGGAACTGCGGTTTTATGAAATCTACAACATTCCGGAAAACCGCACCCTGTGGGAACGAATGGGTGCTGCCTACAATGTCGAATTGCGCGGCGTGCCTTCGATCTTTATATCCGATCAGTATTTCGAAGGCTGGTCAGACGAATTATCCGCACTGGTTGAATCCTATGTCGCAAAATGCTCGACCGAAGCCTGCGCCGACCTGGGGGCGGGAATAATCGGTGCAAATGAAGGTGTCCTGACTGAAATCGATATCCCGACAGCTAAACCTGAGCCGGAGCCCACACCCACGCTGGATGTTAACAGCGATGAGATTAATATTCCGCTGATAGGCAAAGTTGACCTGAGCAAGCAGTCTCTGGTGGTCAGCACGGCTTTAATCGGTTTCGTGGACGGCTTTAATCCCTGCTCGGTGTGGGTGCTGACCATGCTGCTGGCGCTTACCCTGCATACCGGCTCGCGTAAAAAAGTCCTGATCATTGGGCTGATATTCCTGACCGTAACAGCCGCCGCCTACGCGCTTTTCATTGCCGGCATCTTTACCATCCTGAGCTTTGTCAGTTACCTGAAGTGGATCCAGGTGTTGGTGGCGGTAGTGGCTTTATTCTTCGCCGTCATCAACATCAAGGATTACTTCTGGTACAAGGAAGGCATTTCCTTTACGATTGCAGACGAGAAAAAATCCGGCATCGCTAAAGGCATTCGGCGTGTGATGAATAGTCAATCCTTCTGGGGCATGGCAGCTGCCACGGTGGCGCTTGCTGCGGGTGTGTCGGTGGTGGAGCTGACCTGCACGGCCGGTTTCCCGGTCATGTGGAGCAATATTGTGGCTGCCCAGAATGTTACCCCGCTTAATTTTGCCCTGCTGCTGTTGTTGTACATGGTCATTTACCAGATGGATGAGATCGTGATCTTCCTGGTCGCCGTCTTTACATTGAAGGCATCGCGGTTGGAAGAAAAGCACGGCCGCATTCTCAAGTTGATCGGAGGCGTGTTGATGCTGACTCTGGCGGTGGTGATGATCTTCAAGCCGGATTTGATGAACAAGCTCAGCAGCGCGCTTATCATCTTTACCATCGCCTTTGGCTTGACTGGTCTAATTCTGCTTCTGCACCGCCGTATCTTGCCGCACTTTGGAATCTGGATCGGCAGCGAAGAACCTAAGACCAAAAAGCGCGGGCATCACCGGACACCCGGTAAAACCCGCGCCTCTCTGCGTAAGTAAAATTATTGCAGGATTTCTTCGAGAATAGTGCGCGCCAGGGTCGGGTCGGCCTTGCCGCGCATCTTTTTCATGACCTGACCGACGAACCAGCCAATTAACGTGACCTTGCCGCTTTTATAGGACTCGACTTCCCTGGTGCTTTCCGCCAGCACTTCCAGGCACACTGCCCGGATTGCCGAATCATCGCTGACCTTTGCCAACCCTTCCGACGCCACGATCTCGGCTGGAGCTTTTTTGCTCTCTTCAACCTTTTGCAGCAAGCCTTTTGCAGTGGATGTGTTTACCGTGCCTGCATCCGCCAGTTTGATGATGTCAGCCAGAAACGTTGGAGTCAGACTCAACTGGTCGGCAGTTTTTCCGCTTTCATTGAGCATACGCATGACATCATTCATCAGGTAATTCGAAACCCGTTTCGGGTCACTGCCGTAGGCTTTGACCGCACTCTCGAAGTAATCGGAAAGATTGCGTTCACTGGTTAATATATCTGCGTCATACTCAGGCAGTGAATAGATGTCCATAAAGCGCTGGCGCCTTTGCAGCGGTAATTCGGGGAGCGCTTTGAGGATTTCGGACTTCCAGACATCATCCAGACGGATGGGCAGCAGGTCGGGTTCGCGGAAGTAGCGGTAGTCCGCCTCGGTTTCCTTAGAACGCATTTTGCGCAGCACACCCGCTTCTTCGTCCCATTCCAACGTCCAGGCTTCAATTTTGTGCCCGGCTTCCACCTCACGAACCTGACGTTCAATTTCTTTTTCAATGGCACTGCGCACATTTTCAATCGAGTTGACGTTTTTGATCTCGGTCTTGGGATTCAGGTAATCTACCCCTCGGGGGCGGATGGAAACGTTGGCGTCGCAGCGCAAATGGCCTTTTTCCATATCGGCTTCGGAGACGCCCAGCCAGCGCAGCAACTGCCGCAGACGGATCAGATACTGCGCAGCCTCATCCGCGGAACGCAGGTCTGGCCCGGTGACCATTTCTACCAGCGGCACGCCGCACCGATTGAAGTCGATCAGGCGTTCACGCCCGGCGTTCTTGGTCTTGCCAGCGTCTTCTTCAAGGTGCAGTTTATGGATGCTAACCTTACGTATATAAGCCTGGTTGCCGTTGGAGGCTGGAACTGGCAGGTCAAGATACCCGCCAAAGGCCAGCGATTGATCGTACTGCGAGATTTGATAGCCCTTTGGCAGGTCGGGGTAGAAATAATTTTTACGGTCGAAATACGACAGCGGGCGCAGTTCGGCGTGCATAGCCGAGGCTAACAGCACCCCCTTTTCAACGGCTGCTCTGTTGAGTACCGGCAAGACACCCGGCATTCCCGTACAGACCGGGCAAATATTCGTGTTGGGCGGGTCAAACCAGGAGTCAGCCTTGCACGAACAGAAAATTTTGGTGGTGGTATTCAGCTGGATGTGTGTTTCCAGCCCGATGACGACTTCATAATCATTCATAACGGGCACTCTCTGTCAAAAGTCCGTGTAAGGTTAGCGTAATACCATCGGTCTGACTTTACGCCAGTCCTCGTTGGCTGTGGCAAGTTCGTAAGCCCGGCCGATGCGCAGCAGCACATCCTCGCTGAAATCCGGTCCAAGCAGCTGAATACCGACCGGCAGCCGATCCGAGTCCAGGCCGCCTGGCAGGGAAACCCCGGGGATCCCGGCGTGATTGGCTGGTACGGTCAATTGGTCAGCGTACTGCATCAAAACCGAATTACCGTACACTGCGCCCATCTTGAAGGCTGTGGTGGGAGTGGTTGGAGTCAGCATTGCATCCAGTCCGTATTTCCCGCTCTTGTCAAAGACTGTCTCAAAGTCCTGTCGGATCAGCGTACGCACGCGCAGGGCGCGCTGGTAATACTGCGCAGAATACTGGGCGGCGCTGACGTACATGCCCATCAAGATGCGCAGTTTTGGCTGCAGACCGAAACCCTCGTTGCGCGTACGCCGGTAAAGTTCCGTCAGACCGCCAGACGTGTCTGCAGTGCGGTAACCATATTTGACGCCGTCATACCGGTGCAGATTGGAGGCTGCTTCAACGCGGCTGATCACAAAATAGGCCGGAATGCCGTACCGTGTGTTGGGCATGGGCACGTCTTCAATGATTTCTGCGCCAAGGCTGGCAAGAATTTCAGCAGCCCGCAGTACCGAGGTTTCGATCTCATTCGGCAGCAGCTGTTGGCGGTACTCGCCGGTTTCTGTGTCGGGAAAATTAATATGGAAATAATCCGGCGAAAGCCCAATGCGCAGTCCTTTGACGCCTTCATCGAGCTGAGCCATGTAATCCGGCACAGGGACGGTAGCAGTGGTTGAATCGCGAGGATCGTGACCTGCGATCGCCTGCAGCATCAGGGCTGCATCCACCACGTTCCGTGCAACCGGTCCCGGGCAGTCCAGCGATGAGCCAAAAGCGATTAAGCCATAGCGCGAGACGCGTCCATAGGTGGGTTTTACCCCCACCACACCGCAGAAAGCCGCCGGCTGCCGAATCGAGCCGGCAGTATCTGTGCCCAGTGAAAGCGCTGCTTCACCGGCTGCCACTGAGGCGGTGCTGCCGCCGGAAGAGCCGCCTGGCACATGGGCTGGGTTCCAGGGGTTGCGGGGAGCCGGTTGGAACGCGGAGGATTCGTTGGACGAGCCGTAAGTGAACTCATCTAGGTTGACCTTACCGACCATAATGGCGCCTGCTTCCTGCATGCGGGCTACCGGGGTGGCGGTGTACGGGGCAGTGTAATTGGCTAAAATGCGCGAGGCTGCAGTGGATGGTGTTCCGCGCACACAGAAAATATCTTTAGCCGTGAATGGGATTCCAGCCAGCGGACCGGGGTCTTCGCCGGAAGCGAATTTCTTATCTACAGCCCGGGCTGAACTCAGGGCGCTTTCACGCGTGACAGTGATGAATGCGTGGACTTTTGACTCGTCTTCAGGCGTGATTGTTCCACTGTCCAGACTGCCAGACCTTCCATCCACGGCATCGATGCGCTGCAGGCAGGATCGAGTAATCTCTTCGGCTGAAGTTTCTTTTTTGCGCAGCAGCAAACTTAATTCATAGGCAGGGATGTCGCATAATTCCATGAGGATTATTCCAGCGTGGTGTGGGGGATATCAGGCACAACGATATAACCATCACGGATTTCCGGTGCCTGCGCGATGATTTCTGACGGGTTCGGGTGGGGCAGCCAGGTGTCTTCTCTGGGAGCCGGGCTGTTTTCGCGGTTGTAAGGTACCCCGTGCAGGCTGGCAGCAACGGATTCATCCAGGGGGATGGCTGCCAGTTCACGAATCGCTTTCAATTGATTGTTCAGTTCACGCAGCAGGTAATCCGCCTGGGTTTGATCCAGTTCGAGTGCAGCTAAACCAACCAGATGGTCAAAAGTTTCGCGGTCAATGGTGTCGCTCATCGGGTTTTATCCAAAAATTAAAATGGCATTGAAATGCGCGGCATAGGCGCGCCGTGCTGATTAATCGTACCATAGAATAAAGGGAACGCTTGTTGAAACCCATTGGACGCTGCGACATTCCGCCCGTTAACGATCCCCTGTATTTTATGGCGCAGGAGTTGGTTCTGCTGGTGTTGCGGTTGGTACTTCTGTCGGTGTGGCGGTTGGCGCGGGTGTATTGGTCGGCGGTTGGTGGACTTCTTCTTTTGTTGCCGTTGGTGTACGCGTAGCGGTGCGGCGCCGGGTAGGGGTGATGGTGGCGGTCGGGGTGTCGGTGGGGGTTTGCGTGAAAATAGGGGTAGACGTCATGGTTGCGGTTGACGTTGATGTGGCGGTGTTGGTGGGTTTTGGAGTGGGCGTTTCGACCAGCGGGGTAGCGGTCCAGGTGCTTGGCAAGCGGACAATCGTGGGTGTGCTGGTTGGCAGCACCAGTTTGTCTGGCAAGGACGGCGGCGGGAAGGGGTTCAACGGACTGGACGGGTTAACAAACAAATGGATGAAAAGGACTGAAAGTAAAACAATTCCGACGAGGGTAAGAATCGTCAGAACATTCCAGGTTGCTTCGCTTGCTCTGGTTGTGCGTTTCAATGTTTGTCCCACCGCATGGAGCGGAATTGACTGGTTTGGATTAACCCCAGTATATGCAACTTTGGATGACTGTCAAGAAACATCGACCGTCCCTTTGTCTGCCGAGCAACCTGAACCTGCATGCTATAATCCCTCGTAAGGATGGGAAATTCATAATGGCGGATGCGGATTTATTCGATCAACCCACACCTCCTCACGATCCTGAACCAAATTCTGGAGAGCTGGAGGAATCGCAGGTCACCATTAATTTTGAAATAGCGCCTGGCACCCGTTTGAAGGTAACCCTGGATGCCCGGGCGCCAGATGGGACAGTAATCGAGCAGCGCGACATCACGCTTGAAAATCCTTCCGCCCTCCCCATATATAGCGTGCAAGAACCAATCCAGCTGCAAAAGAAACCCGCTGTTAACTCATCCCATGCGGGTATTCGTGCTGCCTGGCCTCTGATCCTGCTGGCAGGCGTAATGCTTGTGTACCTGGCTACGCGGTTAATTGGGTTGGAACGGTTTCCGATCTACTTCTTTACAGATGAAGCCATTCAGACTGTCACCGCCTCGGACCTGATCCGTGATGATTTTCGCAATGAGTTCGGCGAATTCCTGCCAGCCTACTTCAAGAACGGCGGACAGTATAACCTGAGCCTGTCGGTC
>CAYPJS010000180.1:0-22279 GCA_964411135.1 uncultured Anaerolinea sp.
GCGGCTGATTGCAGGGGAGCTGACGCCGGACAGCGGCTTTCTGGTACGCAAGAAAGGCCTGTCGATCGGTTACCTGCATCAAGATGTGCAGCTAACGCCGGGGCACACTCTACTGCAGGAGGTAATGACCGCGTCCAGACCGCTGCAGCGCATTGAGGATGAACTAAAGCAGATCGAGAATCAACTGGCTGATCCTGAGGTGTACGGCAACGATTCGGCTCTCAACCGTACGTTAGCCAGACAGGAGAAGCTGCTGAGAGAATTCACTGCCCTGGGGGGACCGGGATTCGAGGGCCGGGTACGGACTACTCTGCGCGGCCTGGGGTTTACCGCTTCTGACTTCGACTTACCGGTGGAAGTATTGAGCGGCGGACAGCGCAAATTGGCCGGTCTGGCACGGCTGCTGATCCTGCAGCCTGACTTGCTTCTGCTGGATGAGCCAGACAACCACCTTGACCTGACCGGCAAAGCTTTCCTGGAACGCTTGATTCGCGAGTACAAGGGTGCAGTGGTCATCGTTTCGCACGACCGCTACCTTTTGGATCTGGTTGCGGACGAGATTGCCGATCTGGAAGATGGACGCATGACTGTTTATCCGGGCAACTATTCGGAATTTGCCTTCGAGAAGAAATCGCGGCTTTTACGCCAGCAGCAGCTTTTCCAGGTGCAGCAAAAGGAAGTCCGACGCCTGGAGCAGTCTGCCCAGCGCCTGCTCGTCTGGGGACGCACATACGATAACGAAAAGCTGATTATACGCGGCAAGAATATCCTTGACCGGCTGGAACGTATGGATAAGATTGATCGGCCTGTGCTGGAACGCCGCCGTATGGGCCTTGAACTGCGCGGATGGGTCGGCAGCCAAAAAGTGCTGGAACTGGTGAACCTGACCAAATCCTTTCAGGTTGTGGAAGGTGAACGCCACTTATTTGGACCGGTAAGCACCCGTATCGATCATGGGGAGCGTGTGGGCCTGGTGGGACCGAATGGCAGTGGTAAATCTGTGCTTTTCCGCATCATCCTAGCGCAGGAAGAGCCGTCCGCCGGCGAGGTGATCGTTGGCCCTTCGGTGAAGATAGGATATTACGCCCAGCAGCATGAAACCCTTGACCTGTCTCAGACATTAATCGATGCTGTACGTCTGGGAGCCAACATAAGCGAGGGAAATGCGGTTGCACTGCTCAACAAATTCCTATTCACCTATTTACAGGGAAAAGAGTTGGTCGGGCAGCTTTCCGGCGGCGAGCGCAGCCGGCTCCAGTTGGCGCTGTTGATGCTCACTGGCGCTAATTTCCTGCTGCTGGACGAACCGACCAACCACCTGGACATCCCATCGGCTGAAGTGCTGGAGAATGCACTGCAGGATTTCGAGGGCACTGTGCTGGTCATTTCGCATGACCGGTATTTCCTGGACCAGGTGGCAGGGCGCATCCTTGAGTTTGAGGGCGGACTGATGCGTGATCTGGATGGAAATTACAGCCAAAGCCGTGCTCAAAGCGGTTTGTTCTAATTTCTACTGTGTGCATTTACAGCTTTGGCGAGGTCACGTCCAACCGTCAGTAGGGGCGACGGCGGCTATGCTTGTTGTTTACTGGACCGGAGAAAATCCGTACTTTTTAAGAACCGCCTGACCGGCATCTGAGAGGATGAAATCCACAAAGGTCTGACCCCACTCCCCGGCGGGGCCGTCTGGCAGGGCCAGGATGGGGTAATCCGCAATGACATTCAGCTCGTCCGGGATGGTGAGTAACTCGATATCCGAAGCGGCAGAGTTGGCGTCAGTTTGGTACACAATTCCGGCATCTGCCTCGCCGAGTTGTATTTTGGTCAGAACGGCTCTGACATTGTTCTCGTATGAGACCACATTAGCCAGAACAGCCTGCTTGTAGCCGGGGACGAAAAATCCGCTGGCTTCGGCTTTGTCCAGGAAGTCCAGGCTGTACTGCCCGACCGGAACTTCGGACCCGGCAAAAACCAGCTTCAGTCCAGGTTTCGCCAGGTCTGCCAGGTTTGCTAATTTTCCGGGGTTGTCAGCAGGATAAATTATTACCAGTTTATTTTGGGCAAAATTAACCGGGGTTTCAGAGGGATGCCTTAACCCGCCCATTACCAGGTCCATCTGCTTCTGATTGGCGCTGGCAAAGACATCCACTGGAGCACCCTGCAGGATTTGCTGAGCCAGTTCCTGTGATCCGGCAAAGTTGAAAACGATATCCACCTGCGGGTACTGCCCTCTAAAGAGCTCGCCGATCTCTGTGAACGATTCGGTCAACGAGGCGGCGGCGGAGACGGTCACCGTGACCGGTTCTAAAGCCGGCGTTACAGGCGGGGTGGTTTGCCGCGAACAGCCTGTAGTAAGAACTGTTAAAAACATCAGAATATATGTAAAACCAGGTAAGAATTTTTTCAGCATGATCGGCCAATTCTTTTGTAAGATATCCGAGGGAAGCGGTAATGCAATCCTATACTCATTTAATGAGTATAGCTGAAGAACCTCCCCTGCGTTAGTGAATTAAGTCACTGTTCAATTATGTTTCTGCGTGAGGATTTATGCATACGGATTTCCTTGACTTTCATGTTACCCGGGCATACAATACATTCACAATTGAATGAGTACCTGCCGGGTGCCTTCCGTTTCGGAAAGGCTGAATGGCGAAACCGGTGAAAAGCCGGTGCTGTCGCGCAACTGTGATGAGGACTTGATCCTATAAGCCAGGTCGCCCGCCCAGTGGGTGTTCACCACGCTCTCGCATTAGGAGGTGGGAACTTTGGACTGGCAACAGCAAAGCGTCAACCCCACCTCCCTGGAACCCTCAGGGAGGTTTTGTTGTCAGGTCAAAAATCTATGATCCCTGAAACGCCCAATACGGATAATAAATCCATAAGATACCAATCAATAAAATCGAGGTACATTTTGAAACGCTTAATTATGGTATTCCTGATGCTCATTACAGGGCTGGCTGCCCTGGCAGCCTGTTCCCCTGCTGCCAATGAACCCAATTCATCGCCGGTCGTCTTGCTGGATGGATTAGGCCGCGAGGTTAGCCTGGAAGCGGTCCCGCAGCGGATTGTATCGATGGCACCGTCGAACACTGAAATCCTTTTTGCAGTTGGTGCAGGTGCGCAGGTAGTCGGACGAGATGAATTTACCAATTACCCGGAAGAAGCCGCAGCTTTAGCCAGTGTCGGCGGTTCAATGGGGGAGTATAACTACGAACAGATCGTATCCCTGGAACCTGACCTGGTTCTTGCAGCCGAGATCAATACTCCCGAGCAGGTCAAGGCGTTGGAAGATCTTGGATTAACCGTTTACTACTTGAGCAATCCGACCGATATTGAAGGCGTATATGAAGTGCTCAATACTGTTGGTCAATTGACCGGTCATGAAGCTGAAGCCAGCACCCTGGTTGACTCGCTTAAAGAGCGTGTAACCGCTGTTGAAAGCAAGGTCGCAGCTGGTTCCACTCGCCCGCGGGTTTTCTATGAACTGGACGGCTCTGACCCAGCAAAGCCCTGGACTTCGGGCGCGGGGACCTTCATCGATCTGCTGATCACAATGGCTGGCGGGGTCAATGTGGCTGCTGACCTTGAGGGCGGATGGGGCCAGATCAGCCAGGAGGCCCTGCTGGTAGCCGATCCCGAGTTTATCCTGCTGGGAGATGCTGCTTACGGCACCACCGCCGACCAGGTGACCGCACGCGCTGGATGGGAATCGATGACCGCCGTCAAGAACGGTCAAATCCTGCCCTTCAATGACGACACCGTCAGCCGGCCTGGCCCGCGCCTGGTGGATGCGCTCGAAGAGCTGGTTAAACTACTGCATCCGGAATTAAATTAATAAAAATGGAAAACAGGCACACTGCCCGCTCAACCTGGGTTGCGATTTTGGCGCTAGCCGGAGCCGTTGTGCTCAGCATCCTGGTGGGCAGTGTGCAGCTATCCTGGCAGGACCTGATTCAGGCGTTCCAGACTGGAAACCTGACCACTGCGGGGAAAATTTTGTTCTCCCTGCGCCTGCCGCGCACGGTTCTGATCGCCATGGTGGGTGCAGCTCTGGCCGGCAGCGGGACTGCCTATCAGGGATTATTTCGCAATCCGTTGGCTGATCCATACCTGATCGGGGTGGCTTCCGGTGCTGGGCTGGGCGCGGTGGCAGCCATGAGCATCGATTGGCCTTATACCACCCTCGGTTTACTGGCAGTACCTCTGGCTGCCTTTGTTAGCGGCATGCTGACAGTGGCAGCAGTATATGCCCTGGCAAGGGTGGGTAAAACCTTGCCAGCCTCAAACCTGATACTGGCAGGCGTCGCCATCAGTTCCTTTGCCACTGCCCTTACTTCGTTTTTGATGCTGAGAGCCAGTGGTGAACTGCGGCGCGCTCTTGCCTGGCTGCTAGGCGGAGCGACCATGTCCGGCTGGCAGCCAGTGCTGGCCTTGCTGCCTTACTGGGTGGTTGGGTTGGGAATATTGCTGACCATGGGACATGCTTTGAACGTGCTGCAGTTTGGCGACGAACAGGCGCAGCAATTAGGGCTGCCGGTCGGGAGAGTGCGGCGTTTAATCATTGTGGCGGCTTCTTTGACAACAGCAGCGGCAGTTTCGTTCGCCGGGATAATCGGTTTTGTTGGATTAATCATCCCGCACACCCTTCGTCTGTTGACTGGCCCGGACTACCGCCGTCTGCTTCCTCTATCTTTAATAGGCGGGGCAGCGCTTTTATTATTTGCTGATATCCTGGCGCGTATTCTGATTGCGCCGCAGGAACTACCGGTAGGTGTGGTGACAGCTCTGGCTGGAGCGCCATTCTTCCTGTGGATTTTGCGCCGCAGCCGTCAGGCAAGTTATTGGAGTTAATATGCTTGAAGTAAAGAACCTGACCGTTGCGTATGGCGAAAAGACTGTCCTGAGGGATTTATCCTTCGACCTCCATCCATCCGAAATGCTGGCGGTAATCGGTCCGAATGGAGCAGGAAAATCAACCTTAGTAAAAGCACTCAGCGGAGTACTTCCAATCCATTCTGGCCAGGTGATTTTCAATGGAAGCGACCTGAGCAGGACCCCGCCCCATGAGCGTGCACGTCTGATAGCGGTTGTGCCGCAGGCCCGCACCATCCCTCCAGCTTACACTGCCTGGCAGGTGGTTATGCTTGGTCGTACGCCGTATTTAAACTGGTTCGGGCAGACTTCACGGCAGGATGAGGAACTGGTGCAATTGGCCATGGAACGGACTCGCACGCTCGATCTGGCACCGAGAACCATCAGCGAGCTTTCGGGTGGAGAACTCCAGCGGGTCCTACTGGCGCGTGCCCTGGTGCAGACCACGCCAGTGCTGCTGCTGGATGAACCAACGACGCATCTTGACTTGCAATACCAGATCAGCCTGCTGAACCAGGTGCGCGGGCTGGTCCACCAACCTGAAAAATGGGCTCAGGTAAACGGTTACGGTGCCCCGGGTGCATTGGCTGTGCTGCACGATCTAAACCTGGTTGCGCGTTACGCCGACCGCGTGCTGCTGCTGGTTGAAGGAAAAATCCAGGCTGTTGGCACCCGCGATGAGGTGCTGCAGGCGGGGATATTAAGCGAGGCCTTTGGTATCGGCTTGGATGTGGTCAATCTTCCTGCCGGCCCTCATCCGTTGGTAGTGCCGCGGTATCTCTGAAGGGTAACCGTCTTGAAAGCCATCGGGCAGTTCCCGGTTAAAACAGAAAGGCGTTCCTGTAGGACGCCTTTGGGAAACTATTTTCTATAATCGAATGGGAGAGCTGTCGTGCTGGTAAACCTCTATGCCACTTTCCGCCTGATAGCCGGCGTCCGTTCGATTGAAATTGATCTGCCGGTTGGTGCAACGGCCTGCCAGGCAGTAGAGGCGATTCTGGAGAAAATTCCAGCCCTTAAAACGCACTGGCAGAATGATCGTGGAGAAATGCATGCGCATGTGCATGGGTTTGTTAATGGACAGGAGATCCCAACGCTGCCGCAGGGATGGGATACCATGCTTTACGAGACGGATGTGCTGGATTTTATCCCGCCTGTGGCAGGCGGATAAAACTTAAGCAGAACGCGGTTCGACTACCGACGTGTAAATATTGAAACTGGGCGGATTCTCAAGATGTTTTTTAACCGCACACTGATCCGCTGAGCGTATGAGCGCAGAATAATACTTCTCTGGAAATTCCGGGGGAACCTGGATCTCCATCTCGACTTTCCCCACCAATCCGGTCATCGGGTTGCTCTGCATGCGCTGGATGATGCGGATGCCGTCTGTGGGCAGGCCGCGGCTGCGGCAGAACCCCAGCACATAAATGCCAGCACAGGTGCCCAATGAGGCAAGGAAGGTGGCAAAAGGTGTCGGTGCAGACCCCTCCCCGCCGCCGGACGGAGGCTGGTCTGTTTTTAATGTAAGACCGCTAAAGTGTGCATCAACGCGAGCGCCGCCGGGAAAATCAATCACCATTTCCATAAAAATCTTACTCCCTGAACCTGGTTATTTTTACAATAGCTTAGATGGGATCGGGGCGAAAAGGTTGCATCTTTTTGCGTTTATCCGAGTACCAGAAGAAACGCCAGTACAGGAAAATGGAAACCACGTAAAGGATGATCGTGCCGGCGAATGCCGGGTTAAAGCCGTAATTAACCTGCAGCCAGCCGCTGATCTGCGGACTGAATGCCCAACCCACATTATTAGCCATACTGACCAGACTGGCTACGGTAGCGCGGGCTGACGGATCGACCTTTTCCATCACATAAGTCTGGTAGATTGGGCCGCTCATGTTCATCAAGGTCAGCCGCACGTAATAGGCTGCAGCGCTCAGGTAGTAAACGGGAGAAAAGCCAAGCAGGAACAGGAACGGGATGGAGAGCGCCTGGGTGATTACCACTACCTGGATCTTCCCAAATCTGTCAGCCAGCGGCGGCGCGAGGAGCAGCCCGATCCCCATCGCAAGCGAACCCCAGGCAAACATCGAACCAATAACAGGATCAGGTTGGTGATGCACCTGGCGGAAGAAAATATTCATGAAGGGCATGATTAAGCCTGCGCCAACCGATGTGACCAGCATGGGCAGCACTAGCCGTCCAAGCAGCCGGGTGTTCTTACCAAAGTAACTGAGGGGAGCAAACATGGAACGCTGATTTCGGGCAATCTCGAGCGGCTTGAGGAAGAACAGCGGGATAATGGCAGCGCCGGCAGCGGCTGCAATCACTGCCAGAGAGAAGCCATAAGCCATAGAACTGGTGGCAGAAGCATTTTGCAGGCTTCCCATCCAGGTTGGCAGATAACCTCCAACCCAGTTGCCAATGGACCCGGCTGCCGTGTTCAGCCCTGAAGCGAAGCTGAACAGGTAGGTGCGCTCCTTTTCGGTGCTGTTCTCCATCAGGAACGGCCCCATGGCAACTCCATTCAGGCTCTGCCCCAGGCCAAATACTACGTTCATGGCTACAAACAATCCCGGGGACGGGAAAAGCACCATGGCAATTATGGCTGCAATGATCAGCACAATGCCGAGAATCATGGCGCGTTTGTGCCCTATGATGTCGATCACATATCCCATTGGCAGGGCTGCCAGCAGGGCGGTCATGCTGCTGGTTGATACCAGAGTGCCAAGTAAAGCCTCATCGTATCCCAGGCTGATGGCATAAAAGTTAAACAACAAACGAAACACGCCAAGCGCCGCGCCGATCAGGATAAGACTGATCAGGTACAGGCGGGCATTGGGCTGGAACGAGGAAATCCGGTCGGCATAGGTCTCGATGGCGGATTTCACCCTGGATGGATGGGCTGGATTATGCAAACTATTATCCTGGTGAATCAGGGTACAGACAATGAAATATCAATTTGATGCTTGCAGAAAATTTTCCCTATTGTAAAGGAGCACTTCCCGGATGACCAGTCCGGGGTGTCATAATTCGGGTCAAATTATGTCACATGACGAAATTTAGATTATGGGGTCAAAAAGGGGGTGCCCTGGGGATAAAAATAATGATATTTGCCACTACAAAGAGAAGTCCGGTTCTATTAACATAAGCACAATGTTGAAGCACGACACGCAAGACATCGAACTCTTTAAGGATTTGAGCGAGAACCAGTTGAAGAAACTGGATTTTGCGTTTGAACCCTTCCGCTTTAGCCGCGATACGCATATATTCGAGCAAGGCGATGCCGCCGATTATCTGTATATTCTGACCACGGGTAAGGTTATAATTCGTTATAAGCCGTACGATGGCCCGGAAATTTCTGTAGCCACCATTTCGCCGGGCGGAGTATTTGGATGGTCAACAGCGCTTGGAAGAAAGGCATTCTCATCCGGGGCATTGGCGGTTGAAAATTGTGAGGGTTACCGGATCAGCAAATCCAGTTTGTCGGAATTGTGTGAAGATCAACCTGAGACCAGTGCTGCCTTTATGAAACAGCTGGCGAAGTTGGTAAACGACCCGATGGACCCCTCGCACAATGAAATTCTCAAAATCCTTGCCGATGGGATGAACCATAACGGGAAATGCGACCAGAGGAGAAGCAAAAATGGCAGATGAGACTCCCCAATACAGCATAAATGATCAACTGCGCGGGCTGGTAGAGCAATTGAGCGCTTATATTGAAACCTACCATGGCGGCGAGGTCGAATTTATAAAATATGACGGAAAAGTTGTCACGGTAAAACTGGGCGGTGCCTGCTTGGGATGCCCGCTCTCACCGGTAACCGTAAAAGGCTGGGTCGAAGGTACTGTCAAGCAGTTTTTCCCGGAAGTGGAAAGCGTAAGAGCCATCGAATAACCATCAAGCAGAAAAGAGCCGGAGGTTTTCCTCCGGCTCTTTTTTGTTTTCTATGGAACCAACTTATCCACTTCGGTTTGCAGGGCGGTTTTGATTGACTCAAAATCCAACCCGTTCTCAGTGCAGTAATCCTTTACTTTTATCCCGCCGGCAGGCATGGTTTTTCCAATAATCCCTTCTATGACTGCCTGCTCTACCCCCCAGTCCAACAGGTTCTGGAAGGTGGTTTTTCCTTTGATCGTGGTATCCGTGCTGTCCTCAGTGTGAACTTCCTCTGTCGCCGCAACTTCCGGCAGGTTTTCAGCCGGTTGGCTTTCGACTGACGTGTTGGTTAAATCAACCGTATGAGCTTCCAGATAGGCGAGTTGTTCGGCGGTGAGGGTGGTTCGGGCTTTCAGGAGATCGACGGCTGGTTTCAGCAAATAAGTATCTTCGGATAGTTCGTAAGGCAGACCAGTGTAAAGGGCAACAAAATAACGTACCGATGCGGTCCCAATTTCAAGTCCGCTGGCAGCCTGTTCGGCATAGATCGATTCAAGGTCTTTCAAAGCAAAGGCAGCCGGGTCCTGATCGGAAGGGATGGCAAAAGCGATCGCAAGATCTTCCACCGGTACGTTGAATGAATTCTCAATATCCTGAAAGGTATACGACCCGCGGATATCAGCCGGATTGTACTCGCCGGCAGCCTCGCCTTCGCTAAATTTCGCAGGGACCTTCTGGGATTCTGTCTGCCACCAATTCATGGCTGAGGTAAATGCGATGCCGCCAAATAGGATAACGAAAAGGATGGCAGCCAGGGGTTTCGCAGTCAATTTCATCTTATTTTCCTCCTGCCACAAATTCAACTGTTCCGGCTGCCGGACAGCGTGCTTCGGATGTGCACTCAAGACAGCTGATGCACTGGTGGTCACGGATGATGGTTTTTTCACTGACCTTGATGTTCATTGGACAGTAAATATCGCAGGCTCGATCCAATTTGCACGTGCCAGGAACACGCCGAATTCGGAAGATGCGGAAAAGGTTGGTGATGCCGAGCACAGCGCCGTATGGACAGGCGTACTTGCACCATGGGCGTTCGATGAACAATGATCCAGCCAGGGTAACCAGCAGCACAACCAGACCGCCGATGGCGAGTTCACTGCTCCAAAAATTGAAGAGGGCAAAGTAGGGATCGAACGCTGCAAACACCAGGGTGGCACTGGCGGCTGTCATATAAATGACCCAGCCCAGGACCAGATACCGGAGGTAGCGCAGGATCCGGTCGATTTTGGCGGGAATAAAAAAGTTGTAACGGCGTTTGAAGATTTTCCGGCCAAGTTTTCCTACCCATTCCTGGATGGAACCAAACGGACAAATCCAACCGCAGAATACTGGTCCGAAAAGGATAGCCAGAACGAACCCGATAACCATCAAAATGAAGGCGGATTCATGGATCTTCTGCACGAAAGTCCCGGTCGTTGCATACTGGTAAATGGTAACCACCCCGCCAAATGGGCATAGGGAGTGCAGAGAAGCGCTGGAAAGAATCGGGATGCCTTTTCCGCTTTCCGCCAGAGTGTGATTGACGGAAATCAATGCAATCAATGCAAAGAAGAATATTTGCACGATTGTGCGCAGCCAGATGCGGCGGCGCGAAAATTTTTGCCAGAACGATGCTTTTTTCATGTTCACCTGAAACCATTCAAAATAGATTAAAAAGGCCGAATTTCTTGGGGAAACTGGCCTAATCTTACTTAATGAAAATTTAGATGTTATTTGGGACTTATTTAGATTTGATTAATTCTTTAAGAATATTTTAATCTAAGCGCGCTCTTTGATCACTCAAGCAGCACTTCGATGTGTTCCCTGTCGTCATCATTGTAGACATCCACCACCTGGCCCACGTCCCCGGACTGGATGGCGGTCATGATTTCATTCATCTGGTCCGGTCCAATTTCAGGTGAAAAACGTGCCCCCATTTTTACGCCGGCATTGAGGACGGTAATGGGCAGACGAATGTTTACGCGCACTTTGGCATTTTCCATGTCCGTAACGCGTACACGCAGCCATCGCGGACCACCTGGCACCTGGGGCGGTTGTGGAATGGTTACGGGAAGGCTGGGCTGCATCGCCCGGGGGGCATGGCTTTTTGATAAAGCCTCCAGCAGTCGGATACCCTCCTGAGGTGTAATTTTGCCATCCTGGACCAGGTTCAGGATTTTCAAGCGCTCTTCAGAGGTTACCAATTTATTAACCTTCCTTGATTCTTGGTGCAATTTAAAGTATCTTTATTTTACTTAAAAAACAGGGCTTGTATAGAGAAAAGCTGGTTCACCGCACCTCAGGATGCCCTGACGTCACACCCTGAAGGAGGTCCAACTTGGCGCATCTTTGGCAGCTGTTCCTCATGTTCCTCAAGGTCAACCTGCTAACTACTTCTGGCCCCGCTTCGGTAGGCCTGATCTACAAGGAAGCGGTCGGCAAAATAATGGATGAAGCGCAATTCGTCGAGGCAGTGGGATTCTCAAGCGTCCTGCCCGGCAGCGATGCATTGCAGCTAGCCATGTTTGTCGGCTATTCGGCGGGTGGTATCCCCGGAGCACTGATCGCTTTGCTGGGTTCCATTCTTCCGCCAACCATTATCATGCTGACCATTGTTTCAGTATTGAAATTCATCAGCGGTGAGGTTTGGGTTGGCAATTTTGTGCGCGGGCTAGCGCCCGCGGTTGCAGTGCTGATGATCCTTGTTGCCATAAAGGTTTTTCGCGGCGAAACCGGTCAACCGGTAGGTTTGGTATCCATCCTGATCGCAGGTGGCAGCCTGGGAGCCTATCTGCTCAATGTACCGGCACCGCTGGTTCTGCTGGCAGCCGGAATTTGCGGGATCATATTTCTAAGATGAACGCATATCAGAAATTCATCCTTTGTCTGCAGGCAGGCGCGCCGGATTATCCCGAATTGGATTACGGTGTAAAGCTGGCAAGTCTGCTAGGTACTTCCTTGAACATCGTGTGTGTTAAGGAAAATAAACCTGCCGCCGGGCTTGAACAGGCAGTACAGGCGGCCGAAAAAACTTTTAAAAATAGCAAGCTGCCATTCACGATTGAGTGGGAAAATGACTCGCTGATCGATGCCATGGATCGGGCTCTGCGCGAACAACCGCTGGCCCTGGTGGGTTTCAGCGACCGCTATGGCTCAACCTGGCAGCGGTTGATGCGTACGATCCGTTTCCGTCATCTGATGTCGGAAGCCAATGGACCGCTGCTGCGGCTGCGCGATACCTGTTGGCCAATTAAGAAAATCCTGGTTTGCAGCGGCGGGCTGGCCTACACCATCCGGCTTGAAAAGATGGCAATCGAGCTGGCAAAGTTGTCGGGTGCCGGGCTAACCATCCTGCATGTGGTTGAACCGGTGACTCTGGATTATTCACTGGCGCGTGAAGTCCAAAATCACTGGACGAGATTGATCGAGACGGACACGCCGCAGGCGCATCACCTGCAGAAAGTCCTGGCAGCCGCTAAAGCGGATGGGGTGGACGCGCATGTGGCAGTGCGCCACGGCCAGGTGGTGGAAGAAATCCTCACCGAGGTCAAAACAGGCCAGTATGACTTGATCGGTCTGGGATCTGTTTACAGCTCGCACACCCTGAGCGGATTATACCGACCGGATGTCACCGCACTTGTGGCAGCGGCTGTTGCCTGCCCAATATTGACCATGCGCGGAAAACAAACCGATACCTTTACGTGACCGGGGAAGGCAGCAAAACATTGGGAGAGGAATAACCCGGGACCGCTATTCCGTGCCGCCGCGTTCCTCCCAGCGGCGTGCAGCTGCTTGAATCAGGTTACGGATGCCTTCATCGGGCACGCTATCGACGCCAACATATTTCTGTGCGCCGACCCAGATGACGACTCCCTGGGTGGGTTCCTCGCCCAGATGGATGCTTTGTCCGGCATATTCTGAATCAGGAAGCAATTCCTGCAAAATTTCTTCAATCTGACCAACGATTGTTTTCGCATGGGGCTTTTCAGCCGGGGCGTTACGGGCTGCTGACGCAACCGTGACCGGAGCAGGCGTATCGGGCTGGGGCTGCGGAACAATTGGGGCAGCCGGAGCAGGAGCAGTCAAGCCCAGCCAGGCTTGCCAGTTATCGGATGCTTCCAGCAGAACACGCAGTTGATCAGCCGGGATGGTGTTGTGGGTCAGATGGACTTTTCCCTTGATATCTGTCACAATCTTGCCGCTTTGTTTCTCGCGATAGAGATGGGCGATGCTCTCGAAGCGGTCTTCCGGCAGGGCAGGCATCTCAGAAACCATTACATTGTCTGCTTCCATGCTTTCCGAGGAATCGTGTGGTTTGCGTCTGCCGCCAATGAGCGTCATGATCAGTACACCGACCAGGATTCCAACGATTAGAAAAATTAAAGCGGGGAGGAGCAGTGTGTTTGCCGTCAGCATTTCGACCTCACTTTCGAGTTGGGGGCGGTTGACAGGTCGGGCAATAATGCGTCCCCCGCTGCCCGACAATAATCTTTTCAATTAGGGTGCCGCAGACAGGGCAGGCTTTCCCATCCCTTCCATAAACCCTGAAATAATTTTGGAAATCACCGCCGCGGTAAACCCAGTCGATGCTGGCGCCATTTCGGCGAATCCCTTCCTGCAGGACACTGTGAATCGCAAGCCAGAGGTGCTCGACATCGGTGATGGACAGGGTGTTGGAACCGGCTAGCGGGTGAATTTTGGCAAGGTGCAGGGCTTCATCGGTGTAAATATTACCCAGCCCTGCCAAAAAAGTCTGGTCCAACAAAAGAGGTTTCATCGGGCGTTGACGTTTTGCAAGCCACAGCGCCAGATCCCCTGCGGAGAAATCGGGATCAAGGGGCTCCGGTCCCAGATCCGCCAGGACCTCTGCCGGATCTTTGACAAGCCAGACACGGCCAAATTTTCGCGTGTCGTTGAACGCCAGACGGAAATTGTCTTTTGTGGTCAGCAGCATCCGGTCATGCTTTTGAATGGGGAAGGGTTGTCCGCTGCCATCCTGAATTGGTTCAACCCGGATGTCGCCGCTCATGCGCAGATGGATCAGCAGCCAATCGGAGCTGAACTGCATCTGGATGAATTTACCGCGCCGGGTGATGTCCTGAATAACCTGCCCCGCCACACGGTCATTAAACCCATCCACCCCTGGGGTTGCCAGGGTCTTCTCCCACAAGATCTGCCCGCCTGTCAGGACGTGCCCGGTCACCGGTGGACCGCTGCGGCCCCCAAATTTTAGTGCACGGACAATCGTCTCGACTTCTGGCAGTTCAGGCATAACCTTCTAAATGCATAGGGTTATTCGTTGAATAACTCCCCAACGCTGCGACCCTCATTTGCCCGGTGGATGACCTCTCCCAGCAGCGGGGCTATGGTCAACACCTTCAGACGGTCTCCAAAAAGCGCAGCTTTCTCGGCAGGAATGGGGATTGTGTCGGTGGTGACATATTGGGAAACTGGCAGGGCTGCCAGTCTTGGCGCGGCTTCTGCAGACAGGACTGGATGAACAAAGGACATATTAATGCTGCGGGCGCCGGATTCCTTCAACAGATTAACCGCATTGACCATCGACCCACCCGTGTCGATCTCGTCATCGACCAATATCACGTCGCGGTCATAGACATCGCCGATCAGCGACAGTGCTTCAGCCCGCGATGTATTGGCAAGACGCCTTTTCTCGATGAATGCCAACGGCAACTGCATGGCAGCTGCATAGTTGCGTGCCTTTTTAGCAAAGCCAAGGTCTGCGGTAACCACCACAGGCGAGTGTAAGTGTGGTTGGAGGGACTTGAAGTAATCAGTCAAAAGGTAGAAAGCGGTCAATACGTCGCCCGGGATGGAGAAGAAGCCCTGAATCTGACCGGCGTGTAAATCCATGGTGACGTAACGGTCAGCACCGGCTACCTCGATCATATCGGCAACCAGGCGGGCTGTAATGGGTACGCGCGGCTGATCTTTCTTGTCTGAGCGGGCGTAGCAAAGGTACGGTACCACTGCCGTGATGCGGGCTGCCGAGTCCAGGCGCAGAGTCTGGATCATGATGAGCAGTTCCATCAGGTTGCGGTGCACGGGTGCCGGAGTGGTTTGAATCACATAGCAGTCCTGCCCTCGAACGCTGCCATGCAGTTTGATAAAGAGGTTGTCGTTAGGGAAGGTGATTACATCTCTGCCGCATAACGGCAGTTCTAAATAATCGGCAATCTTTTGCGCCAAATCAGGAGAAGCCGTACCTGCGTACAGCCTGACCTCGCCGTATTTCATCCCATCATGACGCACGTGATTGTGAAGGGGCATATTCTTCGTTTCCTAAAAAGGACAAATCATCGTAGGCTTACTCTAATTTTACAGGTTATTCGGTAAACCTGTGACCCCAATGTTTCAGGGATTACGGGGTCAGGCGGTTCGGGCCGCGGAACAGGAATACCGCCTCGCGGATGTTAGGCAGGTTGAGCATAACCATCATCAGGCGAGAAAGGCCCATGCCGAAACCGCCGTGCGGCGGGCAGCCGTAACGGAAGAAGTCGAGGTAGTATTGAATGGCTTCCAATCCAAGCCCTTTTTCAAGCGCCTGTTTCTTTAATACATCGTAACGGTGTTCACGCTGAGCGCCGGTCACAATTTCAACCCCGCTGGCGATCAGGTCGAAGGATTTGGTCAGTTCAGGCCGATCGGCGTAGCGCATATGGTAGAAGGGACGTACTGTAATCGGCCAATCCGTCAGGTAGAAGAAATCATGCACGTACTTCTGCTTAACGTAGTTGCCGAGCAATCGTTCACCGCCCGGATCGATATCCCCTTTCTTTTCTGGCGGCAGTTGATAGCCCTCGGATTTGAGAATTTCCACCGCCTCTGCCATGGGGATGCGCGGGAACGGCGTGGTCGGGACAACCAGATCCAGACCAAACTGGGTCTTGAGCAAATCGTCGTGGGTTTCCTTAACCCGACTGTAAACATACTGCAGCATGTTTTCCAGGAAAACCATGACGTCTTCATGCGAGTCAATGTAGGATATTTCTGTATCGATACCGGTAAACTCGGTCATGTGGCGCGAGGTGAAGGAAGGATCGGCACGGAAAACCGGACCGATTTCGAAGATCCGCTCGAATCCAGCAGCCATCGCCATTTGTTTATAAAACTGCGGAGACTGGGCCAGGTAGGCTTTGGTCTCAAAATACTCCACTTCGAATAGCTCGGCGCCGCTCTCGCTGGGGGAGCCGGTAATTTTGGGGGAGTGGACCTCGATGAAATTGTGCTTGAGCCAATATTCGCGGAAGGCCATTTCGGCAGTGGTTTCAACCTGGAAAGTGGCAGTGACCTGCGGGCGGCGCAGATCCAGATAGCGCCAATCCATGCGGTAGTCAATGGAAGGCAGCGTTTCTGCGAACGGGTCAAGCGGAAGCGGTGATTCGGATGCCCCAAGGACTTCCAGCGATTCAAGCTGCAGTTCCAGCCCGCCCAGTTTCACCACCGGGTTATCCACCACAGTACCAGCGATCTGTAAAACGGTTTCAGCTGTGAAAGCCGAGATTTTCTCAGCCAGTTCAAGGTCATTGGCTTTCCAGAAGGCAACCTGCACCAGTCCGGTTAGATCCCGGATGATGAGGAACTGCATTTTCTTCTGGTCGCGCAGGGTTTGCAGATAACCTTGAATTTGAACTTTCTCGCCGATGTGGTTTCGTAAATCCCCAATAAAAGTGCGTTGCATAATCTTCTTCTCCTTGTCCTTGCAGCGGGCAGTGATTAAATCACCAATGGGATACGTGCAGGTTGGCTATCTTAGAGTACGGGCTGTGCTTCGATAAGTCGCCTGGAAGCCTGATAAGGCGATATCCGGCGTGCTTCCAGATCGTCCAGTATGTGATTAAAGAACTCCTCGGGGACTGACGAACGCCAGCGGCGGGTCAGTTCGAATTGCACCAGGTCCACCAATTCAGATTGCAGCCGGCTCCGGTCGCGCACCTGGCGCAAGCCGCTTTCCTGCAGGTAGCGGGTGTGGTCTTGGATGCCTTCCACAAGTGCATCAATGCCTTCTCCGGTGGTTGCTATGGTTTGCAGAACCGGCGGCAGCCATAAGGGGGTGTCTGGAGCGGCAGGCTGCCGGGTGGGGTGACCTAATTCGAGCATAGCGCGCAGTGCGCGTACGGTACTCTCCAAACCAGGACGGTCGGCTTTGTTGATGACCAGGATATCGGCGATTTCAAGGATGCCGGCTTTGATGGCTTGAATGTCATCGCCCATTCCGGGCGCTTCGACGACTACCGTGGTGTGCGCCAGCCTGGCAATATCGACCTCGGACTGACCGGCACCGACCGTTTCGATCAGGATAATATCGAACCCGGCGGCGTCCAAAGCCTGGACGATCCTGGCAGTAGCCCGTGCCAGCCCGCCCAACGCGCCGCGCGAGGCCATGGAACGGATAAAAATACCCGGGTCGCCAGAAAGGTCGCGCATACGCACCCGGTCGCCGAGCACCGCTCCGCCGGTAAATGGCGAAGACGGGTCAACCGCGACAATTGCTACGTTAACCGGCGGCTGGTTTTCCCCGGGGTTTCGCAGCTTCAAGGCGATCTGATTGACCAGCGAGGATTTACCTGTTCCTGGCGAGCCGGTTACGCCGATCAGGTGAGCGTGCCCGGTATGCGGGAATAAACGATCGAGGGCAGCCATACCCTCAGCCGAATCATTTTCGACCAGGGTTAACAGGCGCGCAAGCGCAATACGCTTGCCGCTTAATACACCCTCGACCAGATCCATTTTGCCAGTCACCGATGAAGATTACCCCTGCGTTGCGGGAATAATTGCTTGCAGAATGTCTTCCACCACACGGGTGGTGGGGGTGCCCGGGCCGTAAACAGCTTTTACACCGCAGGCCAGTAATTTGGGGATGTCGTTTTCCGGGATGATGCCGCCCACAAAAACCTGCACCTCGGTCTGATCGTTGGCATGCAGCAGGTCCATAACCCGCGGAACAAGTGCCATGTGTGCCCCGGAGAGGATGGAGAGACCGACCGCATCGACATCTTCCTGCAAAGCAGCCTCTGCGATCATCTCTGGCGTCTGGCGCAGGCCTGTGTAAATTACCTCCATGCCAGCGTCGCGCAGCGCCCGTGCTATCACTTTGGCTCCCCGATCGTGGCCGTCCAACCCTGGTTTAGCGATCAAGACCCGAATTTTTCTCTCTGTCATGCAGTGCTCCAGAAAAATTTGGTAATAATGCAAATAAATTATACCGCGTACCACGCCCGGACACTGAGACGGCAAATGTCACCAGTCTATCAGGAAAATGACCCGCTTTTGGCAATTGCCGGGGTTCATCTGACTGGTCGAACGGCAGGTTCATCGGTTTTGTCCGTAAAGTCGATTAATTGCCGCGGGAAAGAGGTTCATCTCTTGTAATTTTGGTGGAAAATTGTATAATGACAAGCATGAGGGGTACTATACGCATTATTCTGCCCATTGCAGTCCTAATATTAATCGGTTCATTAACCGTACCGGGCTACACACAGGCTGGCGCCGGTGGTGAGGATTTTGGCACAGGTCATGTCGTAAGCGGCGAGTTCCTGGACCAATACGCTAGCCTGACCAATCCGCTGGAGATTTACGGTCTGCCGATCACCGGGCAGTTCGAAGGCATGTCATCCTACGGCATCACCACTGTACAGTACTTCAATAAAGCACGCTTCGACCTGGTTAAGGACCAAAACGGTGAGGATACGGTAGTGGTAGCCAACCTGGGTGAATTGCTCTATCCGGGACCCGGTCCGCTGGCACCGGTATCTACCGATGGACCCACCTGCCGCAAGTTTGAGGCAACCGGCAAGAGCGTCTGCTATGCTTTCCTGCAGTATTACGATGCCAATAATGGAGCAGAAAACTTTGGCGACCCGATTTCGGATCTGGAAATCCGTGAAGGCCGTTATGTGCAGTACTTCCAACGGGCCCGCATGGAATGGGTGCCAGAACTGAACTCCGACAGCCATGTTGTATTGACCGACCTCGGCAAACGGTACTTCGATATCGTAGTCGGCGACCCGGACCGCCTGAAACCGGAAGGGAGTTCCATCCCTGGAAAACCACGGAAACCGCAGGCTTATGCCTTTATTTCCGATCCCCTCATCAAAGCCGGAAGTGATCAAACCCTGAACGTGATCGTCGTGGACATGTACCACAAGCCAGTCAAGGACGCTCAAGTTTGGGTCTTTACCATTACTCCTGACGGTCGGCGTGATCCTTTCCGTGCACCGGATACTGATGTTAATGGAATTTCCACAGTGACGCTGCCGGTAGGCGACCTTTTACCGCAGCAAATCGTTGAACTTGAGGTGAAGGTATCTGCAAACGGCGAGGACGCAAGTGCCGAATCATGGTTCCGCGTCTGGTACTAAAACCTATCATTACGACACTTCTCTGCTCCGGGTTAACGCTGAACCCGGAGTATTTTTTAAGATGAGATACCTTAACATTATTGGTCGGCCTTAAAAATTTAAGGGAGGTTGAGGCGGTTAATGGAAACGCCGCATGCTATAATTTCATCGATCGGTCACAGCCCGCGACCGATATTCTATTATTGTTGATGCTGCCATGACTTTTGCCCACCTGCATGTCCACACGCAATACTCACTGCTGGACGGTTTCTCGAATATCAAGAAGCTGGTTCAGCGGGTGAAAGATTTGAACATGCCGGCGGTTGCCATTACCGACCATGGGACCATGTTCGGTGTCATTGAATTCTATAATGCCGCCAAGGCAGCCGGCGTCAAGCCGATCATTGGCCTGGAAGCTTACATGGCAGCCCGTACCATGCAGGATCGGGACTCAAAACTGGATAAAACGTCCAGCCACCTGCTGCTTTTGGCAGAAAATGACACCGGTTACCGCAATCTGCTCAAGATTGCCAGCGCAGCCCAGCTCGACGGTTTTTATTATTTCCCACGGATCGACCACGATTTTTTGGCCAGGCATTCAGAGGGATTGATTGCAACTTCGGGGTGCATGGCAGCTGAAATCCCGCGCATGATTGGTGATGGAAGAATCGATGCAGCCCGCAAGCAATTGGACTGGTACTACGACGTCTTTGGGGCGGATAACTTCTTCCTCGAGCTGCAGCAGCATAACATTCCTGAATTGCAGAAGATCAATCAAGCCCTGCGCGAGCTGGGTCCACGCTATCAAGCTCGCTATGTGGCTACCAATGACGTGCATTACATCAACCCCGAGGATTTCCGCTACCAGGATATTTTGCTGGCAATTCAAACCGGGTCCTTGATCAGCGAACCGAACCGCTTCCGCATGTCGGATGATACCTATTATCTGCGCACCCCCGACGAAATGTCGCGGCTGTTTAATGAGGTGCCGGAAGCGCTCTCGAACACATTATTAATTGCTGAACGCGCCAACGTGGACCTTTCTTTCCAGGGCTATCACTTACCCTTGTTCGAGGTGCCAGAGGGACACACGCCCCAAACTTACCTGCGCCAGCTCTGCGAAGAAGGGCTGCAGATGCGTTACGGCGATCACGCCAGCGACCCGCACATCCGTCAACGCCTTGAGCACGAACTGAACATCATTCATACCATGGGCTTTGATGCCTACTTCTTGATCGTATGGGATCTGACCCGGCATGCCCAGGCGAATGGAATATGGTACAACGCGCGCGGCTCGGCAGCCGGTTCCATGGTGGCCTATACCTTACAAATCACCAATGTCGAGCCGGTCTCTCATGGTCTGATCTTTGAACGATTCCTGAACCCGGGGCGTATTTCGATGCCGGATATTGACCTGGATTTCCAGGATGATAAACGTGCGCATATGATGGAATACACCGCGCAAAAATACGGCAATGATCGGGTCGCGCAGATTATCACCTTTGGCACGATGGGTGCTCGGGGCTCAATCCGCGATGTTGGCCGGGTCATGGACATCCCCCTGAATGAAGTGGATCGGGTCTCCAAGCTAATCCCTAACATTCCCAGCAACCCGATGTCGGTGCCGGAAGCGGTCGAAGCCATTCCGGAATTGAAGGCTGTTTATAACGAAGCACCCTACCTGAAAGAATTGATTGATACCGCGGGGCATATGGAAGGCGCGGTCCGCAGCGCGGGCACGCACGCAGCCGGCGTGATCATTACGGACAAGCCGATCATCGAATACATCCCGCTGCACCGTCCGACCAGCGGCTCTGAAGACTCGCCGATCAAGACAGTGACGCAGTTCGAAATGTCAATCGTTGAATCGCTTGGCCTGTTGAAGGTCGATTTCCTCGGCCTGGCAACCTTGACGATCATGCAGCGAGCCTGCGACCTGATCGAAGAGCGCCACGGTATCAAATTGAACCTGAGCAATATCCCCACCGATGATCCTGCCACTTACGAATTCCTCGGGTCGGGGCATACTGCGGGCGTCTTCCAACTGGAAGGCACCGGCATGACCCGTTACATCATGCAGATGCGGCCAAACAGCCTGGCGAATGTTATCGCCATGGTGGCACTCTACCGTCCAGGACCGCTGCAGTTCATCCCGCAGTATATCAAGCGCATGCACGGCGAGGAAGAAGTGGAATACCTGCATGGTTCCATGCAGCCGATCTTTGGCGAGACATATGGCATTCCCATTTACCAGGAACAGTTGATGCGCGCGGCAGTCGACCTTGGCGGTTATACGCTGCCAGAGGCTGACGAGCTGCGTAAGGTCATCTCGAAGAAGCAGAAAGAAAAACTCGAGAAGCACCGCGCGAAATTTGTCAAAGGTGCTTGTGCCAACGGTATCCAGAAAGATACGGCCCAGGCGATCTTTGCCGACTGGGAGAAATTCGCTAACTACGGTTTTAATAAGTCGCATGCAGCAGATTATGGCATTATCGCGGTGCAAACTGCTTACCTCAAGGCGCATTACACCGTTGAATACATGACTGCGCTGCTCTCGGCTTCGAAAAACGATATTGAGAAGGTGGCATTGTATGTCGCCGACTGCCGTGCCATGGGCATCGAGGTGCTCCCGCCGGACATCAATTCCAGCGGTTATGACTTTTCGATTGAAGACCGTGAGGGGCAGCCGTCCGCGATTAGATTTGGCTTGGGTGCGGTGAAAAATGTAGGGCAGGGCCCGGTTGACCTGATACTGGATGCCCGTCAGGGCGGCACATTCAAGGACCTGAAAGATTTTGCCTTCCGTTCCGACCTGCAGAAAATTGGCAAACGGTCGCTTGAATGCCTGGTGCGCGTAGGAGCCCTGGATAAGTTCGGTTCCCGCAAAGCGCTGCTGGAAGGTTTGGACCAATTCATGTCGGTCAGCGCCAGTCACTTCCGCGCACTTAACAGCGGGCAGCTGAGCTTTTTCGGGACCATCGCCGGGGTCGAGGAGGAGATCAAGCTGCCGGTAACGCCAACACTCGACCGGCGGGAGCAGCTTGAGTGGGAGCGTGAACTGATCGGTCTGTATGTTTCTGACCATCCGTTGACACCCTATCTGCCCACCCTTCAGCGGCGCGTGTCGCATTTT